>JAYTRR010000187.1:0-3837 GCA_043746005.1 Burkholderiales bacterium
CCAGTAGTGCCGCAAACGACCTGAAAATCCAGTCTGGCGACCTGCAGCGGAATATCCAGCAACACAGCGGCACGAAAAGCCTTGTAACCACCCTCGACCAGGGTGACGCGAAAGCCGATCTGGTCCAGGATCAATGACAGCGACCCACTGCGCTTGCCGCCTCGCCAGCAATAGGCCAGAGGCTTCCAGTCGCGCGGTTTGTCAATGACATCGCGTTCGATGTGCATGGAAATATTGCGCGCAGCAAAGGCCGCCCCGCGCTTTTTGGCTTCAAACTGGTTGACCTGCACATACATCGTGCCGATCAGCTTGCGCTCTTCATCGTTGAGCGTCGGCCAGTTCACTGCCCCCGGAAGGTGGTCTTCAGCGTACTCACCCTCGCTGCGGGCATCGATGATGGTGTCAAAGGTGTTCAATTGCGCCAGTACTTCGGGCGCGCTCAGAATGGTCAGGCTCATGCAATCAGTTTCTTTACGGTGGGCCACACATTGTTGAGGATCAGGGGGTGCGCCGCTTCATTGGGGTGAATGCGGTCGTTCTGAAAGAGTTGCGCGGCATTGGGGCCATCGGCCACGTCCTTCAGCAGAAACGGCACCAGAGTCGCCTTGCCCGCTTTGGCCACGGTAACAAAAGTGGCGGCAAATTTTTGCGCATAGTCCTGCCCGTAATTGGGCGGTACCTGCATGCCGATCAGCATGACTTTGGCCCCCGCGGCCTGCGCCATTCGGGTCATGGCCTGCAGGTTGTCCTGCGTCATCTGCAAAGGCAGCCCACGCAGAGCATCGTTGCCGCCCAGCTCGATGACGACGACGGTGGGCTTATGCTGGGTCAGCAATGCCGGGAGACGGGAGCGCCCGCCCGAAGTCGTATCGCCACTGATGCTGGCATTGACGACCTGCGCCGTGATTTTTTCCTGGGCCAGTCGTTGCTCCATCAAGGCAACCCATCCGGTACCGCGTTTGAGGCCATACTCGGCGCTGAGAGAGTCCCCCACGACCAGCAGTGTGGGAGTGTGCGGTTTGGGCGTGGCGGATTGTGCGGTTGAAAGCCCTGCCGCAGCAGCCCATACGCCAAGCGCGATAAAGTGTCGTCGATTCAAAGAAGGCCTCATGACTGATTCAATTATTTCCGTTGAGCATGTGTGCAAGTCGGTTACCGACTCCACCGGCACCTTGCAAATTCTGCTCGACATCGATTTTGCGCTAAAAGCGAAAGAGACGGCTGCCATCGTCGGCGCCTCGGGCTCTGGCAAGAGCACATTGCTGTCCATCATTGCCGGACTCGACACGCCTACTTCCGGCACAGTGCGGCTGGCAGGAGTCGATTTGTTCGCGATGGACGAGGATGACCGGGCTGCACTGCGGGCCAGTAAAGTGGGCTTTGTGTTCCAGAGCTTTCAGCTGCTGGGCAATTTGACTGCGCTGGAAAACGTGATGCTGCCGCTGGAGCTGGATGGCCGCAAAGACGCCCGCAAAGACGCCACGGAGATGCTGGCACGGGTGGGTCTGTCCCAGCGCTTGATGGCCTATCCCAAAGTGCTCAGTGGCGGTGAGCAGCAGCGCGTGGCCCTGGCCCGCGCCTTTGTCGTGCACCCCGCCGTCTTGCTGGCGGACGAGCCCACGGGTAGCCTGGACTTTGCCACGGGTGAAAAAATCATGGAATTGATGTTCGAGCTGAACCGCGAGCAGGGCACGACGCTGGTTCTGGTCACCCACGACCGAGCCATAGCAGCCCGGTGCGACCGGCGAATTACCATTGAAGCCGGGAAGCTGGTGGACTCTTTAGTCGAGGTTTAAAGCGATATTGGCCTCTGGCCCCCGAGGAATATGCGTGGACAGCTCCTGTTTTGATAGCGGATGCTAACCCGCGATAATCATGGCATGTCTTCACCCAAAGTTTTATTCGGCTTCCATGCCTTGGCCGTGCGTCTTAAAACCGCGCCTCAATCCATTATTGAAATCTACTACGAGCCCAGCCGGCGCGACGCGCGTATGCGGCAGTTCCTGGACAAGGCCAATGAGTCGGGTGTTCGGCTGATCGAAAGCGATGGCGAGCGGCTTTCCAAAATGTGTGGCGGCCACGGGCACCAGGGCGTGGCGGCGCGCGTACATGCGCTGGAGCAGATTCATTCGCTGGATGAGTTGCTGGAAAACCTGGAAGCGGCCAATCTGGCCTTGCCGGTTGCCGAGCGTGTGCAGCCCCTTATTCTGGTACTGGATGGTGTGACCGATCCGCATAACCTGGGTGCGTGCCTGCGCGTGGCCGATGGCGCCGGGGCGCATGCCGTGATTGCCCCCAAAGACCATGCGGCAGGTATCAACGCCACGGTGGCCAAGGTAGCCAGCGGTGCGGCTGAGACCGTGCCGTACTTCATGGTGACCAACCTGGCGCGTACCTTGAATGAACTCAAAGAACGCAACATCTGGATCATTGGCACCAGCGACGCGGCACCGGGCACTCTGTACCAGGCCGACCTGAAAGGGCCGGTTGCGCTGGTGCTGGGCGCAGAGGGTGACGGCATGCGCCAGTTGACCGCCAAAACCTGTGACCAATTGGTGAGCATCCCGATGCATGGCGCTGTTGAGAGTCTCAATGTGTCGGTGGCGAGCGGCATTTGCCTCTATGAGGCACTGCGTCAGCGTCTCTGACAGTCGTCAACCCGAACTCAATCCGCACCTTGCCGCGATGGCCAAGGCCAACTGGACACTCGGCATCGTCATCCGGGCCCTGTTCGTGGGCTTGGGCGTCTACCGGGCGCCCCTGAATCCTGACATCGTTGCGCTACCGTGCGCATCTGCCGGTCGATGGCGTTTTGCTGCTGTGCAATGGCGCTCTGGGCTATGGGTTGTTCATCACGACGGCTTTGTTTACGCCGTTGCAGGAATCAGTGCGACGTTGAAATGGCTGGGCATCGACCTGTTTTTGCTGGGCGCGTTGTTTGCTTTGGTGCGCAAGAAGCTAAAGATGAACAGCCATTCAAATCCAGCCAAGTCCACCCAAGAGCGCTCCGGCACCCAGTAACCACAGCATGTGAATGCGCGTGCGCCACACCAGCACGGCGGTAATGGCGGTCAGCAGCCACACGCGCCAGTGCTCCAGGGGGCTACCCTGGCTGGCGGCCAGAATCCAGCCGGTGGCAATGAGCAGGGCTATCACGATGGGCGCCATGCCCTGTTTGAAAGCGCGCACCGCACGCAGTTCCCGGTTCTTGTGTCCCCAGCGCGCAGCCACAAAGGTGAGGGTGGTGCTGGGCAACATGATGCCAACCATGGTGACCAGCACCCCGGTAGCGGCCATACCCCAGGCGCGCGGGCCAGCGGCCATGCCGCCACCGGCGTTCATTCCCACGTTCCACCCCAGCAGCGCGACGAACAGCACGTTGGGGCCAGGCGCTGCTTGCGCCAGCGCAACGGATGACGTGAACTGGCTGTCGGTTAGCCACGATTTTTCATTCACCAGGTAGCTGTGCATTTCAGGCGCAGTGGTGATGGCGCCGCCAATGGCCAGCAGTGAGAGTGACATAAAGTGCACAAACAGCGCGAGCCAGTCGGCACTGGTAAACCCGGCCATCATTCGCTGCCTCCGGCCATCTTTTGAGCCAATGCCATATTGCCCAGCTGCTTGTACGCCCAGACGCAGGCCAGACCACCCACACCCAGCAGCACCGCGGCCAGCGGCACCTTGAATAGACCGATGGCCACGAAACTGACGACTCCCAGTGCGTAGCAAACCGCCAAGCCCATGACATTTCGCTGCAGGCTGGCCATCAGCTTGAGGCCCGTAGCGGCAATCAAGCCAGCCGCCACGGCACCCATGCCGCGCAGGGCGCCTTGGGCC
>JAYTRR010000188.1:0-3829 GCA_043746005.1 Burkholderiales bacterium
TGCTGCGCGGCATCGGCCTGAACGAGTGCCGCATCAACGCCACCGACTGGCACCCCGAAGCCCACGCGCTAGAGAAAGTGGCCCGCCCCGACCGCAGCGTGGCCCTCAAAGCCGCACACGAAGCAGCGCAGGCCGATGCCGCCTACGACAAGTGGTTTCGTGCCAAGGTGCAGGCATCCATTGACGGGCTGGCGGATGGCAGCAACCGGGTGCTCACGGACGAAGAAGTGCAGACCCGCCGCGCGGCATTACAGGCGCGTTTGCGGGCCATGCAATCGGTGCGTTCCTCCTAAATGGCAGCATTGAAAGTCGTCAAGTCCGATAAGTTTCAGACTGACTTGGAAGATGTGGTGCTCTTCATTGCACACGACAACGTGATCGCAGCGCTGGATTTGGAACAGCACATTCACAGCCAAGTCGACAACCTGACTGATCCCAACTTTCCTCGCCGTCTTGGGCGCAGGCCCAACACGCTGGAGCTGGTCGTACACCCCAATTACGTGGTCGTGCTGCAGCAAACTTCTACCACGGTGACCGTGCTCAATCTTCTTCACGTTGCGCGGCAATACCCATGAATATGCAAACCTTTTTCGCCGTGGGGCGCCTTGGAGGCAGAACGTTCTGCTCCGTGTCCCCCGCCCGCTGCGCGGGCTCCTCCTTGACCTACGCAGAACGCTCTGCCTCCAAGGCTTCTGGCCCGCGTGGGATGTGCATTAGCAGCTATCAAAAAAGGAGCGGATTGGATGCCGGTGCGCGGCGGATGATGGCGTTGTTGGGGGTGGTGAAGTGAGGGGCCTCGCGACAGTTCCGCTCGGGACGTGTTTGGCACGCGCCGAAACTTGGAATCCGCTTCGTTCGCCAGCCGATGACGCTTTTCGCTACATCGACTTGAGTTCCGTCGATCAATATAGCAAGCAAATTGCGGACGCTCGTGAGGTCGCGTGTGGCGATGCCCCTAGTCGAGCGCGCCAACTGGTGATCGTCACCCACCTGACAGAGCGCGGCGTGATGGAGGCGGGCTTGTTGTACGAGCCGCCGTTTACCAGCTATGCGCCGCTGGGGCCGGACGCCTTGTTTACGTCGGCACAGGTGGATGAACTGTTTGGTGTGCTGGAGCAGGTGGCCGCGACTGCCAGGGCAGCCTAGCAAGCAGCATCGCTGGTACTTTATAAGAAAAATAGGCCCCTAGCACCCGTGGAATATGCGTAAGCAGCTATCAAAAAAATAGCAATAAGCACATCCAGAAAAGTCAAGAAACCACAAACGGCAGCGGTCAGGCCTTCGCTACTTCCAGCACCAGCTTGCCGAAGTTCTCGCCGTTGAACAGCTTGAGCAGGGTTTCGGGGAAGGTTTGCAGGCCCACCACCACGTCTTCCTTGCTCTTCATGCGGCCATCCTTGATGTAGCCAGCCATCTCGGCAATTGCCAGGTGGTAGCGGTCGGCGTAGTCAAACACCACAATGCCTTCCATGCGGGCGCGGTTCACCAGCAGGCTCAGGTAGTTCTTGGGGCCTTGCACGGCGGTGGTGTTGTTGTACTGGCTGATGGCGCCGCAAATGATGATGCGCGCACCACGGGTGATTTTGGCCAGCACGTCGTCCAGAATTTCGCCGCCCACGTTGTCAAAGTAAATGTCCACGCCTTTGGGGCAATGCTCTTTCAGGCCCGCGCGCACCGCGCCGGGTCCGGCCTTGTAGTCAATGCAGGCGTCAAAGCCCAGCTCTTTCACCACCCAGTCGCACTTGGCCGCGCCACCGGCGATACCGACCACGCGGCAGCCTTTGAGTTTGGCAATCTGGCCCACGGTCTGACCCACGGCACCCGCGGCACCGGACACCACGACGGTTTCACCCGCTTTGGGCATGCCGACATCCATCAGGCCAAAGTAGCCGGTCATGCCGGGCATGCCCAGCACGTTGAGCCACTGGGTGAGGCTGCCCATACGCAAATCAATTTTTGCCAGGCCGTTGCGCTTGATCTCATCTTTGGTAATGGTGATGTATTCCTGCACGCCAAAGGTGGCGCTCACGGTGTCTCCCACGGCAAACTGGTCGTTTTTGGACGCAATCACCTGGCCCACACCACCGGCGCGCATGACTTCGCCAATGCCGACGGGGGGAATGTAGCTCTTGCCTTCGTTCATCCAGCCACGCATGGCAGGGTCCAGCGAGAGCGCCAGGGTTTTCAGCACAACGCCACCCTCAGCGGGTTCAGCGACCGGCTCCGAGGTGTGGCTCCAGTCGCTGGACTTGGGCATTCCCACAGGGCGGGCGGCCAGACGGATTTGGTGGTTGACGAGGTTGTTGAGGGACATTTGAATAACTCCACAGTGGGGGAAACAGGCGCGCATCGTAGCGCGGTCGGCATTTTTGTGGCGTTGCCAACGCGACAGGCCTCGTGTGGTACCGGGTTTTGATTGCGTCTATGCTCCATGGGCTCTTTGAAGGAAACCCGCCCATGGCTGCACGCAAACAATCCCGAAAATACGATGTGGTTCTGTACGGTGCCACCGGCTTTGTGGGGCGCCAGACGGCAGCCTACTTTGCCCGGCATCCCCAGGTCAGAACCATGGGTGTGACCTGGGCGCTGGCGGGCCGCTCGGCCGACAAACTGGAGGCGGTGCGCAGAGCGTGCGGCGCGCCCAACGTGGGCATGGTGGTGGCCGAAGCCCATGATGCTGCGGCCATGGACGCACTGGCGCGCAACGCCACGGTGGTGCTCAGTACCGCCGGACCCTTTGCGCTGTATGGCAGCGAACTGGTGGCGGCCTGCGTGCGCCACGGCACGCACTACGTAGACATCACCGGCGAGACACCCTGGGTCAAAGGATTGATTGACCGCCACCACCAGGACGCCGAGCGAACGGGTGCACGCATCATTCCGTTTTGCGGGTTTGATTCCATCCCGTCCGACCTGAGCGCCCGACTGGCCAATGAGGCGATGTGGGCGCAGCATGGCGAGGCTTGCAGCAGCGTAAAGACGGCCTTCAGCATTCGGGGTGGTTTCAATGGCGGCACGGTGGCGTCCATGCTCAACATGTTCGCATCGGGAGAGGCCAAGGCGGTGGCCGATCCGTTTTTGCTCAACCCCGAAGGCCTGCGCCCCGCCAACGCGCAAGACCATGCCGATCCCATTGGCCCGCGGCATGACGCTGATTTTTCTGCCTGGCTGGGGCCGTTCTTCATGGCACCCATCAACACCCGCGTGGTGCGCCGCAGCGCTGCCTTGCTGGGCTACAGCGAAGACTTTTCGTATCAGGAATACTTGCGTCTGGGCAAAGGGCCCGCAGCGGCCGTGACTGCCGCGGTGCTGAGCGCCGGCTCGCTGGCGTCACATGCGGCGCTCCAGTGGTCGCTGGTGCGCAAGGCAGCGGCTCGGTTTGCGCCGGCACCCGGAGAAGGCCCGTCGGAAGACAGCATGGAGAAGGGATCGTTTCGCTGTCAGTGGGTAGGCCACAGCGCAGGCGGGAAAAGGGTGAAGGGCTCGATTTTCGACAAGGGCGACCCGGGTAACCGTGCCACCACGAAGATGCTGTGTGAATCCGCTCTTGCGCTGGCATTGCAGTTGGATGATTTGCCGGGTGGCCGCAGCCACGGTGGCTTGCTCACACCCGCCAGTGGCCTGGGCGATGTGCTGGTGCAGCGCTTGCGACTGGCGGGCATGACGCTTCAAGTTGACGTGCCCGCCAGTACCAACCGCTGAATCACCATGCCAAAAATAAATCCAAGCAAACCGGCCACCCAGACCGCGCTGATCACCGGTGCATCGTCGGGCATTGGGGAGGCGTTGGGGAGGCGTTGGCCCATTGCTTTGCTGCGGCCAAGTTTGA
>JAYTRR010000189.1:0-3829 GCA_043746005.1 Burkholderiales bacterium
GCTGAAGCTCAGGTAACCATGCGCCTCGCCACCGGCTTCGCACTGCGCTTTGGTGTGCTCCATCAGTCCGCAGTCCTGGCCTTCGCAGTTCATCAGCACAAAGCGGGTGGCGTTCCACAGCTTGTTGCAGAAGTTGCGATAACCCTCACAGCGCTTGCTGTCGAAATTGATGCTGCGGCCCAGCGAGGCCAGTGAGGCAAAGGTAAACCGCAGTGCATCTGCGCCGAAGGCCGGGATGCCTTCGGGGAATTCTTTTTCTGTGTTCTTGCGCACGGCAGGCGCGGTTTCAGGCTTGCGCAGTCCTTCTGAGCGTTTGGCCAGCAAGAGTGTGAGTTCAATGCCGTCGATCAAGTCCACCGGGTCCAGCACGTTGCCTTCCGACTTGCTCATCTTCTTGCCCTGCGCGTCGCGCACGAGGCCGTGGATGTAGACGTGCTTGAACGGCACTTTGCCGGTGAAGTGCGTCGTCATCATGATCATCCGGGCGACCCAGAAGAAGATGATGTCGTAGCCGGTGACTAGCACGGAGGAGGGTAGGTACAGGTCAAAGTCTTCCGTCTTCTCGGGCCAGCCCATGGTTGAAAAGGGTACGAGGGCGGACGAATACCAGGTGTCCAGTACGTCTTCATCGCGCTTGAGAGTTTTACCCGGTGCCTTGGCCTGTGCCTCGGCTTCGTTGCGCGCCACGATCACGTTGCCATCTTCGTCGTACCAGGCTGGAATCTGGTGGCCCCACCACAGTTGGCGGCTGATGCACCAGTCCTGGATGTTGTTCATCCACTGGTTGTAGGTGTTGACCCAGTTCTCGGGTACAAACTTCACGTCGCCGCTTTGCACGGCGTCGATGGCTTTTTGGGCGATGGATTTGCCGGTCGGGTCAATGGGGCTGGCCTTGCTCATGGCCACAAACCACTGGTCGGTGAGCATGGGCTCAATGACCTGGCCGGTGCGGGCGCAACGCGGAACCATAAGCTTGTGTTTTTTCTTTTCGACCAGAAGGTCCAGGGCTTCCAGATCGGAGACTACCTTTTTGCGGGCGACAAAACGGTCCAGCCCCTGATAAGCCACAGGCGCCTCGGCGTTGATCTTGGCATCCAGCGTCAGCACGCAAATCTTAGGCAGTTTGTGGCGCTGGCCGACCTGGTAATCGTTTTGGTCGTGCGCAGGGGTCACCTTCACCACGCCGGTGCCAAAGGCCTTGTCCACGTAGTCGTCGGCAATCACCGGGATGGTGCGGCCGCACAGGGGTAGCACCACCTGCTTGCCGATGAGGTGGGTGTAACGCTCGTCTTCGGGGTGCACCATGACGGCCACGTCACCCAGCATGGTCTCGGGGCGGGTGGTGGCAACCACCAGGCTGCTGCCATCGGCCATCGCCTGGCCGTTCGCGTCGGCCAGCGGGTAGCGGATGTGCCACATGAAACCGTCTTCCTCTTCGCTCTCCACTTCCAGATCGCTCACGGCGCTTTGCAAAATCGGGTCCCAGTTGACCAGGCGCTTGCCGCGGTAGATCAGGCCCTGTTCGTAGAGCTGGACAAAGGTTTCAGTCACCGTTTTGGATAGCTTGGGGTCCATGGTGAAGTATTCGCGGCTCCAGTCCACACTGTCACCCATGCGGCGCATCTGGGTGGTGATGGTGTTTCCGCTTTTTTCTTTCCACTCCCAGACCTTGCTCACAAAGTTCTTGCGCGCTTCCGCGGGCGTTGGGCCCATGTCGTGGCGGCTGATTTTTTGTTCTTGCAGCTGGCGCTCCACAACGATCTGGGTGGCAATACCGGCGTGGTCCGTGCCTGGAATCCAGGCAGTGTTGAACCCGGCCATGCGGTGGTAGCGGGTCAGGCTGTCCATGATGGTCTGGTTGAACGCATGGCCCATGTGCAGCGTACCGGTCACATTCGGCGGTGGCAGCTGGATGGAAAAAGCGGGTTCGCCCGCTTTGGGTTCCTGTGTACCACGGTAGCCGGCCACGCCGTAACCCCGTTTTTCCCACTCGGGGCCCCAGTGGGCTTCCAGCGCGGCGGGCTCGAATGATTTGGAGAGGGATTGCAGGCCGGGCTGTGCAGGAGGTGTGGAGGCGGTGTCGGTCATGGTTTGTTGCGTTCTATCAGTGGGCGTGATTTTACCGGGGCGCTGGGGCACGGATTGGGTTGCTACTGAATTTATAGCTGCTTGCGCATATTCTGCGGGGGCTACAGGCACTTTTAATCATGAAAGATACCGTTGACTGCAGCAGGCTCGACTTGCAGCGGGCAGATATCCCCCGCGGTGCATTACATTGGCATTCATGCCCCTTATCCCTTTGATCAAAGACTGGGCACGCCGCATCAAGCGCGACGTGGTTGCGGTTTTTTTTGCCGCTCGCCATCCCGACACACCGTGGATGGTTCGCGTGCTGGCGGCTCTGGTTGCCGCCTATGCGCTGAGCCCCATTGACCTCATTCCCGATTTCATTCCCGTTCTGGGGTACCTGGATGACCTGCTGCTGGTTCCAGCGGGTTTGGCCGTGGTGCTGTGGCTGTTGCCGCCACACGTGCTGGAGGAATCGCGTGAAAAAGCCCAGACCCTGCTGGAGCGCCCGGGCAGCGGTACTGCCGCCATGGTTATTGTGGCTATTTGGTTACTTTGCGCAGTAGCCATGGGCTACTGGTGGTGGTCAAAATGGATTTGAATTTCTGACCTTCCTTGTCCACAATATTTCGGATATTTCGGAGGAGCGCCATGCCAAACAATCCAGTTGTGCTCTGGTGGACCCGTTTGACAGGCTACCTACTGCTCAACGACCTGAGTAGCCGCGTAGCCGCGCCCATTTCATTCAGGAGTTTGCCCGATTTGGACTACCACGCGACCTCTGATCTTGCCTTCCAGAAGCTGCCTGGCGGTATCGATTGCGTCGTCAAGTTCAATTTGCGTGGTGAGTGCGTCCAGTTTGGAAATATCCAGATCCGTCGCCAGTCGGCTCCAGGCATGGCTCCGCAATGCCTGGGGTGCCATCACACTGTCGATGCCGTACAGAGTGACCGCCCGGAGAATGAACGGTGCGACGGAGGCAGGAAAATCCATTCCCCCTGCCAGTCCGCAGGCCGCTACTGCACCGCCGTATTTCGACGCTGCACAGGCATTTGCCAGGGTGTGACTTCCTACGCTGTCGACAACGCCTGCCCAGCGCTCTTTCGCAAGAGGCTTGCCCGGAGCAGACAACTCATTGCGATCAATGACAGAAGTGGCGCCCAGGGACATGAGATACGGCGACTCGGCCAAACGGCCGGTAGAAGCGGTGACCGTGTAACCCAGCTCGGAGAGCAGGGAAACCGCCACGCTGCCCACGCCGCCGCTTGCCCCCGTTACCAGAATTTCGCCATCCTCTGGCTTGACGCCGTGCTTTTCCAGCGCCATCACGCACAGCATGGCGGTATAGCCCGCGGTACCAATAGCCATGGCCTGGCGGGTGGAAAACTTCGACGGTAATACAGTCAGCCACTCGCCCTTGACACGTGCCACTTCGGCAAGACCGCCGCAATGCGACTCGCCAACACCCCAACCGTTGAGCAGCACTTTGTCGCCCACTTTCCAATAGGGGTTGCTACTGGCTGAAACAGTGCCTGCAAAATCAATACCCGGCACCAGTGGAAAGCGCCTCACCACCGGTGACTTGCCTGTGATGGCAAGGCCGTCTTTGTAGTTCAAGGTAGACCATTCCACACGGACCGTGACGTCACCGTCACCCAGTACAGACTCATCCATACTTTGTACCGATGCGGCATAACCGGCGTCATCCTTTGTGATCAAAATACCTTTGAACATTGCGGTACTTTTTGTCGTGGTCGAAGGC
>JAYTRR010000190.1:0-3806 GCA_043746005.1 Burkholderiales bacterium
GCGCCAAAGTGGGTGTCGTCCCGGACAATCGGCGTACAGATCATGATGGCTTTTATTACGCACTGCTGCAGAAACGGATGGCTTGACCGGGTTATCCGCTTGTTTTGCATTCTTGGAATATTAGCTGGCACCGTCCATGCACAAGCCCAAAACGTCACTGAAATCTCGCAGTTCAAGGTTGAGCGCTCGGACGATGATATTTTGGTATCAGCGCAGGTCCTTTTTGAGCTTCCCACGGTAGTTGAAGACGCACTTCTGAAGGGCGTACCCCTGTTTTTTGTGACAGAAACAAGCCTCCTTCGCGAGCGGTGGTATTGGTACGACAAACAGGTGGGCAGCGCGGAGCGCCACATGCGGCTGGCCTACCAGCCACTCACCCGACGGTGGCGACTGAACGTAGCGACCGGCGCAGGTCGCGACGTTGGGTTGGGCCTTGCCCTCAATCAAAGCTATGACACGTTGGCGCAGGCACTCGCTGCTATCAAGCGGGTATCACGCTGGAAGATTGCTGACGCATCTGAACTGGATCTGTCGATTAAGTACAAAGTGGAGTTCCGGTTTCGGCTGGATCTCAACCAATTGCCCCGGCCGTTTCAAATTGGAACCCTGGGCCAATCCGACTGGGATCTTGCCGCAGCCGTCAGCGCACCGCTGTCTTTGAGCCCTGTCAAATGAAGCCCGAGCCCACCCGCACGGCCACCGTTCGTCATAGTTCCAGAGCCACGCGTTGGGCTATTGCTGCCGGGGCGATAACCATGGTGGTGATTGGATTCGTCCTGTTGTATCTTTTGATGCAAGCCACTAATAACCGGGAGATGTACGAGGCCAACTACGCACGGCTTTTCGCCATCAATGTCGTGGTTGCTTCGCTCCTGTTTTTGGCAATTGTCTGGGTGGGGTACCGTTTGCTCGTACGTCTACGCGAAGGCAAGTTCGGCAGTCGGCTACTCGTCAAACTGGCGACCATTTTTGCGTTGGTGGGCTTTGCACCCGGTTTACTCATCTATGTGGTGTCCTACCAATTTGTCTCCCGCTCCATTGAAACGTGGTTTGATGTGAAAGTTGAAGGTGCACTGGAGGCAGGTCTGAATCTTGGGCGGGTGACTCTTGACACGCTTTCCAATGATCTGATTGGCAAATCACGGTCGGCAGCATCGCAAATTTCAGAGAATCCAGAAACGACTACCGGGTTGCTATTGGATCGGCTGGTCGACCAGTTGGGTGCGGCTGATCTCACGGTATGGGGAGCCTCGGGCAAACTCATCGCCAGTGCCGGCCAATCCCGCCTACAGTTAAGTCCTGACAAGCCGTCACCCAGTCAATTCCGGGCGGCTCGCAGTGACCGGGTGCTGTCCTGGGTCGAAGGTCTGGAGGACATCGCTCCGGGAACGGTTGCCAATGCCCGAATCAAAGTTCTGGTGCCCATTTCGAGTACAGCGCTTGGACTGACCGCCGATGGCCGGTTTTTACTGGTCTCCAAGGCTTTGCCATCCAATCTTGTAGCCAATGCATTGGCTGTTGAAAGTGCCAATCGCGAATACCAGGAGCGGGCATTGGGCCGACAGGGTCTCAAGCGCATGTACATCGGCACGCTCACACTCAGCTTGTTTTTGGCAGTTTTTGGAGCCATCCTGCTGGCCGTAATTCTGGGTAACCAGATTGCCCGGCCCCTGCTATTGCTGGCCGAGGGTGTTAGCCAGGTGGCTGCCGGGGACTTTACTCCCAAGATTGCCATGCAGGGCAAGGACGAACTGGGCGGCTTGACCCGTGCTTTCGCTTCCATGACCGAGCAGTTGGCAGACGCGCGTCAGGCAGTGCAAAACAGCATGGCCCAAGTTGATGCTGCCCGGGCCAACCTGCAGACAATCCTCGATAACCTCACGGCCGGCGTGCTGGTGCTGGGTGAGCAGGGTGAAATACGGTCGTCCAACCCCGGTGCTACCCGTATTCTCGGGGTTCCACTGGTCGCCCATGAGGGTGAATTGTTGTCGGACATCAAGGGCTTGCAGGATTTTGGACGCTCGGTGCAATTGCAGTTTGCGGATTTTTTGACGCAACGTACCGAGCATGGGCTGGATCATTGGCAGCAGTCGTTTGAACTGGGGGGCAATGGCGCCTCTTCGCATGGCCCGTTTGATCGCGCGCTCACACTGGTTGCGCGTGGGGCGGAGTTGCCTGGCAATGCGCGGTTGCTCGTGTTTGACGATATTTCAGAAATCGTCTCAGTGCAACGGGCGCAGGCTTGGGGTGAAGTGGCCCGGCGTCTTGCCCATGAAATCAAGAATCCACTCACGCCCATTCAGTTATCCGCCGAGCGGCTGGAAATGAAACTTAATGGGAAATTGGAGCCAACCGATCAGGCCATACTCACCAAATCCGTCAAAACAATTGTCGACCAGGTGGATGCCATGAAGCGGCTGGTCAATGAGTTTCGTGACTACGCCCGCTTGCCTGCGGCAGAACTCGCGCCGTTGGATCTCAATGCAATGGTGCAGGATGTCGTGCAACTTTATGATGCCGGCAGTACGCTGGTACCCGTGCGCCTGGAGTTGGATGCAGCGTGCCCTTTGGTGATGGGAGATGCCCACCAGTTACGCCAAGTCATACACAATTTATTACAAAACGCCCAGGACGCCACGGAGTCTGCCAATGCCATTTCGATGGAAGATCGCGCAGTGATTGTGCGCACCCAATGGCAAAAAAATACAGGCCGTGTTCGCCTCAGCGTGCTGGACCGTGGGACGGGTTTTACGGACCATATTCTGAAACGTGCTTTTGAGCCCTACGTCACGACCAAAGTCAAAGGAACCGGTCTGGGGCTTGCTGTCGTTAAGAAAATTGCTGACGAACACGGTTCGCGCGTTGACATCGTCAACCGCGTGGTGGACGGCCTCGTGGTGGGTGCGCAAGTATCGTTATCATTGGCCGCGGATAACAGCGCTCAGACCTGAGCGCAAGCAATGGCATCTAAGGGGTAATGCGTACACCATGGCAAACATTCTGGTTGTTGACGACGAGCACGGTATTCGTGATCTGCTCTGGGAAATTCTGAATGACGAAGGTCACACTGTAGAACTTGCGGAAAATGCGGCGCAGGCGCGGGCTGCGCGGTCGCGCGAGCGCCCGGACCTCGTGTTGCTGGACATCTGGATGCCCGACACCGATGGCGTGACTTTGCTGAAGGAGTGGTCCTCTACCGGTGTGCTGACCATGCCGGTCATCATGATGAGTGGCCACGCCACCATCGACACGGCAGTAGAGGCGACAAAGATCGGGGCAATGGCGTTTCTGGAGAAGCCCATTACGCTACAAAAACTGCTCAAGGCGGTGGAGCAGGGCCTCGTTCGTGGAAGTCTGCGCAAGCCCGTGGCAATGGTGGAAACACTTGTGTCGGTGTCTTCTATTGAATCAGTGAGCCTAGTGCAGCCGGTTGCTGCGGGGCTCGCGGATGCGGGGCTCCAGGCCAGTCAGAATTTTGTGCTCGACAAGCCCTTACGGGAAGCGCGTGACGAGTTTGAGAAGGCGTACTTTGAGTACCACCTCTCCAGGGAAAATGGATCAATGACGCGCGTGGCTGAAAAGACCGGCCTTGAACGGACCCACCTCTACCGGAAGCTCAAGCAGCTTGGCGTAGACTTGACACGTGGCAAACGAAACGGCATCTGATTGGGTAATCGCAAATCGTGCAATTCTTGCTGCTATAATTTCAGGCTCAGGCCCGGTAGCTCAGTCGGTAGAGCAGAGGATTGAAAATCCTTGTGTCGGTGGTTCGATTCCGCCCCAGGCCACCAGTATTTATCAAAGCA
>JAYTRR010000191.1:0-11662 GCA_043746005.1 Burkholderiales bacterium
GCCTCGTAGTCCTGCCATGTCACACCGTCAACCCCGGGTGCGGCACGACGCTTGAGCGCCATGAACGCAGTCCTCAGTTCATCGATCGTGACGTGGTGCAGCAGCGCACTGAACGTCTCCTTCTTCCGCTGCCTTGCAGCGTTGCGTACACGTTCCAGCCCCGGTGACACGCTTGCTCGGCTCTGTGTCCGTCGCGTGCGCGGTTGGTCCGTGTTTCCCTTGGTCCCACCCCTTGGCTCCCCCCGCTCCGCACCCGGTTGCCCGGCCTTGTTCGCAGGCTTCACAGCTACTACTGATGGGTCTGACTTCTCCGATCCGTGCATCATCGGCTTCGGCTCCTCGCCTTCCCGATGCGGACCGTCGGCCGGTGCTGGCACCGACGGTCAGACCAGAGATCTCCCGGTTCCCGTACCAGGAGCGTGCGCACATGCCAGGGTCTACGACCACGCCGGGTCGCCGAGGCGCTTGCGATGACGCGCCCAAACGTGTTGCCTTCCGCTTTTGGAACAGCGTGGGCACCCGGAATTACATTCCTATCGCGGCTCAATGGCTGGCCTATGCGTACCCCTGTCAACGCTTCGCGCCGCACCTCGCGATACGACCCGCATGACTCGGGGACAACATGATTCGCTACTTCTTTGTTGTCAGGGACTTGCACCCTTTGCTCCTTGCCGGTCTCCCGGCGCACTCCAGATGAACGGCTTGGGTTTGATGTTGTGGTGAGCGATGTAGCCATCGATGGCTTCGACGAGTTCGGGCACGCTGGTGAAGACCCCGCGGCGCAGGCGGTTCTCGGAGATGTCGCGGAAGAAGCGCTCGACCATGTTCAGCCAGGAGGCCGAGGTCGGCGTGAAGTGCATGTTGAATCGCGGGTGCTTGGCCAGCCACTCCTGGACCACCGGATGCTTGTGCGTGGCGTAGTTGTCGGCAATCAGGTGCAGCGTCTTGTCCTTCGGGGTCTCGCGGTCGATCTGGCGCAGGAACTTCAGCCACTCGACGTGGGTGTGCTTCTGTTGGCATTGGCCAATCACTTGACCGTCCAGCACGTTGAGCGCGGCAAACAGCGTGGTCACACCGTTGCGCTTGTAGTCGTGCGTCATGGTGGCCGCACGGCCCCTCTTCATCGGCAGCCCAGGCTGCGTGCGGTCCAGCGCCTGAACCTGACTCTTCTCATCGCAGCACAGCACCAGTGCGTGCTCAGGAGGCGACATGTACAGGCCCACGATGTCTTCGAGCTTCTGGGCGAACTTGGGATCGCGCGAGACCTTGAAGCCACGCACGATGTGGGGCTTGAGACCGTGTTTGCGCCAAACCCGATGCACCATGGTGTCGCTGACTCCGACCACCTTGGCCAGACTACGGGTGCTCCAATGTGTCGCCGCCTCGGGCTTGCTCTGGGTAGTCATTTGCACGATCTGCGCCTCCATCATGCGGTCTGTGGGTCGTCCGCCGCGCGGCAGGTCTTTCTCAATGGCAGCCAGCCCATCTTGCGCATAGCGCTCGCGCCAGCGCGCGACCTGAATGCGCCCTAGATCGAGCATGTCCGCAATGGTGAGGTTGTCGTACCCGTCATGGGCCAGCAACACAATCGCACAGCGCCGGGCCAACCGCACACTGGCGGTCTGGGAATGCGCCAACTTGAGCAGCCTGGCTCGTTGTTCGCCGCTCAATTCAATCGCACTGGCTACGCGCATCGCAATCTCCGTAGGATACAAAGTGTTCGTTGGAGATGCGTTGGAATAATAAGTTCTCTTAATTTCCAAGCACTACACTAGGCTGGATCGCAGAAACCATGGCGCACAGTGACCCGGCCGGGCGTGACTGGGTGCCCAAGCAGCCGTGTGGGGCTACGGCCTGGGTCTGATCGGTGCCGTATTTGTTCTAGCTGCTGGAATGGTGCTTAGAAGTCGCGCGAAACCTGTGGCTTGAACGGTTGCCCAATGAATAGTGTCGTTTTGTGAAGAAGTGCCTTGTCGACAGCAGCGGCATCTGATAACGTGGACCTTCGGCTCGTCCAGTTGGTCGGGGGTAGTTATTGGTGAGCGTCGCGAAGTGCGCGCCGCTGCAAAATAGGGCTAAGGTTGGACGGTGGCGAAATCTTCTTCTAAATCGGGGTCCTTCTGGAGGACCGATTGGTTCGCCGGAGTGGCCATTGTGCTTGCAGCCATCGGCTTGCACCTTGCGACCGATTTCATTGGAACCCTGGAGCGTCGTTACTACGATTTTTCCAGCACCAGTACCTCCCGTCAGCCTTCTGACCGCATTGCTGTTATTGTTATTGATGACCAGAGTATTGCCAACATCGGCCGGTGGCCGTGGCCGCGGGATATTCACGCCAAGCTCATCGACCAGCTGGCGGCGGCCAAGGCCAAAACCATTGTGCAGACCGCATTTTTCTTCGAGCCACAAGTAGACCCTGGCCTGGGCTACATCCGTAGGATCAAAGCGGCAATCGGGACTTCTGCGGACAACGCACTGGCTACCGCAGAGCTGGGAAAGCTGATTTCCGAAGCCGAGGCGGCACTGGACACCGACGCCGTGCTGGCAACCAGCATCCAAAACGCGGGCAATGTCTTGCTGCCCACCGTCTTTACCCTTGGCGACCAGCAGGGGAACCCTGACACACCGCTGCCTCCATTTGCGCTAAGAAGTGCCCTGGATGATCCCAAAGGATTCTCGATACCGGCGTCGCGAGGTCAGCAGCCGATCGAGTCGCTGGGCAGCGTAGCTGCGGGAATCGGCCACCTCAACCAGTTTCCTGATGTGGATGGCGTCGTTCGTCTGGAGCCGCTGCTAGTCAACTACTACGGCAAAGCGGTCCCTTCCATGGCTTTGCTCGCCGCAATCAAGAGCCTGAACCTGTCTTCGGCGGATGTCCACCTCAACGTGGGCGAGTCGGTGCAAATTGGCAAGCTGCGCGTCAAGACCGATGCGGCAGCTCTGATGCTGCCTCAGTTTTACAAAGGACGCGACAACAAGCCCGCTTTCGCTGTGGACTCGTTTTACGACGTGTTGTCGGGGAAAATCCCAGCCTCCAAATACGCAGACAAGATCGTCATCATTGGTGCCACGGCCGCGGGCGTGGGGGTTCAGTTTCCGGTCCCTGGCAATGCCGCCCTGTCCCCGGCAGAGACCATCGCTCACATTACCTCCAGCATTCTCAATGAGCATTTCATTGTGCAGCCCTCGTGGGGTGTATGGGCCACTCTGGCCGTGTTCATGCTGGTTGCGCTGTATGTGATTACAGCATTGCCGCGCCTATCCGCCGGCATGGCTGCAACGTTGACTTTGGCGTTTTTTGTTGCGCTGATGGTGCTTGAGTTTGGCCTGCTTTCGGTGGCAGCCCTATGGCTCAAGCTCGTATTTCCGGCCACGGTTCTGGTATTGGGTCATCTGGCGTTGACGACCAAACGGTTCCTGATGACCGAAGCGGGTAAGGTGCAAGCGGATGAAGAGTCGGCGGAGACCAATCGCATGATGGGCTTGGCACTGCAAGGCCAGGGTCAGCTCGATATGGCTTTCGATCGATTCCGCCGGGTGCCGATGGGGGAAGCCGTGATGGGAAATTTGTACAGTCTGGCTCTGGATTTCGAGCGAAAGCGGCAGTTCAACAAGGCCGAAGCGGTCTATGAACACATGGTGGCTTTTGACAAGCACTACAAGGACGTCAAAACGAAGCTCAACCGGGCCAGGAATCTTTCAGAAACGGTGATGCTGGGTGGAGCCACAGGACATTCTGGAGGAACCATGCTGCTCGAAGGTGGAGCGGTTGAAAAGCCGGTGCTGGGCCGTTACCAGGTCGAAAAAGAGCTCGGCAAGGGCACCATGGGTGTTGTGTATCTGGGCAAGGACCCCAAAATCGGGCGGGTCGTTGCCATCAAAACGCTGGCCTTGAGTCAGGAGTTTTCGGGGGATGACCTGGTCGATGCACGCGAGCGTTTCTTTCGGGAGGCCGAAACGGCTGGTCGATTGCAGCACCAGAATATCGTGACGATTTTTGATGCCGGCGAAGAGCATGACCTGGCCTATATCGCCATGGAGTTTCTCAAGGGCCAGGATCTGGCGGAGCATTGCAAGCACGATCAATTGCTTCCCGTTTCCGTTGTGTTGAGCATCGTGGCGCGGGTCGCCGAGGCGTTGGCCTACGCGCACAAGCAAAACGTGGTGCACCGGGATATCAAACCGGCCAACATCATGTACGAGCGCGAAAGCGATTCCGTCAAAGTGACTGATTTTGGAATTGCACGCATCACGGATTCGAGCAAGACCAAAACCGGGCTGGTGCTGGGGACTCCCAGCTTCATGTCGCCAGAGCAGCTTGCGGGAAAGAAGGTCGATGGTCGATCCGATTTGTACTCTCTGGGCGTGATGCTGTTTCAGATGCTCGCGGGTGTGTTGCCCTTCCGTGGCGACTCCATGTCCGAGTTGATGTATAAAATCGCCAATGAGGACGCGCCTGGTTTGCGTCTCATCCGTCCTGAGTTGCCCCACATTCTGGAGGACGTTGTGGCGTTGGCGATGACCAAACGGCCAGAAACCAGGTATCAGAATGGCGAGCAGTTCGCGGCAGACCTGCGTAGTGTGATGAGCCAGCTCTCGGGAGTAGAGGTTGCCGCACCGGTGAAAGCATTGGGGGCCGGAATCGCCGCTACCAGAAAGATGGCAGTATTTATATCGACAGCCCCTTCAATGCACTTTGCTGAAACGGTCCCCGCCACGCTTTCTGAATTCGAAAAAACGGTCTTTCATCCAGCGGTGAAGCCACATCAGGCCTCCGCAGGTGGTCGTGCAGATACTGAAATATAGAGAAAAAATGATATATCAATTCTGCGCAAAAACGGATCCCGGTATGTCCAGGGACAACAATGAAGACTCGGTTGTGTTTGATGAAGCCACGCGCACGGCTGTATTGGCAGACGGCATGGGCGGCTACAACGCAGGTGAGATTGCCAGCGGCATGGCAACGGCCTTCATCAAGTCAGAGCTCAGCCGCTGGCTGAGCGAAGCGGGAGTGGGAGCCAAGTCCCGGGAAGTTCGCCGCGCAATGGAAATCTGCGTGGACAACGCCAATTTGTCCATATTCAACTCTGCCAGTTCCAATGCGCACTACGCGGGCATGGGAACCACGCTGGTCGTCGGCATTTTTCGGGAAGACAAGCTGTTGATCGGCCATATTGGCGACTCGCGTTGCTACCGCCTGCGCGCAGGGGTGCTGGACCAGATTACGAAAGACCACTCGCTGTTGCAGGAGCAGATTGATGCAGGGCTGATCACTCCGGAGCAAGCAGCCACCTCTTCCATCAGGAACCTCGTGACGCGCGCGCTCGGAGTGGAAGAGTTGGTGTTGCTGGAAGTTAACGAGTATCAGGTGGAAAGCGGTGATATTTACCTGATGTGTTCAGATGGTCTGTCTGATATGGTAGAAGACTCCGTGATAGCTGAAATTGTTGCAGCCGAGACTGGGCTGGAGCAAAAAGCGACTCAGTTGATTGACGCAGCCAACGCAAACGGTGGTCGCGACAATATTTCAGTGTTGTTGGTGGCAGTGAGCGAGGCCGCTGAAAAGCGAGGTCTAATCGCGAGATTGCTAGGAAAGTGAGTAGCAGATGCGTTTTCCAGAAACAAATTACAGAAAAAGGAGTCGATCATGCCGAAAATGATCGTTTCGATTGATGAGGTCGTGATCAAGGAAGTACAACTGACGAAGGACCGTACTACTTTGGGGCGCAGACCGTACAACGATATCGTGATTGACAACCTTGCTGTCAGTGGGGAGCACGCTGTGCTTCAGATGACGGGCGGGGAAGTATTCCTGGAAGACCTCAACAGCACCAACGGCACCTATGTGAACGGCAAGGCTGTAAAGAAGCAGCAATTGCAGAATGGTGATGCCATTGAGATTGGCAAGTACAAGATCAAGTTTGTGGGGGACGGTGAGGCGGATAGTTTTGACAAGACAATGGTCTTCAAGTCCCAACCCCTGGCGTCACAGGCAGCAGCGACCCCTTCCGGATTTTCTCCCAGCGCAGGAGATTCGACTGGTCTGGGTGCTTTTCATGCAGCCATCAAGGTATTGTCTGGCGCTGCTTCAGGTCGCGAAGTTCCATTGACCAAAGTGGTTACCACCATTGGCAAGCCTGGAGTAGCCGTCGCAGCCATTACCCGTCGTCAGGGGGGCTTTGTGGTGCACCATGTTGAAGGGGCGGGCAACCCGACGTTGAACGGCTCTCCGATTCGATCGGATCCGGTTTCCCTGAAAAATGGGGACCTGATCGAATTGGCAGGCACCCAAATGCAATTTGTTCAAACCTGACGGTTGGTGTTTCCTCGGCAATTTCCGCCGGGCGCTGCTCGTCAGCGTGCCATGACATGCGTGCAATAGCAAAGCATTGGTCACGCATTGCGGTCACGTTGATTCCGGTTGTCCTTGCCTTGCTTCATGCTGCGGGTGTTGCGCGTATGGGAGTGTTGCAGCGGCTGGACGACATCCTTTACGACGCGCGATTGCGGGCGACTATGCCAAGAACGCTCGACGAGCGTATCGTGATTGTCGATATCGATGAAAAAAGCCTTGCCGAGCACGGCCGCTGGCCCTGGAGCCGCAACAAGCTGGGGCAACTGGTGGATGGGTTGTTTGAGCAGCACCAAATCGCACTGCTGGGGTTCGACGTTGTGTTTGCCGAGGCAGATGAGAGCTCTGGTCTTGCCCGACTCAACGAGCTGGCGCGCACAGAGTTAAAAGATCAACCCGGCTTCTCTGAACGCTTGCGCCAGTTGCAGCCTGCGCTGGACTATGACGGCGTATTTTCCAAGGCGTTGGACAAGCGACCGGTCGTATTGGGCTATTACCTGACCAGCGACCGGGATGGCCGCACCAACGGAGTCCTGCCTGCCCCCGTCATTTCCCGCGAGGCCCTTCGGGGTCGTACGATCCACGCGACCTCCTGGAACGGCTATGGCTCCAATATCGAAAAGCTGGCCACGGCCGCGCCCATGGCAGGATTTTTCAATTCAATCACTGATGGTGATGGGGTGGTGCGCTCCCTGCCCTTGCTCGCGGAATACCAGGGGCAATATTACGAATCGATTGCGCTGGCAATGTTCCGGGCCTTGGCCGGTTCGCCTGGTCTGGCGCCTGGATTTTCCAACGTGGACGAGCGGGTCGCTACCTTGGTTCCCTTTCGCGGCCCGGGTGGTGTGGGGGGGGGATCGTTCCGCTATGTTTCCGCGGCGGATATCCTGACCCAGCGTGTGCCACCCGGCAGCCTGAAAGGCAAGATTATTCTGGTTGGAACCACTGCCCCGGGCCTGCTGGACTTGCGCGTGACGCCGGTGGGCGAAACGTATCCAGGCGTGGAAATGCATGCCAACGTGATCTCTGGCTTTCTGGATGGCAAGGTTCTGCTCAAACCCGATTACGCGTTGGGGTACGACGTGGTCATGCTGACCTTCGCGGGGTTGATCCTGTCCTTCGGGCTACCCCTTCTGTCCGCGTCTCGGGCGGTGATTCTCAGTGCGGCGGTGCTATCGATGCTGGTAGGGCTGAACTTCTGGTTATACCTGTCATATGGATTGGTACTTCCTTTGGCCTCGGCGCTCACGATGGCGCTTGCGGCTTTTGCCCTGAACATGAGTTACGGCTACTTTGTGGAAAGCCGCTCCAAACGGGAACTGGCCAATCTGTTTGGTACCTATGTGCCCCCCGAGCTGGTCGACGAAATGGTCAAGGACCCCGATCGCTACAGCATGCAGGCCACCAATCGGGAGTTGACAGTCATGTTTTGCGACATGCGCGGGTTCACCCAGATGTCAGAGCGCATGGAGCCCATTCAATTGCAGTCTCTGCTGACGGGGGTGTTCAGTCGCCTGACCAGGCTGATCCGTGCCAATCGGGGAACGATCGACAAATACATGGGCGATTGCGTCATGGCGTTTTGGGGTGCCCCCGTAGAAACGCCCGAGCATGCCCATCTCGCCGTGCAGGCCGCCATGCAGATGGCCGACGCCGTGCGTGGCATCAACGAAGACCACCGTGCGCGCGGTTTGCCTGAGATTGGCATTGGCATGGGTCTCAATACGGGCACCATGTGCGTGGGTGATATGGGCTCCAACATCCGCCGAAGCTACACTGTTATCGGCGACGCCGTCAATCTGGGCTCCCGGCTTGAGGGGCTGTCCAAAATCTATGGCGTTGACATCGTTGTGAATGAAACTACACGCCGCTTGGCGCCAGATTATGCGTGGCAAGAACTTGATCGCGTTCGGGTAAAAGGCAAGGCGCAGGTCGTCTCGATATTCTGGCCTGTGGCGTCCAAACAATTGCAGGATGCAGACCTGGTCCACGAACTCAAGACCTGGGCGATCTTTTTAAATGCATACCGAGCGCAAAAATGGGACCAGGCCGAGGTCCTTTTGATTAATTTAATGCGCATGAATGCCAAAAAATACCTTTACCAACTCTACGGAGAACGGGTAGCCGCCATGCGATTCCTGCCATTCGATCCTGAGTGGGACGGCGCAACCAATTTCGAAACCAAATGAGGCTACCGTCGTGAAAGTTCGTGTATTGGGCTGCTCTGGCGCCATTGCCAGGGATTGCCGCACCACCTCATTCCTGATTGACGGTGAAATTTTGCTCGATGCCGGGACCGGCGTCGGGGATCTGACACTGGACGAAATGTGCACCATAGACCATGTGTTGCTGACCCATTCGCATCTGGACCATGTGGCAGCGTTGCCATTGATGGTCGATGCCATTGCGTCGCGGCGGCAGGAGCCCTTGAAGGTTTACGCCTTGGCTGGAACCATCACGGCGCTAAAGACCCACCTTTTCAATGATGTGATCTGGCCGGATTTCACCCGCATACCCACCCCAGAGTTACCATTTGTCATTTTTCATGAAATCCGCGTAGGGCAGACACTGCAGTTCAATGACAAGTTGGTTGAAGTCTTGCCTGCTGTCCATACCGTGCCGGCGGCCGGGTTTTCTATTAACGCGGGTGGGGGGTGCTGGGTTTTCACGGGAGATACGGAGCGCAACCCCGCCTTGTGGGTGCGCCTCAACCAGCTCAATGTCGCCATGCTGGTAATTGAGACCGCGTTCAGCAACCGCGAAAGAGACCTGGCCCAGCGCAGTTTGCACCTCTCCCCCACTGTGCTGGCGGACGAGTTGGACTACATTGCGCCCGATAAGAATTACCCGATCTACATTACCCATACCAAACCTGCAGAAACCGAGCTAATCATGGCGGAGATACAAAAGTTTGATCAGACCCATCCGGCTGGTCCTCATGTGTCCCATGACATTCGCAGGCTTCGCGCAGGGCAGGAGTTTGAAATATGAGTGCTATTTTGTCTTCTGGCTCTTCCGGACAGTCCTCGGAGCAGGCCTTTTTTGAGTCGCAAAAACTGCCATCCCAAAAACGGGGGATGACGTTTGAGGCGCTTTTCTACCGCCAGCTGCACCATGTAACGGCCCGCATCCATGACACCGAAAACCTCGAGCAAATCATGCTCGAGGCCAGTCAGGATATCTGCAAGCTGCTCAATGCCGACCGCTTGACCCTGTATGTCGTCAATGGAGACCACACAGCCATCATCTCCAAGATCAAGACCGGGCTCAACAGCAGTCGCGACCTCAAGTTGCCCATTACGCCGCAAAGTATTGCAGGCTATGTGGCTTTCAGCCGCACACCGCTGAATCTGGCCGATGTGTATGACGACGAAGCCTTGAAGCAGATTCATCCGTCATTGACGTTTCTGAAAGAGGTGGACAAGCGTTCGGGTTATCGAACCCGCCAGATGCTGGTGGCCCCCATTCTGGAAGGTGACATTCTGCACGGTGTGCTGCAGGTCATCAACAACAAGAGCGACGAGCCGTTCGGTGAGTTGGAAGTCGACGGCGTAACAGAGCTTTGCAAGACACTTGCCACCGCCATCCGCCAGCGTGCCAAGGAGGCCAGTGCGAGTCCGCGCAAAAAAGCGACCAAATATGACGCGCTGGTAGCCGATGGACTGCTGACGGAAGATGAGCTGCACCAATGCGTTCAGGACGCCCGTAACCAGGGCAAGTCGGTTGAACACATGCTGATGGACCACTACAAGATCAAGCCGGCGCAAATCGGCCCCTCTTTGTCCAAATTTTTCAATCTGCCTTACGAGGCATTCAATGCCGGCCGCATTCGCTCCGAGATGTTGCACGGGCCGCTCAAGCGCGAGTTCATCGTGGAGCAGGGCTGGATTCCGCTGGAGGAGTCGCCCGAAGGGCTGGTCATCATGTGCATGGACCCCGAGGCGGTGCGGGGCTCGCGGATCGTGCCGCAGGTGTTTCCGCGCATCACCAAATTTGCCTACCGCGTGACCACGCAAAC
Organism: Burkholderiales bacterium; assembly: GCA_043746005.1. Lineage (GTDB taxonomy): Bacteria > Pseudomonadota > Gammaproteobacteria > Burkholderiales > Burkholderiaceae_C > Allorhodoferax. The sequence continues at coordinate 10,371 of JAYTRR010000191.1, forward strand.
CGAGTTTGTGGAGACCTTGGCCCAGCTCTTTGGCACTGTCGCCGACAGCAGCACCATTGACCAGCTTTTGGCCGACATGGATGGTGGCCCCATCGACGATGGCAGCAACGAAGACTCGCTGGAATCTGCCGCGGCCGACAACGAATTGGTGAAGTTTGTCAACAAAGTCATCATCGACGCCTACCATCAGAAGGTATCCGACATCCATATCGAACCCCTGCCGGGCAAGTTCAAAACCGGCATTCGGTTTCGCATCGATGGCAGCCTGGTGCCCTATGTGGAGGTGCCCGCGCACTTCCGCCAGGCCATGGTTACGCGCCTCAAGATCATGTGCGACCTGGATATTTCCGAGCGCCGCAAGCCTCAGGACGGCAAGATCAAGTTCAAGAAGTATGGCCCGCTGGACATTGAACTGCGCGTGGCCACCATTCCATCGGCCGGTGGTGTCGAAGACGTCGTCATGCGCATACTGGCCGCTGGCGAACCGATTCCTCTGGAAAAACTCGGCCTGACTGCGCACAACAAGTCCCGGCTGGAAGCCACCGTCAGCAAACCCTATGGACTGTTTTACGTGTGCGGACCTACGGGCTCGGGCAAGACCACCACACTGCACTCCATCCTGAAGTTTCTGAACAAGCCGGACACCAAAATTTGGACTGCCGAAGACCCGGTTGAAATCACCCAAAAAGGCCTGCGCCAGGTGCAGATCAACCGCAAGGCGGGCATCGACTTTGCGCTCATCATGCGCGCGTTTCTGCGGGCCGACCCCGACATCATCATGGTGGGCGAGTCGCGCGACAAGGAGACGGTTTCAATGGGCGTAGAGGCCTCGCTAACCGGCCACCTGGTGTTCTCCACGCTGCACACCAATTCGGCGCCCGAGTCCATCACCCGGTTGATGGATATGGGCATGGACCCGTTCAACTTTGCGGATGCGCTCTTGGGCATTTTGGCGCAGCGGCTGGCCAAGAAGCTGTGCGACTGCAAAGCATCATATGAGCCCGATGCCGAAGAGCTGCGCCTGTTTCTGGCGGAATATGCCGAAGAGCTGCGCCACTCCAAAGCCTGGAAGGAAGACTACGCAGGCGAGAGCAAAAAGCTGCTGGAGAGCTGGCGCCAGATTTACGGTCAAGACGGCCAGATCAAGCTTTACAAAGCCGTGGGTTGCGACAAGTGCAACAAGACGGGCTACAAAGGCCGGATTGGTTTGCATGAGCTACTGGTGGCGGACGACGACGTCAAAAAGCTCATTCAGGAGCGCGCCCGGGTTGCCGAACTGTTTGCCATGGCGG
>JAYTRR010000192.1:0-11636 GCA_043746005.1 Burkholderiales bacterium
AACCCTTTGTGTCGTTGGTATGTGAAGCGCTGGCCTGCAAGATTGCACCTTTGCGGCAAATTGAATCCGTGGTGATAGACAGTTCTTCTTTCACCAAAGTCCGCGCCGATGTGTATCGGTTGAATTTCACGCTCAAGAACAGCGCTCCAATAGAAGTGGCGACGCCAGCGATGGAGTTGGCACTCACCGATATGCAGGATCGTCCGCTGGTTCGGCGGATTTTTGCGGCCAGCGAATTGGGGATCGAGCAGGCCGCCATGGCTCCCGGTGTTGAGTTGGCCGCGAGTCTGGTTATTAATGTGCGCTTGCCGGCGCCCACCGATCGGGTGTCGGGCTACCGGTTACTTGCTTTCTACCCATAATAAAGGCCCGGAACCTTGCGGTTCCGGGCCTTTATTCCAATCAGCGGACCGTTTAGGGTTTGCTGGATGTTGGAAAGGGCCATGCGGCCTGCGGGCTCAAAGTGGTCTGAGCAGCAGGCGCGGAGGAAGCAGCGGGTGCTTTCGCGGCTTTCTTCGCAGCCGACTTCTTGGCTGCCTTTTTAGCGACTGGCTTTTTTGCTACGGCGGCCTTCTTGGCCGGAGCTGCTTTTTTTGCAGCAGCTTTTTTCGCCGGAGAGGCCTTCTTGGCAGGAGCTGCTTTTTTGGCAGCAGCCTTTTTCACCGGAGCGGCCTTCTTGGCAGGAGCTGCTTTTTTAGCAGCTACTTTTTTTGCTGGCGCAGCTTTTTTCGCTGGTGCAGCTTTCTTTACGGATGCGGCCATTTTTTTTGGAGCCGATTTTTTTGCAGTTGCCATTATTTTCTCCTTGATCAATTTACAAAGAGCACTTCTTGCCGGTTGGATCGCAAGAAGCGATTCATGTTGTTGGGCAAAGGCCCAGCAGCATGAACGTGGTGACACAAACCCATCGCATCTTTCACGGAGCGCAGGTGGATTTGTGAAATTCGCAGAACTATTTTCAACGTTTTAGTCCCAGGACAGGGCACCGCCCGATTGGTACTCAATCACGCGTGTCTCGAAGAAGTTACGCTCCTTCTTCAAGTCGATCATCTCGCTCATCCAGGGGAACGGGTTCTCTTCATTAGGATACAGTGCTTCCAGTCCGATCTGGGTGGCACGTCGATTGGCGATGTAGCGCAAGTAGCCCTTGAACATGGAAGCGTTCATGCCCAGCACGCCACGTGGCATGGTGTCTTCTGCGTAACGGTATTCCAACTCCACAGCCTTTTCGAACAAAGCCTTGATTTCGCTCTTGAATTCCGCGGTCCAGAGTTGCGGATTTTCGAGCTTGAGCTGGTTAATCAGGTCAATGCCGAAATTGCAGTGCATGGACTCGTCCCGCAGGATGTACTGGTACTGCTCTGCTGCGCCGGTCATCTTGTTCTGCCGACCCAATGCCAGGATCTGCGTAAAGCCAACGTAAAAGAACAAGCCTTCCATCAGACATGCAAAGACAATCAGCGACTTCAGCAGTGTCTGATCGGTTTCCGGCGTACCTGTGTGGAAGTTGGGGTCCATGATCGCATCGATGAACGGGATCAGAAATTGATCCTTGTCCCGGATGGACTGCACTTCGTTGTAGGCGTTGAAGATTTCGCTCTCGTCCAGCCCCAGCGACTCCACGATGTACTGGTACGCATGCGTGTGGATGGCCTCTTCAAACGCCTGACGCAGCAAGAACTGGCGGCATTCGGGCGCGGTGATATGCCGATAAGTGCCCAGCACGATGTTATTGGCAGCCAGTGAGTCCGCCGTTACAAAAAACCCGAGATTGCGTTTGATGATGCGACGCTCATCCTCGGTCAGACCATTGGGGTCTTTCCATAGCGCAATGTCCCGGGTCATGTTGACCTCTTGCGGCATCCAATGGTTGGCGCAGCTCGCAAGGTACTTCTCCCACGCCCATTTGTATTTGAACGGCACCAGCTGGTTCACGTCGGTTTTGCCGTTGATGATGCGCTTGTCAGCAGCCCGCATGCGTTGGGGTGCGACGGCTTGAACCAGAGTGGTTTGCGCTCGGTCGGCCGACAGATCTTCCGACGGCGTGAGCGCAAAATCCGGCAGCGATGTGGGCTTGATTTCTTCGTCCCAGGTCAACATAAATAATTCCAATCAACGGATTATGAGAGCAGCGAAATGAAATGAAAAGTAATCATGCATTTCGTTGCTCGCATGTGTTGTTCAATTGCATCGCATGAAATGCGATGCGTGCTTTGGCTTCACTGACATGACTCACAGGTCGGGTCATCAACGCCACAAAACTTGATGTCCGTCGCCGCGTTTGTCGCCATCTCCATTTGCATTTGCGCGGCTGCTGCTGCGGTCTCCAGCGCACTGGAACTTCGCATGGAACCCTTGGCGTCATTGCCACTGGATACTGCATTCATGCGTCCAGCAGTGACGGTCGATTTCTCCGCATGCGTTGCAGACATGGTGCGCAGGTAGTAGGTCGTCTTCAAGCCGCGCAACCAGGCGAGCTTGTAAGTCTCGTCCAGCTTCTTGCCTGAAGCGCCCGCCATATAAATATTTAGCGATTGCGCCTGGTCAATCCACTTCTGACGACGCGCTGCAGCCTCCACCAGCCACTGGGTCTCCACTTCGAACGCCGTTGCGTACAACTGCTTGACTTCCTGGGGAACACGATCGATCGGGCTCAGGGATCCATCGAAGTGTTTCAGGTCCATCACCATGACGTCATCCCACAGACCCAGGCGTTTCAGATCTTTGACCAGATAGCCATTGATGACGGTGAACTCACCGGACAAATTGGATTTGACCGACAGGTTGCCGAAACTGGGTTCAATGGAGGCATCGACGCCGATGATGTTGGAGATGGTTGCAGTCGGCGCAATGGCAACGCAGTTCGAGTTGCGCATGCCGTCAGCCGCAATCTTCTGACGCAACGCATCCCAATCCATGGTGGACGAACGGTCCACTTCCACATAGCCGCCACGCGCACTGGCCAGCATGTCGAGGGTGTCGAGTGGCAAAACGCCTTTGTCCCACAGCGATCCTTTGTAGCTGGAGTACTTGCCGCGCTCTTTGGCAAGATCGGTGGATGCCCAGTAGGCGTAATAGCTGATGGCTTCCATGGACTGGTCTGCAAAATTCACGGCAGCATCGCTGGCGTAGGGGATGCGCAACTCATACAGGCTGTCTTGGAACGCCATGACACCCAGGCCGACCGGGCGGTGGCGCAGGTTGGAGTCTCGCGCTTTCTTGACGGCGTAGTAATTGATGTCGATGACGTTGTCCAGCATGCGCATGGCGGTAGAAATGGTGCGCTTGAGCTTGTCATGGTCCAGTGCGCCGTTTTTCAGGTGCTGGCGCAGATTAACGGAACCCAGGTTGCAGACGGCCGTTTCGGTGTCGGAGGTGTTGAGCGTGATCTCGGTGCACAGATTTGAGGAGTGCACGACACCCGCATGCTGCTGGGGTGAGCGAACGTTGCAGGCGTCCTTGAAGGTGATCCAGGGGTGTCCGGTTTCGAACAGCATGGTGAGCATCTTGCGCCACAGGTCACTCGCCTGCACGGTGCGGGAGGGCTTGATCTCGCCGCGGGCCGCTTTTTCTTCGTAGGCCACATAGGCCTTTTCGAATTCCGCACCAAACAAATCGTGCAGGTCGGGCACGTTGTTGGGGGAGAACAGGGTCCACTGGCCTTTTTCCATTACGCGGCGCATGAACAGATCAGGGATCCAGTTGGCGGTATTCATGTCGTGCGTGCGGCGGCGGTCATCGCCGGTGTTCTTGCGCAGTTCCAGGAACTCTTCGATGTCGAGGTGCCACGTCTCCAGGTAGGTGCAAACGGCACCTTTACGCTTCCCGCCCTGATTCACGGCAACGGCCGTGTCATTGACCACCTTCAGGAACGGCACCACACCTTGTGATTCGCCGTTGGTGCCCTTGATGTGGGCGCCCAAGGCACGCACACGCGTCCAGTCGTTGCCCAAGCCGCCAGCAAATTTGGAGAGGAGCGCGTTTTCCTTGATGGATTCGTAGATGCCGTCTAGGTCATCGGGCACCGTGGTCAGGTAGCAGCTGGAGAGCTGGGAGCGCAGCGTGCCACTGTTAAACAGTGTCGGGGTGCTAGACATGAAGTCGAAGCTGGAAAGCACTTCGTAAAACTCGATGGCACGCGCTTCGCGGTCGATCTCGTTGAGGGACAGACCCATGGCCACGCGCATGAAGAAAGCCTGGGGCAATTCAATGCGAATTTTGCCTTCATGCAGGAAGTAGCGGTCATACAGCGTCTGCAAGCCCAGGTAATCAAATTGCAGGTCACGATCGGCCTTGAGGGCTGCGCCCAAACGCTTCAAGTCAAACTGCATCAATCGTTCATCCAGCAACTCAGCGCCAACTCCCCGCTTGATGAATCCGGGGAAGTAATCGGTGTAGGCCTCTGCCATGTCGGCAGGCGCGACGTCGCGGCCCAGCACTTCACGCGAAATGGTGTGAAACAGCAGGCGAGCAGTCGCGTAGGTGTAGTCGGGATCTTTTTCAATCAGTGTTCGGGCCGCCAAAATAGAGGCTTTGTAAACCTCGTCCATGGGCACGCCGTCGTACAAGTTGCGCATCGTCTCCGCCAGAATGGGCTCTGCGTTGACATCGGCTCCCAAACCCATGCAGGCTGTCTGAATCAGCGACTTGAGCTGGTTCAAGTCCAGCACGACGCGCTGGTCACCTTCCATCGCATGTAATACGGGTGCAGCTGGCGCCACTTGCGCTACTTGTTTGGCGCGCTCCTGGGTGCGCCTCTCACGATATAGAACATAGGCACGTGCGATTTCGTGGTGTCCGCCCCGCATGAGGCCGAGTTCCACCTGATCCTGGACATCCTCAATATGGAAGGTTCCACCTCCTGGGCGCGAGCGCATCAGTGCCCGGATGACTTGCTGCGTCAACACGTCAACCATTTCGCGAACGCTGGCAGATGCCGCACCCTGGGTTCCGTGAACGGCCAGAAATGCCTTCATCATGGCCACCGCAATTTTGTTGGGCTCAAAAGGTACTACGGCGCCATTGCGACGAATGATCTGGTAGTGGGCAAGCAGGTTGATGGCACCACTGTCAGCCATCGGCTCACTGAGGGTGGGTGGGATTGCGCTGGAGGCGAGAGCGGTTACGTTTGAAACAGATTGCATGATTTCCTCGTCTAAATCGGTATTTTTATTGGGCTCAAATGAACCTGGTTGCCGGCTTTTTTGGCGGAATTTCCGAAAAGCCAGTGAAAGCAGGACACACTATATATGGGGTGCGGGGTGGTTGCAAGCCACTACCGGTAGTGTATCCGTTCAAAGTTTGCCAGGCCGATGCAGTTGCTCGGCTTGTGCTAATCGCCTGCACTATATGCCTACGTGGCGCCCGTAAAGTGGGCAATGCTTTGCAGGCCTTATCTGCCGTGTGTTTGAACCAAGAAACCCAATGCTGGCGCTGCTTTCAAAAGCTTTTACCTGAAAAAACCGCATCCGGTGGCGGTTTGATGTCTACGGGATAACGCAGCTGTGCATTTGAAAACTGCAAGCGCTGGACGTTTCGGGTGGCGTCCAACAGACCCTGGAGTCAATTATTTTTTAAGCGCTTGCGGGAAAACACGGAGGAGAAAATCCCAGAGTTTTCTGCAGAAGCGGCCAATCCATGCCAACGCCGGGGTCTCCCTTGCGCCCAGGTGCAATGTGTTCGTGACCCGCAAGGTACGAAATCGGATACCGCTGGGCCAGTGCCGGGCACAGGGCTTGCAGTGCTTCGTATTGCGCGGGCTCAAATATGTCTCCCTCCAAGCCCTCAAGTTCAATGCCTATGGAGTCGTTGTTGCAGTCATTCCGCCCTCGGTAGTGCGATGCGCCTGCGTGCCAGGCTCGGTCATCACAACTGACGAACTGCCATACCTCGCCTCCGCGCTGAATGTAGAAGTGGGCGGATACTTCCATGCCTGCTATCTGTTTGAAGTAGGGGTGCTGTTCCCAGTCGAGTTGATTCGTGAACAGCGCCCGAACCTGATTGCCGCCATAGACGCCAGGAGGCAGGCTGATGGAGTGCAGCACGATGAGGTCTATGTGGGCCTGTGTTGGGCGGGGGCCGAAGTTGGGAGATGGCACGCGGTGCGCAAAGCGGTACCACCCGCCATCCCATAGGCTCGCATTCAAAGGACGTTTTTCAGGCATCGGAGTCTTCGTCCCGGGGCGCATCGATTTTCAGCCGCGCTATCCGGTAGCGGATTTGCCTGAGGCTCAAGCCCAAGCGAGAGGCTGCCAACGTGCGGTTGAAACTGGTTTCTTTCAGTGTCTTGACCAGGATGTCGCGCTCCTGCTGATCCAGGTGGCTTTGCAGATCCGTGGGCAGGGGTGAATCAGTCGGGGCGAGGCGCGCGGGCGACGTGACGGTTTCCAGTGGCATGGTTCCTCTGATAGGCGTCTGCAGGTCATCAAAATGAAGTTCGTCGCCCTCACACAGGGCAACGGCGCGGTGCAGCAGATTTTCCAGTTCGCGGACGTTGCCGTGGAGCGGCAGCATTGCAAGCCTTTCGATGCTGCTTGGGGCCAGTCGCGGTGCGGGCATCCCCGATTCCTGGGCGATCCGCGCAAGCAGCGCCTCGCACAATACGGGAAGGTCTTCGCGGCGTTCGCGCAACGGGGGAATCACAATGTCAATGACGTTCAACCGGTAAAAAAGATCCTGCCGGAACCGACCCGCGTGCACTTCCTCGGGTAGGTCCTTGTGTGTGGCACTGATGATGCGCACATCGACTGACTCCTCCAGGCTGGAGCCCACTGCGCGCACACAGCGCTCCTGGATGGCGCGAAGCAGTTTCGACTGCATGGCCAGTGGCAGATCCCCAATCTCATCCAGAAACAGGGTCCCGCCGGTTGCAGCCTGGAAAAAACCTTGCCGGTCATGGGTAGACCCGGTGTAGGCGCCTTTCTTTGCGCCGAAAAACTCGGTCTCCAGCAGGTTTTCCGGTATCGCACTGCAATTCACCGCGATCCAGGGCCCTGCCGCCCTGTGGCTGTTGGCATGCAATGCGGACGCGACCAGCTCTTTACCGGTGCCCGATTCACCGCGTACCAAAACGGGGGCCATACTGCGAGCGACTTTGACAATGCGTTCCTTTACGCTGCGCATGACAGCGGAGTCACCTGCCAACTTCGACAGTGCCAATTGGCCTGGGGATGTGGGGGATGATGAATCAGACGGCCGGGCGTCAGTAGCCCGGCGTGCCGGACCGGCGTGCGGCGCTGTACCCTGCACTGCGGAAGCAATTGCTGATCTGAATTGTTTCAAATCCACTGGTTTGGTGAGGTAATCGAAAGCTCCCGCTTTCAACGATTCAACCGCATTTTCTGCCGAACCGTAAGCCGTTATCACGATGCAGCGCTCCGCCCGCTGTTGCGTCTTCATACTGGCCAATATTTCAATGCCCAGTCCGTCAGGCAAGCGCATGTCGGTGATGACAACGTCAAAACGCCGCGTATTGAGCAGTTGCCAGGCATCCTGCAGGCTGCCTGCGGTTTCCACCCGATAGCCTTCGCGCAACAGCGTTAGCTCATACAGGGTGCGCAGATCGGGCTCGTCGTCGATCACCAGAATCTGGGCGTTGCTCAATACAGTGTGGTTTGCCATGGTGTCGCGGTAGTGGCTGCCAGTGCAGGGTTGCCTTGTGCGTTGGTACGCAGGAACGTGATCACAAACTCATTGCCATCTGCCGGCTGGTCACCGGCTCTGCGGGAAGTGCGCAGGTATGCCAGGGTGGCGCCATGCCCTTCGCAGAGTTCTCTGCAAATGTAGAGCCCGAGACCGCTGGAGCGGCTCTCCGACGAGAAAAAAGGTTCAAACAAGTGGCGTTCCACGGACTGCTCCATGGCGGCGCCGTCACTCCAGACCGAAATGCCGGCATGCTGTGAGTCAATCAGGAGGCTGCTGACCTGGATGGAGTTGGCCTTGCCGCTGGCGTAGCGCCCTGCATTGTCCAGTAGATTGACGAGCACCCGACGCAAGTGATCGTCATCAAAGCGGACGCTGGTTTCTGGATCGAGCAAATGGATGCTCATTTGCCTCTGGCTGCCGTTTTGCCCTGCCCAATCAGTGCAAATGCGCTGAACGGACTCGGTCAGGTCGAGTGTCGTGTGCGGGTGGTCCTGGGGCTGTGCCCTTGAGACGTTGAGGATGTCGTCCACTATCTTGTCAAGCCGTTTGGCGTTTTGACTCACCATCAGGGTGAGTCGCTTGTGTCTGGGGTCGGTGAGGTCTTCATCGAGCAGGGCATTGGCCTGGGCAATGGCGGCCAGAGGATTGCGGATTTCGTGTGCCACGGCGGCAGACAAGCGGCCCATGCTGGCGAGTTTTTCAGTGCGCATGCGCGCCTCCAGTTCACGCTGGTCCTGCAAAAAGAGGACACACAGGCTTTCGCCACTGCTTCCGTGCGGTGCTGCGAGGCGGGTGCGCGCGCGCAATCGGCGCGGTCCATGGGCTTGGTGGTGAATGATCACGTCCTGCTCCTGGCTCTGGTGGGTTCCTACCGTCAAGCGTGTCAGCTTGAGCAGGGGAAGCCATCCGGCTTCGTCTTTCAGGTCAAAAACGTTTGCGTGCAAAGCCCGCTCGGAACCAAGCAGCTGCCGTGCTGCGGGGTTGGCAGCGCGCACACAACCCCTGTCGTCCACAATCAGTACGCCATCCGGGAGAGACTCGATGACCAGTTCATTGACCTGGCGCTGAATGGTGGCGGCGAGCTGGCTCTGGCGGGCGCGATGGCCCTCGCTCGCCAGGCGGGTGGAGAGCTGATTTCCCAGCAATGCAATCACAAAATAGCCTACCCCGCTGAGCGCGGCCTGCACAAAATATGGAGCGGCATCGGCGGGCGCCTGCACGTAGGCCCACAGCGTGCTTCCCAGCAGAACTACCGTGACACCGGCCGCTGTACCCAATGCCAGACTCAGGGAGCCCAGAATGGAGGCCAGCAGTATCGGAAGCGCAAACAGGGGGGTGTAGTTGATGCTGTTGCCCTGTAACAGCTGCAATGCGGAAAACGCCACCACGTCCAGTCCCACCAGCGCAACCCAGGCGCGGTTGAACGACTCACCCAGTGGCCGTGGCTTGATATACAGCCGCGCTGCCAATGTGCCCGCGAAATAGGCCGCACTGATGGCAATCAACAAGGCGCTGTGGGATGTGCCCGTTGCAAACAGGGCTGTTTGTAGCACCACCAGTACAAGCCCCAGAATGAGCCGGGCGGTCATGAAGCCCTGCCACAAGCGAATCAACTCATTCGAATCATCGGGCGTATCCGATAGCCCTTTGATCCCGGCAGGTTCAAACCACGAGTGCTGGTAGTCCGGCTCGCCCATTCAGGACTCTGTCTTTTGGCGGTGAGCTGCGCTGCAATAGGCCCCCCTGGTGCCAATCACCGCCTCGTTTACGGGGATATGCACATCACACTGGTGACAACGCACCATGTCTTGTGGGATCGCAGAGGCCGGTTTTTTTCGCTGGACATCGCGTTGCTGGGTCGACCGTGACGAGCGCCAACGCCACACCAGCAACAACACCACCAGAAAAATCAGCAGGTACTTCATGGTGTACGTCCCAGCACTATTTCCATCACAAAGCGTGAGCCCACATACGCCAGCAGCAAAAGCGCCGAGCCGATATACAGCACATTCACGGCCCGTTTGCCGCGCCATCCGAAAGCAGTCCGGCCTGTCAGCAGCACCGCAAAAGTGATCCAGGCCAGCACGGAGAAAACTGTCTTGTGGTCCCAGCGCCAAGCGTGGCCATGACCATACAGCGAGTCGCCAAACAGGAAGCCTGCAAGCAAAGTAGCGCTGAGCAGAATAAAGCCCGCACCCACAAAGCGGTAGGTCAGGCGCTCCAGCGTCAACAGGGGCAAACCGCTTTGCGGGTCTTCTGCGTGGCGAATGCGAGCCTCCGCACGCGTCATGAACCAGGCATGCACCACCGCGATACCGAACAGTCCGTAACACGCCACACCAAATGCCAGATGCAGGGCCAGCCAGGCCGATGCAGTGGCGGGCATGGGGCTGCCGGGAAACAGAAGCGCCACCAGCACGGCCATTGCACCCAGTGCGCACAAGGTCCATCGGGTGGGTAGCTGTGGATAAATCTGGCTCTCTACGGCATAGACGGCTGCCACCAGCCAGGCGGTGACCGACATGGCGGGTGCAAAACCAAAGTGCGGTTGCTCTCCAAAGAGCGTCCAGGCTAGCATGGCGCCATGCAGCAGCCACGCCACGGCCACCCATAAGCGCGCCGATCGCTGGCTGAGGCGGTTGGCCTGAATGGCAGGCCACGTATAGGCTGCAGCGGCTGAAACCGACAAAATCAGGTGAATGGGAGACGCACTGGCTAAAATCATGGGTACAGTTTAGCGTTTTGCACCCTGCTGGCTCCGGCTGGCATTCACTAGAGGTTCCGCATACCGGAAACCTCCTTCTCTGGACCCACTATGGCCTCCGCTCTTTCCGACAAACTTTCTCGCCTCGTCAAGGAAATGCGAGGCCAGGCCCGCATCACCGAAAACAATGTGACCGACATGTTGCGCGAGGTGCGCATGGCCCTGCTGGAGGCCGACGTGGCCCTGCCCGTGGTGCGCGACTTCATTGCCCGCGTGAAAGAAAAAGCCCTGGGCCAGGAAGTGCTGGGCTCTCTGCAACCGGGTCAGGTGCTGGTGAGCATTGTCAGCAAGGAACTGGCGGCCACCATGGGCGCGGGTGTGAGTGACATCAACCTCGCCGCCCAGCCACCCGCGGTCATCCTGATGGCCGGTCTGCAAGGTGCGGGTAAAACCACCACCACCGCCAAGCTTGCCAAACACCTGATCGAAAAGCGCAAGAAGAAAGTGCTGACGGTTTCGGGCGACGTGTACCGCCCCGCCGCCATCGAGCAGCTCAAAACCGTAACCGCGCAGGCCGGAGCGGAATGGTTCCCCAGCACGCCGGACCAGAAACCTGTTGACATTGGCCTGGCGGCCCTGGACTACGCGAAGAGGCACTTCTTTGACGTGCTACTGGTCGATACCGCGGGCCGTCTGGCCATTGATGAAGCGTTGATGCGCGAGATCAAGGACCTGCACGCTGCCCTGAACCCGATCGAAACCCTGTTTGTGGTCGACGCCATGCAGGGCCAGGATGCGGTCAACACCGCCAAAGCCTTCAAGGAAGCCCTGCCACTGACGGGCATTATCCTGACCAAGCTGGACGGTGACTCCCGCGGCGGTGCGGCGCTGTCTGTACGCCAGGTTACCGGAGCGCCTATCAAGTTTGCCGGCACCAGCGAAAAGCTCGATGGCCTGGAAGTGTTTGATGCCGAGCGCCACGCGGGACGCATTCTGGGTATGGGCGACATTCTGGCGTTGGTCGAGCAGGTCACCGCCGGTGTGGATATTCAGGCAGCTCAGCGCTTGGCTGCCAAGGTCAAGAGCGGTGCCGGCTTCGACTTGAACGATTTTTTGGCCCAGATTCAGCAGATGAAACAGATGGGTGGCTTATCAAGCCTGATGGACAAACTGCCTGCGTCCATGGCCGCCAAGGCGGGCAACGTGGACATGGACCGTGCGGAGAAGGACATCAAGCGCAAGGAAGGCATCATCCAGAGCATGACCCCGCTGGAGCGCCGCAAGCCCG
>JAYTRR010000193.1:0-3769 GCA_043746005.1 Burkholderiales bacterium
CGATCCACTGGAATGCCTGCTGCAATGCAGCAACTGCGCCGGAGATCTCCCGCTAAGATAGATTTCATCGTTCCATCCAATCGCACACGGGGAGCCTCAATGCAGACCGGTAAATTGGTGAAAATCAGTACAAGTGAAATAAAGACGACTCATTTCGCACCGCATGGACTGGTTGAAATATCCATGGACGAAAACTTGTTGCGATACGAGGCAACCGGCCCTTTCAATCAGGAGGTTTTTGATTGCCTGGCGGTCGCACAAATAAATTTTCTGGAAGCCCTGCACCCGTCAGGTCCGTGGGCCAGCATTTGTACGATCATACAAAGCGCCATGGCTACCCCTGATGGCATCCGGCGGTACACCGAACTGATGCAAGCCGCCAAGCCGCCTGCATTCACCCCCGTAGCCACGGCATTTGTCATGGCGCCCGAGGTCGAGGGGGGAACAATCATGAACCCCCACTTTGCAAGGATCTACAACTCGATCGGACGCCCATTCAAGACGTTTGAAACCATGGCAGAAGCCCAAAGCTGGGCCCTGTCCATGATCGAGGCCAGTCGCGCCCCCTGCTAACCCGTTTTTTACAGGGCGCGACGCGCTTTGACAGCCGCCGAAAGCAGCTCCAGCGACTGCAAGGAATCATCCCAACCCAAGCAGGCATCGGTGATGCTTTTGCCGTATTCGAGCGCCGTTGCATCATCTTTTCCAGGCGTGAATTTTTGTGCACCGGCGTGCAGATGGCTCTCCACCATCACACCGAATACGCTGTGCGAGCCTGAAGCAATCTGGTTCGCAATGTCACGCGCCACTTCCACCTGTTTCTCGTGCTGCTTGCTGCTGTTGGCGTGGCTGCAGTCCACCATCAGGGTGGCGGGCAACTTGGCTTTTTCCAGGTCTTTGCAGGCGGCCGCCACACTGGCGGCATCGTAGTTGGGGGCCTTGCCGCCGCGCAGGATGACGTGGCAATCGGGGTTGCCCTTGGTTTGCACAATGGCCACTTGGCCGTTCTTGTGCACCGACAAAAAGTGGTGGGCGCCCGCCGCCGCCTGAATCGCGTCCGTTGCAATCTTGATATTGCCGTCCGTCCCATTCTTGAAACCAATGGGAGCCGACAGACCCGAGGCCAGCTCGCGGTGCACCTGGCTTTCGGTTGTGCGCGCGCCGATAGCGCCCCAGGCAATCAGGTCACCCAGGTATTGCGGAGAGATCACGTCCAGAAACTCGCTGCCTGCGGGCAGGCCCAGGCGGTTGATTTCAATCAGCAACTGGCGCGCAATGCGCAGGCCTTCGTCAATTCGGAAGCTCTCGTCCAGGTAGGGGTCGTTGATCAGCCCTTTCCAGCCCACCGTTGTACGCGGTTTCTCGAAATACACGCGCATCACGATTTCCAGCGTGTCTTTGTACTTCTCGCGCTGCTCTTTCAAGCGACGGGCATAGTCCAGCGCGGCAGCCGGGTCGTGAATGGAGCAGGGCCCAATCACCACCAGCAACCGGTCGTCTTTGCCGACCATGATCTTGTGGATGGTGCGGCGGGTGCTGGTAATCAGCGTTTCCACCGGCGTGCCGCGGATGGGGAAAAAACGGATCAAGTGCTCGGGAGGTGGCAACACGGTAATGTCCTGAATGCGTTCGTCGTCGGTCTGGCTGGTGCGGTCGGCGGGCTGGGTGCCATGCGGGTACCAGGCGTCTTGGGTTGAAGCTTTTGCAGTCATGTCGTAATTCCTGTTGCGGTGATCAATCGATGGGATGGCGAGGCAAAAAAAAACCGCCGGTGGTGCCGGCGGTTTGGGAGGATTCAGGACGTCTTATGTTTCAGATACGTTCAGAACTCTCTACCGCCAAAGGCGTTGGAGAACCAAAAGTAGCTAAAGAAGAAGCGGCCGAAATGCATGAAAGAACTGTAGCACAGTTGTTTAGCGCCGTCGAAACCACCCTGTCAGCCGCTTCCATGCCGATAAAGAGGTCTCCTGCTCGGTGGGCACCAAGGAACGTGCATGCTCGTAAACATCCAGCAACAAGGCCCCCGCACCCAGCACCCGCCACGCAGCCAAATCAAAATCAACAACGGCCGGGGCCGCCTGCCGTGGTGGCGCCGCCTCCAGAGTCCATTGTGTGAGCAGCGTGCGAAAGTGGGTCAGCCCCGCGCAGTGCGCGCCATATTCGTAAAAGCCCTGCCAGTCGGCACTCAGTGCGTTCAGCATGTCGCGGTGGGTGCGCAAATCGTCCAGCAGGCCGATAAACGCCTGCGCCTTCAGGGCGGGCAGATTGCTGTGTTGTCGCAGCAGTTTTCCCAGGTCTTCAATCCGGGCGGCCAGTGCCTGCAGGCTCTCCCCCATTTGCAGCGACTCTTCGTCGGCGACAGCCGACCTCAAAAACTCGCTGTACTGGCCGAAGGTCTGAAAGCTGTGCACGCCCCACAAACGTCAGGCGGTGCCGCCCACCGTCAGCCCGTCAATACGCAGTGTGGGCTGCCCCACACCTACCGGCACACTCTGGCCTTCCTTGCCACAAGTCCCCACGCCGCTGTCGAGCTTCATGTCGTTGCCGATCATGCTGACGCGCTTCAGGCACTCGGGCCCACTGCCCACAATGGTGGCCCCCTTGACCGGGTACAGAATCTTGCCGTTTTCAACCCAATACGCTTCGCTGGCCGAGAACACAAACTTGCCCGAGGTAATGTCCACCTGGCCGCCGCCAAAGTTGGTCGCATACAGGCCCTTCTTGATGCTGGCAACGATCTCCTGCGGGTCCTTGTCACCCCCCAGCATGTAGGTGTTGGTCATGCGCGGCATCGGAATGTGGGCGTAGCTCTCGCGCCGGCCATTGCCCGTGGGCGCCACGCCCATCAGGCGGGCATTCATCGCGTCCTGGATGTAGCCTTTGAGAATGCCGTCTTCGATCAGCACATTGCGCTGACTGGTGTTGCCTTCGTCGTCCACATTGAGCGAACCCCGGCGGTCGGCAATGGTGCCGTCGTCCAGCACGGTCACGCCTTTGGCTGCCACGCGCTGGCCGATGCGGCCACTGAAGGCGCTGGAGCCCTTGCGGTTGAAATCACCCTCCAGGCCGTGGCCGATGGCTTCGTGCAACAAAATGCCGGGCCAGCCGGAGCCCAGCACCACGGTCATTTCGCCAGCGGGCGCGGGACGCGCCTCCAAGTTGGTCAGCGCGGCGTGCACGGCTTCGTCCACGTACCTGGAAATTTGCGCGTCATCAAAATACGCCAGGCCAAAGCGACCGCCGCCACCCGCAGAGCCCACTTCGCGGCGGACCACGCCTTTGATCGTTTGCTCGGCAATCACGGTAACCGACAGGCGCACCAGCGGGCGCACGTCGGCCGCCAGTGTGCCGTCTGCGCGTGCCACCATCACCACGTCGTACTCACTGGCCAGGCCCGCCATGACCTGCGCCACACGCGGGTCTTTGGCACGGGCCAGGCGCTCCACCTTGCCCAGCAGCGCGACCTTGGTGGCACTGTCGAGGGTAGAAATGGGGTCCACGCCGTGGTAAAGCGACCGTGCCTTTGCTATTTTTTTGGTAGCTACCCGCGCACGCCCTGTCTGGGCTGCGCTTGAAATGGTACGCACCGTTCGGGCGGCATCCAGCAGCGAGGCCTCAGAGATGTCGTCGGAATAGGCAAATGCGGTTTTCTCGCCGCTCACAGCCCGCACGCCCACGCCCTGGTCGATACTGAAAGAGCCGGTTTTGACGATGCCTTCTTCCAGGCTCCAGCCCTCTGAGCGGGTGTACTGAAAGTACAAATCTGCCT
>JAYTRR010000194.1:0-11529 GCA_043746005.1 Burkholderiales bacterium
ACGCACCACGTTCGCCGCATGGACCCGATCCTTCGCATTGAACTGGGGAGGCAGGTACATAGGCGTTCTTTCAGCTCAGGTGATGAATCATTCCCACTCGATCGTCGCGGGCGGCTTGCTGGAAACATCGTAGGTCACGCGGTTGATTCCCCGCACCTCGTTGATGATACGGCTGGAGACTTTCTTGAGCAGCGCATAGGGCAGCTCCGCCCAGTCGGCCGTCATGAAATCACTGGTTTGCACTGCGCGCAGGGCCACGACATAGTCGTAGGTGCGGCCGTCACCCATGACGCCCACGCTTTTCACGGGCAGAAATACGGTAAATGCCTGGCTGGTGAGCTGGTACCAGGTCTTGCCGGTGGCCGCATCCTTGAAGTTATGGAGCTCTTCGATGAAGATGGCGTCGGCACGGCGCAGCAAGTCGGCGTATTCCTTTTTGACTTCACCCAGAATACGCACGCCCAAGCCAGGCCCGGGGAAGGGATGACGGTAGACCATGTCATGGGGCAGGCCCAGTGCAACACCCAGTTCCCGCACTTCGTCCTTGAACAGCTCGCGCAAAGGCTCCAGCAGTTTGAGGCCGAGCTGCTCGGGCAAACCACCCACATTGTGGTGGCTCTTGATGGTCACGGCCTTTTTGTTGCCGGCGCCGCCCGATTCGATCACGTCGGGATAGATGGTCCCCTGAGCCAGAAATGTTGCTGCTTTTTTAGTAGCATCTCCCGCAGTCAGGGTGAGGGCTGCAGCCTTGAATACCTCTACAAACTCGCGACCAATGATCTTGCGCTTGGCTTCGGGATCACTCACGCCCTTGAGATGACCGAGGAACTGGTCAGCGGCATCCACCCGCATCACTTTGGCATGCAGTTTGCCTACGAACATGTCCATCACCATGTCGCCTTCATTCAAGCGCAACAGGCCATGGTCCACAAACACACAGGTGAGCTGGTCACCAATGGCACGGTGAATCAGTGCGGCAGCGACCGATGAATCCACACCACCCGACAAACCCAGAATCACTTCTTCGGAGCCGACCTGAGCGCGAATTTTTTCAACCGCCTCGGCAATATAGTCGCCCATGATCCAGTCGGGGCGCGTGTCGCAGATGTCCAGCACGAAACGATTCAGAATGACCTGCCCCTGAATGGTATGAGTCACCTCGGGGTGAAACTGCACGGCGTAGAAGCGGCGGGCCTCGTCCGCCATGCCGGCGATGGGGCAAGCGTCGTTGGATGCCATCACGGAGAAGCCTGGCGGCATTTCGGTCACCTTGTCACCGTGGCTCATCCACACGTCCAGCATGCCGTAGCCTTCGGGTGTGGTACTGTCCTGAATGCCATCGAATAATTGGGTGTGACCGCGCGCCCGAATTTGCGCAGAGCCAAACTCGCGCGTGTGCCCGGCTTCTACCTTGCCTCCGAGTTGCTGCGCCATGGCCTGCATGCCGTAGCAAATACCCAGCACCGGAATCCCCAACTCAAATACCAATTGCGGCGCCTTGTCGGTCGTCTCTTCGTAGATGCTGGCATGGCTACCCGAAAGGATCACGCCTTTTAGATTACCGTCTTTTGCGTAGGCGCGAATCCAGTCGTCCGTCACATCACAGGGATGCACTTCACAAAACACATGGGCTTCGCGCACACGCCGCGCAATGAGCTGGGTGACCTGGGAGCCGAAATCAAGAATGAGGATTTTTTGGTGCTGCATGTCAGAAACGATCAGTCGGCGCGGTAATTGGGTGCTTCTTTGGTGATCTGCACATCATGTACGTGGCTTTCCCGAATACCTGCAGTGGTGATTTCCACAAACTCTGCCTTGTTCTGCATGTCTTCAATCGTGGCGCAACCGCAGTAGCCCATGCTGGCGCGGATGCCGCCGGACATCTGGAAGACGATGGAGACCATGGACCCTTTATAGGGTACGCGACCTTCAATACCTTCAGGCACCAGCTTGTCAGCATTGGGGTTGCCGGTACTGGATTCCTGAAAATACCGGTCTGCACTGCCTTGTTGCATTGCGCCAATGGAGCCCATGCCGCGGTAACTCTTGTAGCTGCGGCCCTGAAACAAAATCACCTCACCGGGTGCTTCTTCCGTACCGGCAAACATGCCACCCATCATCACGGTACCTGCACCGGCCGCAAGGGCTTTGGCGATATCTCCGCTGTAGCGGATGCCACCATCAGCTATCAGCGGCACGCCCGTGCCCCGCAGAGCGGTTGCCACACTGTCAATGGCCATGATTTGTGGCACACCTACACCAGCGACGATCCGGGTGGTGCAAATGGAACCAGGGCCAATGCCAACTTTGACCGCATCCGCACCGGCTTCAACCAGTGCCAGAGCCGCCGCACCGGTAGCAATGTTGCCGCCGATCACGTCCACCTGGGGGTAATTCTTCTTGACCCAGCGCACACGCTCGATAACGCCATGGCTGTGGCCGTGTGCTGTGTCCACCACGATGGCGTCCACGCCGGCACGAACCAGCGCTTCCACGCGTTCCTCGGTACCCTCGCCCACTCCGACTGCGGCGCCTACACGCAGCTTGCCCAGAGCGTCGCGGGCTGCATTGGGAAAACTGGTCTGCTTTGTAATATCCTTGACCGTGATCAGGCCCTTGAGCTCAAACGCATCGTTGATCACCAGCAAACGTTCAATTTTGTGCTGATTGAGCAACACTTTGGCCTGGCTGATCGTCGTGCCGTCCGGCACGGTAACCAACTTCTCCCTGGGAGTCATGATCTTGCTCACGGGCAGGTCGTAGCGGGTCTCAAAGCGCAAATCCCGGCCGGTCACAATGCCAACCACTTTGCCACCGTCGCAGACGGGGAAACCGGAGACGCCGAGTTGTGCGGACAAATCCATCACTTGGCGAACCGTATGGTTCGGGGTAATCACGACGGGGTCACGCAACACGCCGGACTCATAGCGCTTGACCTTGGAAACCTGCGCAGCCTGCTCTGCTGCCGTCAGGTTTTTATGAACGATGCCGATGCCGCCTTCCTGTGCAATGGCAATGGCCAAACGTGCCTCGGTAACCGTGTCCATGGCCGCTGAAACCAGGGGCAGGTTCAGGGCAATGTTGCGTGAGAAACGGGTGGCGAGGGATGTGTCCTTTGGGAGGACCTGGGAGTACGCTGGCACCAACAACACATCGTCGAAGGTGAGCGCTTTGCCGAGGAGGCGCATGTCAAAGCTCCAAATGTCCAAATTGTACCCGTCGCGCCCTTCGTAAATTTGATGAGGTGCCGATAAAGTGGTGGTGAAACCCGACACTTCGACTGGATTCATATGCCAATGAAGGCCTTGAACGATACACTTCATCCATGAAAATGCTTCAACTACTCTTGATTGCAGCCCTTACCGGGGCCTGCAGTGCCGCGTTCGCCCAATGGCAGTGGATCGACAAGGACGGTCGCAAAGTATTCAGCGATCGGGCACCTCCCGCAGATATTCTGGATAAAAGCATTGTCAAGCGCCCTGCAGGTCGGACACCAAGCGCCCCGCCCCCGCAGGAAAACACCGGTTCCGCAGACGCTGCAGCGCCCGTATTACCCGCCAGCGGTAGCAAAGTAGCCACCATTGATAGAGAACTCGAAGCCAAGAAAAAGCAGGCCGCTGACGCTGAGCTAGCCAAACGCAAAGCCGAAGAAGAACGCGTGACCAAAGCCAAAGTCGAAAACTGTGCCGGTGCCAAGCAGGGCAAGACCAGTCTTGACTCGGGCATACGCATCGCACGCACCAATGCGGCCGGTGAGCGCGAGATCATGGACGACGCCGCGCGCGCCGCCGAGGCCAAACGTATTCAGGGCGTTATTGACACTGACTGCAAATAGGCGCAGGTCAGCGGGCCTTGACTAATAGCCAGCTTTTGCCCCAGCGCGACGCTTGGCAAACAGGCCTGCCGCTTTTTTTGCACCCTGGCGCACAAAACGTTCCCGTCGAGCGACTTTGGGGTCCACGGTGAGTGGACGGTAAAGCTCCACACGGTCATCGGACCGCAACAAATGGTCAACAGGCACTTTGCGGCCCCACACCCCACACTCCAGCGCCTGCACCACAGCCAGTGTAAGCCCCTCAAGCAATGCGCTAGACCGAATAGCATCCCCAACAGTAGCGCCCTGCTCGATCAGCAAGGTGACTTCGCGCACCTCGCGGGGCTTTGGGGAGTAGATCACCACAACCGGGAATGGCATCTCAGTCTCCGTACACCTGCTGTGCACGCTTCACGAACGCATCGACCAGACTGCCGGCGATCCGGTCAAAAACCGGCCCCACCAATTTGCCCAGTGTGGCGTTGTCAAATCCGTAGTTCAGCGTCAGCTCCACCTTGCAGGCGCGCTGCGAGCCGTCCCCAATCGGGTAGAAATTCCACCGCCCATCCAGATGCGAAAACGGACCGTTAACCAAAACCATGTCAACGCGACTGGCCTCCGTGTGGGTGTTGCGGGTAGTAAAACTCTGGCGTACGCCCCCAATGGACAGACCGACCTCCGCGGTCATTCCGCTTGCATCCTGATCCACCACATTGGCATGGTCACACCACGGCAGAAACTCAGGGTATTGGCTTACACGGGTGACCAGGACATACATTTCCTGCGGGCTGTACCAAATAAGAACGGACTTGTGAACAGTTTTCATAGAATGGGGGTCTGCGCGGGATTGTAGTCAAGCCCTGAGGCACCCCCCTTCATTTCCCGTCTGTCACCCCCATTTGAGTCCCATGGCTAAAAAACCCGCTATCAACACCCGCATTGCCGACAACAAGAAGGCCGCGTACAATTACTTTTTCGAAGAGCGCTTTGAGGCCGGTCTGGTGCTGGAGGGCTGGGAGGTCAAATCGCTACGCGAAGGCAAGGTCCAGCTCACCGATGGCTATGTGGTCGTCCGCGGGGGCGAGTTGTTCATCATCGGGCTGCAAATCAACCCGCTGCATACGGCATCCAGCCACGTCAACCCGGATAACGTGCGCACCAAAAAGCTCTTGATGCACAAGGAGCAGATTCAAAAGCTGATCGGCAAGATAGAGCAGAAGGGCTACACCCTGGTCCCCATCAATCTGCATTGGAAAGATGGCAAGGTGAAGTGCGAGGTGGCGCTGGCAAAAGGCAAGGCCGAGCACGATAAACGCGACACCATCAAGGACCGCGAAGGAAAGCGTGAAGTGGACCGCGCCATGAAATCCCGCACCCGTTGAAATATTTCTTGCACCCGGGAATAAACCAGGTGCATTTGGCGTTCATCCAGTTGCAGACAGTTTTCTGCGCATTGCACTACTGGAGAACACCCATGAAATTTCTTGCCATTGCGACCTTGACCGCCGCCATCCTCGGCGGCTGCGCCTCTATGGATACGCCCTCTCCCGCCAAAATTGCCGATGGTGTGCTGACCGGACCCAACGGAATGACGCTGTACACCTTTGACAAAGACACCCAGAACAGCGGCAAATCCGTATGCAATGGCCCTTGCACCACCAACTGGCCACCTCTGATGGCGGCTGATACGGACAAGGCCAGCGGCGACTACTCGGTCGTCACCCGTGACGACGGCAAAAAACAGTGGGCCCTCAAAGGCAAGCCCCTGTACTACTGGGCCAAAGACAGCAAACCGGGCGACAAGACCGGTGATGGCGTGCTGACCGTCTGGCATACCGCCAAGCCCTGATGACCAGGTGCTGACATCCGGTTCGCTTTAGGGACTACCATCCGGGCATATGGACCGAACCGACCTCATCGCCCAGATACCCGGTTTGCGTCGCTATGCGCGCGCACTCATGGGAAACACGTGGGCGGCTGATGATCTGGTGCAGGACACGCTGGAGCGCGCCTGCTCCAAGTGGCGGCTATGGGCAACTGGCAGTGATCTGCGCGCCTGGTTGTTTACACTGATGCACAACCTGTACGCCAGCGATGGTCGCCGCGTCGTAAGAAGTCAGCAGGCGGGTACGCGGGTTGACATCCATGATGTGGCCCATGAATTGGTGGCCCCCGATCAAGCCACCGATTTGGCACTCGACCTGCAGCGGTGCCTGCTGGTGCTGCCTGAAGAGCAACGCACGGTTTTGCTGCTGGTGAGCCTGGAAGGCATGAGTTATGAAGACGTCGCCCGGGTCACGGCCATTCCTATTGGTACCGTCATGTCACGCCTCTCACGGGCACGTACGAGACTGCAATCCCTCATGGACGCCCCGGCTTTGACACCCGAAAATGTGCTGTGCCCGGCGCCTCGGTATCACCACTACGCCGCCTGAAATGACTGTCAGGAAAGAATCAATGGACAGGAACTCTTTGCCCCTCACTGAAAGCGAACTGCATCTGCTGGTGGATCAACAGGCACATGGTGCAGAGCGTGCAGCGCTGGAAGCCCGGCTGTCGCAGGACCCCGCCGCGCAGGCGACGGTTGCCCAATGGCGGCAACAGCGCGACTTGCTGCGTGGCCTGCATCAGGACGTTCTGGATGAGCCGATTCCAACTACCCTGATGGCGGCAGCCCGGCAGACGGTCGAGTCGCAGCACGCGCTTCAACAGGGGTGGCGATGGGGCGGCATGGCCGCCGCGGTCGTACTCTCTTTTGGCACTGGCTGGCTGACCCACAACGAATGGCAGACCCAGCATGGGGGCGCCTTGGCCAAAGCAACGCTGACTGCGGATTTCGTACGCCAGGCGAGCTACGCCCATGCGGTATACGCACCCGAAGTCCGACACCCCGTAGAGGTTGCCGCAGCCGAGCAGGAACACCTAGTGCAATGGCTGTCCAAGCGGGTTGGGAAACCGATCAAGGTGCCCAATCTTTCCGCACAGGGTTACGAATTGGTTGGAGGGCGCCTTTTGCCGGGCGATGCGGGTGCGCGCGCGCAGTTCATGTTCCAGAACGCCGCAGGAGTTCGGGTTACCCTGTACCTCGGCGCCATCAGCCCAAAGACAGACGCCAAGACTGACGGTATTGACGGACAGGAAACCGCGTTCCGGTTTGCGACAGAGGGCGCACTTCCCAGCTTCTATTGGATAGACCAGGATTTTGGCTATGCGCTGACTGGCCCGCTAAAACGGGACGCCCTGATGCAATTGGCACAAACGGTCTATCAGCAGCTTTGAGTTACTGCAAATTGCGCAGGGGATGCGCATCAGCAGCCCAAGGGCTCACGAAAAACGGATCCACCATGGCGACCTTCACATCTTCAATGCGTGCAGGATTCCAGACTGGCTTGAAGTCCTTGTCCACCGCCAGCGCGCGAATACCCTCCACCGTTTCGCTCGATGGACCAGAGCGCTCCAGGTGCACCGTGTGAAAACAGTGGTGTACCAGATCGCGCTCCATGCGCAGATCATCCGCCAGCGTCATGGTGCGGGCACGCCGGATTTGCTGCAGTACGACGTGCAGCATCAGCGGACTTCGGTGGCGTAAGGTGGCGGCCACAGCGCGCGCCGGCTTGCTGCCCTGGGCTTCCAGCGCCGCCACGATGGACGTGACGCTTCCCAGACGGAAAGCCGCCTCAATCTTTGAGTCAATTTTGGCCTCAGCCCGCGTGGATACTGCATGGGCAGCTATCACATTGGTAGCAGTCCACTGCTGCAATGACTCCAGCGAACCCTGCGTCTGCAGCGTTGCCCAGAGCGCAGGCAATTCAGCGGAAGGCACACACACATCTGCCAGTCCCCAAGCCACGGCCTGTTCGCCGGAAATGGTATCTCCCGTCAACGCCAGATACTCGCCCACATGACCTGGACAGCGGCTCAAAAAATAGCCCCCGCCCACGTCGGGAAAGAGGCCAATGCCGGTCTCCGGCATGGCCATCCTGGTGCGTTCTGTCACGATGCGCAGGCTGCCCCCCTGGCTGATACCCATGCCGCCGCCCATCACCACGCCGTCCATAAAGGCCATGTAGGGCTTGCGGTAGTTGTGAATCAGGTGGTTAAGGGTGTATTCCTCTGTGAAAAATTCACCCAGAGCGGGATCATTGGCCAACGCAGCCTGGTGGAAAAAGCGGATGTCGCCACCGGCACAGAATCCACCGAAAAAGCCTTCCGGGGTTCCGGGGCGGCCCACTTTGTTGGTGCCGCGAATCGCAACCGCAAAGACCGCCGAATCGTCGTGCCAGAGCAGCAATGTGGCCAGAAGCGCACGCACCATGGGCAGGTTCAGCGCATTGAGCGCTTTGGGGCGGTTCAGCGTGATGAGGCCAACGCCTCCGACCACGGCCGTCTGGACTTCAGTCAATTCGGTGTTCATATTTCGTTTCTCCTTTGATTCCATCCCAGCAGCTCGTTGGTCACCAGGGCGCCGATGACCAGTGTTCCGCCCAGCAGTACCGTCGGGCCAGGTGCTTCACCCGCCCCGAGCCAGGCCAGCGCGATGCCAAAAACGACCTCCAGCAACGCCAGTAGCGAAAGCTCTGGGGCTTTGAGCACACGGGCACACATGACCGACAGAACGCAGGGAATGGCCAGCTGACCCACACCCAGATAGGCCAGAAGGCCCAAATCGTGGGTGGTCGCCTGAAATGGCAGCGCCAATGGCAGTGTGACGATGCAGCTGATCACGGCGCCAACAAACACCGCCGGGACCAGATCCACGTCATGGCCTTGCGTGTGGGCGTTTTGGGTGACGGTCCAGTTGGTGGCGCCGGCAATAGGCACGCACAAGGCCACCAGGGTACCGATGAGTTGATCCCCTGAAACCTGAGCCCCGTACATGTAGGCAATCCCTGCGCCTGCCACCGCAATGGCAACCCAGGTTCGCAGGGGAATGCGGTGCCCAATGAAAATCCGGGCAATCAGCGCGGTCAGCAAGGGGCCAATCGACATGGTGACCAGCACATTGGCAACCGTCGTCAGGGTCAACGCCACCATGTAGGCGGTGAACATCACGGACCAGCACACACCGGACACCCAGAAGGCAGTGCCCGCATGGCGAATGTCTGCAAACACCCTTCGCCCTCGTATCACAGGCAGGATCAGCAGCAGTGAGAGCGCTGTGAAAAACGCTCTCCAAAATGTAATCTCAAAACTGCGCGCACCGTCCAGATGACGGGTCACCACGCCCGCAGTGGACCACATCAGTGCCACCGCAACCATCAAGACGACGGCGCGGTTGTGGCTGAGCTTCATTCCCGGCGATGGGCTGAAGCGTTATCGTCCAGCGCGCTTGCGTTCACTTTCGGTCAGGTGACGCTTGCGCAGACGGACCGATTTGGGCGTGATTTCGACCAGTTCGTCGTCTTCAATGAATTCCACACCGTATTCCAGTGTGAGTTCAATCGGCGGCGTGATCTTGATCGTGTCTTCCTTGCCGCTGACGCGGAAGTTGGTCAGCTGCTTGGTACGCGTGGCGTTGACCACCAGATCATTCTCGCGGCTGTGGATACCGACAATCATGCCTTCGTACACCGGGTCATTGGCGCGCACGAACATGCGGCCACGGTCGTCCAGCTTGCCCAGGGCGTAGGTAAAGATTTCACCGGCGTCCATGGAAATCAGCACGCCATTCTTGCGGCCGCCGATTTCGCCTTTGTGTGGCTCGTAGCTGTCGAAGATGTTGGAAATCAGGCCCGAGCCGCGCGTCAAGTTCAAAAACTCGTTGGTAAAGCCAATCAGGCCACGCGCCGGGATGCGGTACTCAAGGCGCACGCGGCCACGACCGTCCGGCTCCATATTCACGAGGTCACCCTTGCGCTCACCGAGCGCCTGCATCACGCCGCCCTGGTGCTGCTCTTCAATGTCGGCAGTCACCAACTCGATGGGTTCGTACTTTTCGCCATTCACTTCTTTCATCACCACGCGTGGCTTGGACACAGCCATCTCATAACCTTCGCGGCGCATGTTCTCCAGCAAAATGGTCAAGTGCAGTTCGCCGCGGCCCATGACTTCAAAGATACCTTCTTCGCCGGTTTCCTTGACGCGCAACGCCACGTTGTGTTGCAGTTCCTTTTGCAGACGGTCCCAAATCTGGCGGCTGGTAACGTACTTGCCTTCACGGCCGGCCAGCGGGCTGGTGTTGACGCAGAAGTTCATGGTCAGGGTCGGCTCATCAACCTTGAGCATGGGCAGCGGCATCGGGTTGATCGGGTCGGTGATGGTCACGCCAATACCGATGTCCGTCAGGCCATTGATCAGCACGATTTCGCCTGGGCCCGCTTCCGTAGCCTGCACACGCTCCAGCCCCTGGAATGTCAACACCTGGTTGATACGGCCTTTGACGGGCTTGCCGTCCGGGCCTTCCATGACCACCACTTCCATCATGGGCTTGATGGTTCCCTGGCTGATACGGCCGACACCAATGCGGCCCACAAAGGTTGAAAAATCGAGTGCTGAGATTTGCAGTTGCAGTGGTGCTGCAGGATCACCTGTCTGGGCGGGTACATGCTTCAGAATGGTGTTGAAGAGAGCCGACATGTCGGGGCCCCACTGTTCACCCTGCTCGCCCTCTTCCAGAGAGCTCCAGCCATTGATGCCGGATGCGTAGACCACGGGGAAATCGAGCTGTTCGTCTGTGGCGCCCAGCTTGTCGAACAGGTCGAAAGCGGCATTGACCACGAAATCGGGGCGGGCACCTGGCTTGTCCACCTTGTTCACCACCAGGATGGGGCGCAGACCCAGAGCCAGTGCCTTCTTGGTCACAAAGCGGGTCTGTGGCATGGGGCCTTCCTGCGCATCAATCAGCAGGACAACGCCGTCGACCATCGACAAGGCACGTTCCACTTCCCCGCCGAAGTCCGCGTGTCCGGGGGTATCAACGATGTTGATGTGGGTACCTTCCCAGGTCACAGCGCAGTTCTTGGCCAGAATGGTAATGCCGCGCTCTTTTTCGATAGCGTTGTTGTCCATGACGGTATCAACAATTTTCTCGTGCTGGGCGAAGGTGCCGGACTGGCGCAGCAACTGGTCGACCATGGTGGTCTTGCCATGGTCAACGTGGGCGATGATGGCGATGTTGCGGATCTGTTTAATGCTCATGGTTCACTTTCTCTTGAATCTGTTCTTTGCAGCCTTCTGAGGCCACATTCGTATCAGTTGTCATGCCAACCGTCTGCTGAGCTTGAACTTGCGCAATGTCAAGCGGGCTCAGCAAACGCCCCGGTATCAATTCACCTGCTTTGGTATGGGCAGTGCCCAGCAGAGCCGGTGGGTGCGTGCCGTATACGGCCACACGTTCATCATCAGGCCAGTTTCCACGTCGGCGAACGCCGCTCAAAAACCGTCCTGCATTTTCCGCATCCAGCGTGACAACCGTGTGATTCGCCAAAAGCGAATCCACTGGCATCAAACACGCCAAGCGTTCTTCCTCCGTCATGGCCTCCAGCGCCTCCAGCGTCACGCATTGCGACATATCAAAGCCACCGGTGCCCGTTCTGCGCAGCGCGGTCAAATGCGCGCCGCATCCCAACGCTTCTCCAATATCCTCACCGAGTGTGCGGATGTAGGTCCCCTTGCTGCACTTCACTATCATATTGATAGCTGGCTGCGCAGGTTCCACGGGGGCCAAGGTCACATTCAACTCAAATATGGTGACGGCACGCGAGTCTCGCTCCACT
>JAYTRR010000195.1:0-3720 GCA_043746005.1 Burkholderiales bacterium
AAATCCACGCTGCTGCGCATCATGGCAGGCCTGGTCTCCGCTGACCGCGGTGACGTGCTTTACCGTGGCCAGCCGTTGTATGGCCCAGCACGCGGCATCAGCATGGTATTCCAGTCATTCGCCCTGTTTCCGTGGCTAACCGTGGAGCAGAACATTGAGATCGGTCTGGAGGCCCGCGGCGTTTCCAAAGAGGAGCGGGCTAAGCGGGCCGACAAAGTCATCGACATGATTGGCCTGTCCGGGTTTGAAGGCGCACTCCCCCGCGAGCTCTCCGGCGGTATGCGTCAACGGGTGGGCATTGCACGTGCGCTGGTGGTGGACCCCGATGTGCTCTTGATGGACGAAGCGTTCTCTGCACTGGATGTGCTGACCGGCGAGCGCCTGCGCGATGACATTCTGGAGCTCTGGGCTGCAGAGCAGATCTCGACCAAAGCCATACTGGTGGTATCGCACAACATTGAAGAAGCCGTGATGATGGCCGATCGGGTATTGATTTTTGCGAGTGACCCCGGGCGTGTCAAGTTCGAGATGAAGGTAGACCTTCCACGCCCACGTGATGCAGACAGTGCAGATGTGCGCGCAATGGTCGACGAAATCTACGCGGTCATGACTGCAGGGCGCGTGCGCGCAGGCAGGACGACCGAGGAAGTCGAACCGATGCGCTTGGATGCTCGTCTGCCAGAAGCTGACATCAGCCTCATGGAAGGCTTGCTGGAGCGACTAATGGACGAGCCCTTTCTGGGTCATGCCGACCTGCCTCAACTGGCCGAAGAGACCGAACTTACCGACGACGAGTTGCTACCCGCAGCCGAAGCCCTGGCACTGTTGGACTTTGCAGTTTTGGCGGGCGGCGATTTATCAATGACCGAGTCTGGCAAGCGCTATGTCGCCGCCGAACACAGTGAACGTCAGGCTCTTTTTGGACGACGCCTTCTGGCACGTGTACCACTGGCTGCGCACATCCATCACAGCCTGCTTCAGGAAACATCGGGCCAGCTTAAAGAGGAGCCATTTCTCGCAATGCTGCGCGAAAGTCTGGACGCCGAAGAAGCCGAGCGAGTCCTTAACGTCGCAATCGAGTGGGGACGCCATGGTGAGGTGTATAGCTATAACTACAACACCGGCATGATTCATCTGCCAGAAACCGAAGAATCTGAACCTACTTGATCAATTTTGGGTGAAACCCGTGCGACTTGGACGTCAAAGCAGGCAGATTACACGGATCACGAAACGCTTAGTAAAAGCCGGGCGCAAAGACCATGTTCTAACTGCAACCCCTCATCAGGTGTTAGGGGTGTTGCTCGATCCAGGGTGTCAATCCGATTGACAATTGTTTGATCAACGGTCCTGTGGGTCCCGGATCCGCATCGTCAAACCGTTGGGCAATAACAGTCGCAATTTCGGCCTCAAGGGTAAACCCCGAATAGAGTTGAAGGGTTCGTTCCTGGATTGCTCTTATATTCGTGTGCATCATCCGAAATGGATTCACATGAAAAACCAAAATCTTCTCAGAGGCCTATTGCTATCGGCCATTGCCCTGTTGTTCGGGTTGGGATCATTGAAGTACAACCTTGGAAAGTTCAGCCATGCGGGGCCCGGCTTGTTTCCACTGGTGGTGAGCTGTCTTTTGCTTTTGATCGGGCTATTGACCGTGGTCCGTTCGCGCTTTGTTGCGCCTGTGCCGATGAACTACAACCAGAAGAACATTGCGCTCATTCTGCTCAGCCTCTGCGGATTTGTGGTCATCTCGCAATATGTCAATGCGATCCTGGGCATTGTTTTTCTAGTGTTTTGTTCTTCGTTTGCAGGGTCTTCGTATTCGGTGGTACGCAATCTTAAAACCTCCGCCGGCCTTATTGTTATCGCCCTCTTATTTCAAAAACTGCTCGGCCTTAACCTGCCCCTGTACTGATGGACATCCTTCACAATCTTGCGTTCGGTTTTGAACACGCACTGACACTACAAAACCTTTTGTATTGCGCATTGGGTTGTACGGTCGGTACGTTCGTAGGATTGCTCCCCGGACTGGGGCCTTTGGCCACTATCAGTCTGCTGATCCCATTGACGTATTCCATTCCCCTGGATGCTTCGCTCATCATGCTGTCAGGGATCTACTACGGGGCTCAATACGGTGACAGTGTGAGCGCCATCACCATGAAGATTCCCCACGCCAGCAGCATCGTGGCGTGCATTGACGGCTATCAGATGACACTCAAGGGTAAAACCGGACTGGCCCTTTTCACAGCCGGGATTTCCAGCTTCATTGGGGGTACCGTGGCGATCGTGGTTCTGGCCACTCTGGCTCCGACACTGGGAGAAGTCGGCCTCCTGTTTGGCCCTGCCGATTACTGCGCCCTCATGTTGGTGGGTTTTGTCTGTGTCAGCTTTGTCACGACGGGTAGCCTACTCAACGGATTGGCCATGACGCTGATAGGCGTGCTGCTAGGACAAGTTGGCACTGACGTAAATAGTGGTGTGGCACGATTTACGATGGACCTGCCCTTTCTGATGGAAGGTATTGGCCTGGTGAGCATCGCTTTGGGGTGTTTTGGTATTGCAGAGATTGTGAAAAACCTCGACAACCGCAATGAACACTCGCCTTTTAACGGCAAGATTGATTTGATGCCGACCTGGCCTGAGTTCAAACGCATTATTCCCAGTGCACTACGCGGCAGCGCGATTGGCTCATTCCTCGGAATCCTGCCTGGTGGAGGCCCTGTGATCGCACAGTTCGGTGCGTATGCCATCGAAAAGCGCTTCAGCAAATACAAGCACGAGATTGGTGCTGGTGCCATTGAGGGTGTCGCTGGACAAGCAGCTGCTGACGAAGCAGCGGCGCGAACCAGCTTTATTCCTCTAATGGCCATCGGCATTCCGGAAAACGCTGTCATGGCGCTTATGCTGGCAGCATTCATTGTCAAAGGGGTTCAACCCGGACCCGGAATGATCACGCAGCATCCAGACATATTCTGGGGTCTGGTCGCCAGCATGTGGATCGGTAACTGCTTTCTGGTCATCCTGAACGTTCCACTCGTGAAGTACTGGCTCTCGGTTTTCAAGATTCCTTATGCTGTGCTGTTTCCTGCAATTCTGTTTTTTTGCTGTATTGGAACTTTCAGTATCAACAACAACTTGGATGACATCTACATCACAGTCGTATTTGGGTTCATCGGTTATTTATTCTTGCGGCTGGATCTCGAAGCGGCGCCTTTGCTGTTGGGGTTCATTCTTGGTCCCATGCTGGAGGAGTACGCACGGCGGGCACTACTCATTAGCCGAGGAGATTTCACCGCGTTCCTGACGCGCCCGATTAGCGGAACCCTACTCGCTTTGGTAGCCGTATTCATCGCATGGCAGCTGGTGACGTTTTTCTTGCAGGTCAAGCGAAAAGTCCCAATTCCACCTGTTCACGCAGGCTTTGATGAAGTGGCTTAGAGTTGTAGGGTTACATTTTCGGCAACACGATGAAAGCGCGCGCCTTGCGTCAGTAAAAGACTGAAGCGAGGGTCGGTGCGTTCGCGCTCAACCGGATGACAAATCTGGTGATGCCGGACCCCGTGAAGATCTGGAAATCGAGCCAATGTTAAGTCCTATCGTCTTAATGCTCTGATTTTTTCAACACCGCCGGCCATAAGTGAGGTCCTTCAGAAGCAACAAAACTGAGTGATTGTTGAGGCTCGTACTTGGATTTGGTTCGTTACCGCGTCATCGCTTGGACAA
>JAYTRR010000196.1:0-30255 GCA_043746005.1 Burkholderiales bacterium
GCTGCGCTCATCAATATTGGCCGAACCTGCCAGGGCCAGTTCATCATCAACAATGATGGCTTTGGCATGCATCATCCCGGGTGTCAGCCAGACGCGGGCACCTGCCGCCGACAGCTCACGCAGCGCCGCATGGCGCGCCATATCGGCCAGTCGATGGTTCGACCGCCGTGGCAAAACCAGGTCCACCGCGATCCCGCGACGTGCGGCCAGCGTGAGCGCCATCAACAGCGCCGCATCGGGCACAAAATAGGGGGTGATCGCCAGAATCCGGCTTTCTGCGGTGAAGCAGCTCGATACCAGCAGCGCATGCAAGG
The DNA here is from genome assembly GCA_043746005.1 of Burkholderiales bacterium. Classification (GTDB taxonomy): domain Bacteria; phylum Pseudomonadota; class Gammaproteobacteria; order Burkholderiales; family Burkholderiaceae_C; genus Allorhodoferax. The sequence goes on from JAYTRR010000196.1 coordinate 315, forward strand.
TGTCGTCCGCTTGATCGGGTCCGCTGGCAATGAGTTGCGCTTGCGCCAGGCCGGCCTCGATTGGGGCAGTGAGGGTTTCTGTTGCGCTCCGTTGCGTACTCTGGGTTGCGAACGCCCAGTCCAGATCGAACCTGCCCTGAGCCTGACGCGCCAGACCACCGGCCAAGTCAAAACTCAAGTCGGTCCACGGGGCTTGTGGATGCTTTGCCAGCAAATCACCGATAAAGTATTCAGCCGCCAGGTTGCGGCCACCCGTCCACACCCGCTCTCCATCAGTAATTACCATTTTTCGGTGATTACGTAAGTTGGTGCGCCCAGGCAGTGGCGATCGCAGAGGCGAGACAAACCGTGCAACCTGGACGCCAGCCGCAGAAAGCCGCTTCAAATCTGGTCGTCCCCCCAGGTAGACGCCGACGCCGTCGATCAGCAGGCGAACCCGCACACCGGCCTGTGCCTGGCGCATCAGCATGCTGGCTATTTCGTCTCCCAATGCGTCCCGGCCCAGAAGAAAAGTGCATAGGTCCAGGGTACGGGTGGATCCTTGCATCACATCGCGAAGCGCTTGCAGGGCTTGCTGACCGTTCTCGTGAATGCGGAGTGGTCGATAGGTCGAGGCGGCTGGAAGCCCCATCGCGGCAGCGAGTTGCTGGAAATTGGCTGCTGGGGTGTTCAGGCGTCGACCTGCCACCGGTAAAACGGTAGCGTGCCGCAGTAGCAGGTCGCGAGGAATTTTCCGGCTGCCAAACAGGAGGTACAGCGGAAGCGCCAGATAGGGCAGCAGTGCCAGTGAAACCACCCAGGCAATGGCTGCAGATGGATGTCGGCGCTGACGCCGTGAGTGGGATGCGACAACGTAGATGGTGAGACCGAAGATCACCATAACGCTGTGCAACGTCAACCAGTGGATGCTGGGCATTTCAAAGGCTAAAGTGTCGCCGGAACGGGATGGGCACCCGGCAAACGCTGCGGGTATAGACGGTTAAAGCCATCGCCCGTGCTGGGGCATCTGGATGCTTGTTTCAGGGCTGCTTGTGATGACGAAAGATCCAATTACGATACTGAGAAGGCCGATAAACATGCTGGCAAAGAAGGCAGTCCAGAAGCTGGAGACCTTGAAGCCCTTGACGAGCCACGCGACCAGTAAAATCATCAAAGCATTGATTACCAGCACAAACAGACCGAACGTCAACAGGGTCAGTGGCAAGGTGAGAACGATGAGCAGTGGCTTGATGATTGCATTGGCAAAACCGAGCAGTAGCGCCGAAACGATGAGTGACGCGGTGTTGTCAAACTTCAGTCCGCTGAAAATATGACTGGCGATCCAGAGAGAGACCGCGGTAATTGCCCAGTGCAATAAAAAGGGTGAAATATTTTCCATGCACCTGATGCTAGCTGAGCAGGTCCGCCACGTCCAGCATGCGCTGGGCAACATCCACAATCTTGAGGTTCTTGTCCATGGCCGTCTTGCGCAGCTTGGTGTAGGCCGCTTCTTCGGTGAGCTGCTGGCGCTCCATCAGCAGGACCTTGGCGCGGTCGATGACTTTGCGGTCCCTGAGCTCAGCGCTGAGCTCGTTGAGTTCGCTGCGCGTGTTGGCCAGTTCGGCCCGCAGGGCCTGCTCGTGCTGGAAGCGCGCCAGCGCCACGTCCAGAATGGGGCGAATGCGGTCTGACGAGAGGCCCGCCACGATGTAGGCTGATACGCCTGCGGCAACAGCGGCGCGTGCATTGGAGGTGTCGTTGTCATTGGTGAACATGACGATGGGGCGGCGCGCATCGCGGGTGGCCATGACGACGTGTTCCAGTGCGTCGCGGGCCTCGCTCTCGGCATCCACAATGATCAGGTCGGGTTGCAGCTGAGCCAGGCGTTCAGTCAAAAAAACGTCAGCGGGCAGGGAGGCAACCAGGTTGAACCCGCTTTCCAGCAAACCAATACGCAGGCTGCGTGAGCGCTCGGCCTGGTCGAGGGCGTGGGTGTCTTCCGGGTCATGAATGGCCAGGTCAGCAGAAATAACAACAATGCGCAGCGCTTCGTTCATGTAATTAGTAGATGCAAAAATCAAGCCAGTTTTAAGTGTCCTGAACCGCTATTGTGCTTGGGTAAACTCCATCACCTATGGTGAACAACATGCTGGTGCTGGGAATTGAGTCGTCTTGCGATGAGACAGGGGTGGCCTTGGTCCAAACCCACGCCAGTGGTGTGCCCACTTTGCTGTCCCATGCGCTGTATAGCCAGATTGAGATGCACCAAGCTTTTGGTGGCGTGGTTCCGGAACTTGCTAGCCGCGACCATATTCGCCGGGTGCTGCCGCTTACGCAAGAGGTGTTGACTGCGGCGGACCGAACGCTGGCGGATGTGGATGTGGTTGCCTACACCCGCGGACCGGGCTTGGCGGGTGCCTTGCTGGTGGGCGCTGGTGTGGCGTGTGCGCTGGGTGCGGCCTTGGGCAAGCCGGTGCTGGGTGTGCACCATCTTGAGGGACACCTGCTTTCGCCATTTCTGAGTGAAAATCCCCCCCAGTTTCCTTTTGTGGCTCTGCTGGTTTCCGGTGGGCATACCCAGTTGATGCGGGTGGACGGGGTAGGGCGTTACGGGCTGTTGGGTGAAACGATTGATGATGCCGCTGGCGAGGCTTTTGACAAGTCGGCCAAGCTCATGGGACTGGGTTATCCGGGGGGGCCTGCGTTGGCCCGCATGGCCGAAGAGGGCAATCCGAAGGCGTTCGCCTTGCCGCGTCCATTGTTGCACAGTGGTAATCTCGATTTTTCATTTGCAGGGCTCAAGACCGCCGTGCTGGTGCAGGCTCAGCGCATGGTGGTGGCGCACGCTACTGCAGGTGCGCCTGTGCAGCAAACGACGCCCAGCACGGCTGCCGGTTTTGAGAAGCTGCCACTCGCCGCACGCTGTGATCTGGCCGCATCCACTCAGGCTGCCATCGTGGACGTGCTGATCAAAAAATCACTGATTGCGTTGAAACAAACAGGTCTAAAGCGGTTGGTGGTGGCTGGCGGAGTGGGGGCCAACCGGAGTCTGCGAGAACAACTCAACGCCGAGTGCGCCAAACGCAACATTCGGGTGCATTACCCGGAGTTGCATTTGTGCACCGACAACGGCGCCATGATTGCCATGGCGGCTGCCATGCGCCTGCAGAGCGGTCTGCAGCAAGCGACCACAAGCTACGCTTTTGATGTCAAGCCGCGCTGGCCGCTGCAGTCGCTGGGTCAGTGAATCGCCAGTTCGGTGGCGGTGCTGGCGGGCACTTTTTTGACCAGCTTCAGGCTCAGAACGCCGTTTTCGAGTTTGGCAGCGCTCTGCGCAGTGTCGATGTCTTGCGGTAATTCGTATGCGGCTTTGTAGCTGCGGGGCGCACCTTCTTTGCTGGTAATGCGAACGATGGCACCCTCAATGGCGATGTTCAGTTGGTCTTTGGCGATGCCGGGCACATCCAGTGTCAGGTTGAACGCAGTCTCATCCTGGGTGTAAGCGCAGGCACGGTTGCTGGTGGAGCGCAGCGCGTCATCCATGAAGCGCTCCAGCGTTCGGCCTGGGTTGGCATAGGCTTGGCGGCGAATCTGGGGCTGGGCGGTGGTAGCAAAAAACATGAAGGTACTCCTAGTACACTGCGCGGCACTCACAGCGAGCGCCGCATGCACCTAAGCTGCGCCTAATCCCTCTCATTTCAAGAGAAATATCTGCATGTTTATTCTTTCACGCTGGGCCTTGAAATCGTGTGCTGCGGTGCTATGTGTCGCATCCTTGTTGCTGTCTACCGTGCGGGCCGAGGCGCCGCCCGTAACGATCAAGCTGGCCCTGATCGAGGGTTTGAGTGGTCCCAACGCCAATGCGGGCGAAGCGGTTTTCCGCAACATCGTGTGGGCGGTTGAGCGCGTCAATGCGCGCGGCGGCGTCAAGCTGTCTGCGACCGCGGGCGGCAACCAGCTGCTGGCGTTGGAGCGCTATGACAGCAAGGGTCAGAGCGAGGAAGCCCTTTCGGCATTGCGATCGGCCATCGACAATGGGGTACGCGTTGTGTTGCAGGGCAATTCCTCCGCCAACGCGGCGACATTGATCGACGCCATCAATAAGCACAACGAGCGCGATCCTGCCCGACGTGTCATCTTCCTGAATTACTCGGCCGTCGACCCGTCTCTGACCAATGAAAAATGCAGCTTCTGGCACTTTCGGTTTGATGCCCATGCCGACATGCGCATGGCGGCACTCATGAATGTCATCAAGGACGACAAGGCGATCAAAAGTGTCTATCTGATCGGGCAAGACTACAGCTTTGGTCAGGGCGTTTTGCGCGAGGCAAAACGCCAGCTGGGTCTGCAGCGCCCGGATGTGCAAATTGTGGGTGACGAGTTGCACCCCATGGCGCGCGTGAAAGACTTTCTACCCTATGCCACCAAGATCAAGGCCAGCGGCGCGCAGGCGGTTATCACCGGGAATTGGGGCAATGACCTGACGTTGTTGATCAAGGCGGCCAAGGATGCCGGATTTGAAGGCAAGTTTTACACGTTTTACGGTAACGCTCTGGGTGCACAGGCCGCGATTGGGGACGCAGGTATTGGCAAAGTGGTGGCCGTGGCGGAGTGGTTGCCTAATGTGCAGACCGCTGGTAGTGAAACGTTTTACCGTTCATTCCGCGCCCGCTTCCCTCAGCCGGCGGACGACTATGTCCACATGCGCATGCAGCTGATGATTGAATCGCTGGCGCAGGCGGTCGAGAGCGCGGGTCAACGGGGTGGCGTTACGGCTGGTCATGCTATTGATTTAGTAGCGGTCAGTGCACAACTGGAGAGGGCTAACGTCACATTGGGTGGGCAAACGGGTGTTATGCGAGCCGCCGACCACCAGTTTCAGCAGCCACTGGTGGTGGGTGTCATGGAACGCCAGGGTGCGCCAGGCGTCAAGTTTGATGTCGAAGGCTCGGGCTACGGATTTCGGGTGATCAAGACCATTGCGGCGACGGCGGCGGAGCAGCCCACCACCTGCAAAATGCAGCGTCCTTGAACCGCTTGCGCGGGCTGTTGGGCGCGTCTTCCCAGCCCACGCTATAATCGAGCGGCTTTGCATTTTGCAAGGCGCACGCCCAAAGCAGTTCCAGCATTGGGCGCAAGTTCAGAAACCGGAGCCTGCAACCCCGTTTGCAAGCCCAAAAAGTACAGGAAATTGAAATGATCGCTTCCAGCATCAAAGCCGCCGTCGTTAAAGACAACCAGCGCAGCCCAACCGATACCGGCAGTCCTGAAGTGCAAGTTGCACTGTTGACCGCCCGCATCAACGAACTCATGCCCCACTTCAAGACCCACGCAAAAGACCACCATGGTCGTCGCGGTCTGGTGCGCATGGTCAACACGCGTAAAAGCCTGTTGACATATCTGAACCGTGTTGACCACGACCGTTACGTTGCCCTGATTGCGAAACTGGGTCTGCGTAAGTAAGCGTTAAAGCGAATGACAGACGCCTGAGTTAGTTCACTAGCTCAGGCGTTTTTTACTTCGGAGACGGCAAAAGCAGAGCGAAGCTGTGTCATTCCAGAGAAATTGGGTCTAGAAAACGATCGATTTTTGGATTTCTCTGGAATGACATCGTGTTCTGTGTTGCAGCCTCTGGGCTCGGGTGAGGTGGCCTGCACCTCCCAAACTCAATGGAGATTACAGATGAGCATTTTCAATAAAGTTACCAAGACCTTCCAATGGGGCCAAAACACGGTCACCATGGAAACCGGCGAAATCGCCCGCCAGTCCACCGGCGCTGTGCTGCTGGATATGGACGGCACCGTGGTGTTGGCCACCGTGGTCGCCAAGACCGAAGGCAAGGCTGGCCAGGATTTCTTTCCGCTGACCGTGGACTATCTGGAAAAGACCTACGCTGCGGGCAAGATCCCCGGCAGCTTCTTCAAGCGCGAAGGCCGCCCCAGCGAATTTGAAACCCTCACCAGCCGCCTGATCGATCGCCCGATCCGCCCGCTGTTCCCTGAAGGTTTCTTCAACGAAGTGCACGTTGTTGTGCATACCGTTTCGCTGAATCCTGAAGTGGATGCCGACATTGCTGCCCTGATCGCGGTCAGCGCTGCGCTGTCCATCAGCGGTATCCCATTCAACGGCCCTATTGGTGCGGCTCGCGTGGGTTACGTCAATGGCGAGTACGTTTTGAATCCGGGTCAGACCGCACGCAAAGACTCCATCCTGGATCTGGTCGTTGCCGGCACCGAAGCTGCCGTGTTGATGGTGGAATCGGAAGCGCAGCAACTGTCCGAAGAAATCATGTTGGGTGCTGTGGTGTTTGGTCATGAGCAAGGCATCATCGCCATCAACGCCATCCACGAACTCGTGCGTGACGCAGGCAAGCCCGTCTGGGACTGGAAAGCGCCGGCAAAAGATGAAGTGCTGATCGCCAAAGTCGGCGCACTCGCCCAGGAAAAGCTCGTTGCTGCTTATCAGATCCGCAACAAACAGGCGCGCACCAAAGCGACGCGTGAAGTGACTACCTGGACCAAGATGGGTCTGAAGGCTGAAGGCGTTGAGTTTGACAGTGTGGCGGTGGACGGCATGCTGTTCGACATCGAAGCCAAGATTGTTCGCGGCCAGATTCTGGCAGGCGAGCCCCGCATTGATGGCCGCGACACCCGCACCGTGCGTGCCATTGAAATTCGCAACAGCGTGTTGCCCCGCACCCACGGTTCTGCCTTGTTTACCCGTGGTGAAACCCAGGCTTTGGTCGTCACCACGCTGGGCACCGAGCGTGATGCGCAGCGTATCGACGCCCTGTCGGGTGAGTACGAAGACCGCTTCATGTTGCACTACAACATGCCTCCGTTCGCCACCGGCGAGACGGGCCGTGTCGGTACGCCCAAGCGCCGCGAAATCGGCCACGGCCGTCTGGCAAAACGTGCGCTGATTGCGGTGTTGCCAAGCAAGGAAGAATTCCCGTACACCATGCGTGTCGTGTCGGAAATCACCGAGTCCAATGGCTCCTCGTCGATGGCTTCGGTCTGCGGCGGCTGCCTGTCCCTGATGGACGCTGGCGTTCCCATGAAAGCGCACGTGGCAGGTATTGCCATGGGCCTGATCAAAGAAGACAACCGCTTCGCGGTGCTGACCGACATTCTGGGTGACGAAGACCACCTGGGCGACATGGACTTCAAGGTAGCGGGTACCACCAACGGCATCACCGCGCTGCAGATGGACATCAAGATCCAGGGCATCACCAAGGAAATCATGCAGGTTGCTCTGGCCCAGGCCAAGGAAGCGCGCATGCACATTCTGGGCAAGATGCAAGAAGCGATGGCCGAAGCCAAGACCGAGGTGTCCAGCTTTGCGCCACGCCTGTTCACCATGAAGATCAATCCGGACAAGATTCGCGACGTGATCGGCAAGGGCGGCTCCGTGATCCGTGCGCTGACTGAAGAAACCGGCACCCAGATCAATATCGGCGAAGACGGCACCATCACCATTGCATCAAGCGATCCCGCCAAGGCCGAAGAAGCCAAACGCCGCATCGAGCAGATTACCGCAGAAGTGGAAATTGGCAAGACCTACGAAGGCCCTATCACCAAGATCCTGGACTTCGGTGCGCTGGTCAATCTGATGCCCGGCAAAGACGGCTTGCTGCACATCAGCCAGATCGCCCATGAGCGCGTCGAGAAGGTATCCGACTACCTGTCGGAAGGCCAGATCGTTAAGGTCAAGGTTATGGAAACCGACGAAAAGGGTCGTATCAAGTTGTCCATGAAGGCTTTGATGGAACGTCCTGCCCAGTCCTCGGATCAAGGTTGATTCCATACTACTGCTAGTAAATCGATAGCTGCGCATGCAGCAACGGCGGGGGCTATCGGTTGAATATGCTATGAACGTTATCGAAATTGCATCCTTTGGTGGGCCAGACGTTCTGCGTCTGGGATGGCGTCCTGTGCCTGTCGCGGGTCCAGGCGAGGTACTTATTCGCGTCAGCGCCAGCGGCGTCAATCGTCCTGATGTCTTGCAGCGTTCGGGACTTTATCCGGCGCCTCCGGGAGCGTCGGATATTCTGGGACTCGAAATCGCGGGCACCGTGGTGGCTGGCGATGCCGTGGCGCTGGAGCATGCCAATCTCCAGGTGGGTGATCGGGTGTGTGCCTTGGTTGCGGGTGGTGGGTACGCGGAGTTCTGCGTCGCATCCGTAGCTCAGTGCCTACCGGTGCCGGATGGCCTGAGTGACATTGAGGCTGCCTCGTTGCCGGAAACTTTTTTTACCGTGTGGAGCAATGTTTTTGACCGGGGACGCCTGCAAAGCGGCGAAACACTGCTGATTCAGGGTGGCTCTAGCGGCATCGGCGTGACGGCCATTCAGCTGACCAAAGCCTTTGGTGCAACCGTGATTGTGACTGCTGGCAGTGATGCCAAATGCCAAGCCTGCCTGGCCTTGGGGGCGGATCATGCCATCAACTATAAAACGCAGGACTTCCAGAGCGAGGTTCTGCGCCTGACGGATGGCCGTGGTGTGAATGTGGTGCTGGATATGGTGGCAGGTGACTACATCGCCAAGGAACTGGGTTGTATGGCCGAAGATGGCCGCTTGGTCATCATTGCCGTGCAGGGTGGCGTTCAGGGCGAGATCAACGCGGGTCTGGTGATGCGCAAGCGTCTGACCGTAACAGGATCCACGTTGCGACCGCGACCGATTGCGTTCAAGCAAGCGATCGCCCAGGCCTGTTTGCAGCGGGTATGGCCATTGATTGCCGCGGGTCGCATCAAGCCGGTGGTGCACAGTGTGTTCAACGCACAGGATGCGGAGCATGCCAGCGGCAGTGGCGGGTCGCGTGCCCATGCCTTGATGGAATCCAACCAGCATGTAGGCAAGATTGTTTTGACTTGGGGAGCAGCATGAAGAAAAAGCTGATTGCAGGTAATTGGAAGATGAACGGCTCCATTGCAGCCAACGAAGTGCTGGTGCAGGCGCTAGTCGCTGGATTTACAAACGGGAATTGCCTGGTTGCGGTTTGTGTACCCGCGCCCTATTTGGCGCAGGTTCAGCGACTGGCTGCCGGTAGTGGAATCGACTTGGGCGCTCAGGATGTCTCCCAGCACGCTTCTGGTGCATTTACCGGCGAGGTTTCTGCAGAGATGCTGCGAGAATTCGGTATCCGGTATGCCATTGTTGGGCATTCGGAGCGTCGTCAGTACCACGGCGAAACAGATGCGGTGGTAGCTGCAAAGGCGCAAAGTGCACTGGCCGCCGGCATCACCCCTATCGTTTGCGTGGGTGAGACACTGGCCGAACGTGAGTCAGGTCTTACCGAAGAAGTTGTCAAGCGCCAACTTGCCGCTGTCATCCATACCAATGGACATTGCATTAGTGAGATCGTCGTGGCTTATGAGCCGGTTTGGGCGATTGGGACCGGCAAGACGGCTTCACCCGAAGAAGCACAGCAGGTGCATGCCGTGTTGCGTGGCCAGTTGCGTGCGGCAACTGCGCAGGCTGACCGCGTTCACATTATTTATGGTGGCAGCATGAACGCTGCCAACGCGGCCGAATTGCTGGGTCAGGCAGACATAGATGGCGGCCTGGTCGGGGGCGCATCCCTCAAGGCTGCAGACTTTTTATCCATCATCGCGGCAACCCACTAACCGGTGGTTGTCGCTGATTTCCCATTTAGGAGTTGAGAATGAATATTGTGTTGACGATTATTTTGACGGTTCAGATGCTTACGGCACTGTCCATGATTGGCCTGATCCTGGTGCAACACGGCAAGGGCGCAGACATGGGGGCTGCCTTCGGTAGCGGCGGTTCTGGCAGTCTGTTTGGTGCGAGCGGAAGCGCAAACTTTCTATCGCGCACGACGGCGGTTCTGGCAACGATATTTTTTATATCCACTCTGGCGTTGGCGTATTTTGGTAACTTGCGGCCGGTGTCTTCGGGTAGTGTTCTGGAGGGTGCAGCAGCAGTTGCTCCAGTCGTCGCTGAAGCGGCTTCAGCGCCTGTGGTCCCGGCTTCGGGTGCCGCGCAGATTCCCGCAAAATAATTGCTGTTTTAATTGCCCCGTCCCGCTCGGGAAGGGGTGAAATTCAGGGTAAACTCTGAGGCATTCTGGAAGGCAAATAACCGCGAGGTTCCTCACGCTATCCAGAAAATGAGAACCGCGGTCGTGGTGAAATTGGTAGACACGCTATCTTGAGGGGGTAGTGGCGAAAGCTGTGCGAGTTCGAGTCTCGCCGACCGCACCAGACAATTGTGTTTGCTCAGGGTTGACCTTGGGTAACCACACACAGTGATCAGAATTTCAAGATGAACCTCGATCAGTACCTACCCGTTCTTTTGTTCATCTTGGTCGGCATTGCGATTGGCGTAGTCCCGCAAGTGCTTGGCTACATCCTGGGTCCCAATCGACCCGATGCGGCAAAAAACTCCCCCTACGAGTGTGGCTTTGAGGCGTTTGAAGATGCTCGAATGAAGTTCGACGTACGCTATTACCTGGTCGCTATTTTGTTCATCTTGTTTGATCTGGAGACTGCCTTTTTGTTTCCGTGGGCTGTAACGCTTAAGGAGACGGGGCTTTTTGGTTTCTTGATTGGTGTCGAGTTTGTCGGTGTGCTTACCCTTGGTTTTGCCTATATGTGGCGAAAGGGCGCCCTGGACTGGGAGTGATGCAATGATTGAAGGTGTTCTTAAAGAGGGCTTTGTCACCACCAGTTACGACTCGGTGATGAATTGGGCCAAGACCGGCTCCATTTGGCCCATGACTTTTGGGTTGGCGTGCTGCGCTGTTGAAATGATGCATGCAGCGGCTGCGCGCTACGACTTGAGTCGGTTTGGCTCTGAGGTATTTCGGGCCAGTCCCCGTCAATCGGATTTGATGATTGTTGCTGGCACGCTGTGCAACAAAATGGCTCCCGCACTGCGCAAGGTCTACGACCAGATGTCGGAGCCCCGTTGGGTGATCAGCATGGGCTCTTGTGCCAATGGTGGTGGTTACTACCACTACAGCTATTCTGTGGTTCGCGGTTGCGATCGCATTGTTCCGGTGGATGTCTATGTTCCCGGTTGTCCGCCTACGGCTGAGGCTCTGGTGTACGGTATTTTGCAGTTGCAGCAAAAGATTCGCCGTACTGAAACTATCGCGCGGGCGTGAGAGAGGGTTATGACGTTATTTGCAATATCCCCCGAGGCGACTCGTGACGCCGTACAGGCTGCTCTGGGTGACAAAGTCAAGCGCATCTCCATCAAGTTGGGGGAGGTTTGTGTTGAGGTTTCTGCCGTGAATTACCACGCATCAGCCTTGGTTTTGCGCGACACGCCGGGTTGTCAGTTTGAGCAACTGATGGATCTGTGTGGCGTTGATTATTCTGCGTACGGGGATGGAGCCTATGAGGGTTCGCGTTTTTGCGTGGTCAGTCATTTACTGTCTATCGCGTTAAACCAGCGCGTGCGATTGAAGGCGTTTGCGACGGATGATGCAATGCCAGTGCTGGCGTCTGTGACAGATATCTGGAACTCTGCGGACTGGTTTGAGCGGGAAGCATTTGATCTTTTTGGTATCGTTTTCGACGGCCACAATGATTTGCGCCGGATTCTGACGGACTATGGCTTCATCGGTCATCCCTTTCGCAAGGATTTTCCAACCACGGGGCATGTAGAAATGCGCTATGACGCCGAGCAGGCGCGTGTCATCTATCAACCGGTCACTATCGAGGCGCGCGAAATTACGCCGCGCATCATCCGTGAAGACAACTACGGGGGCTTGCAGTGAGCGGTTTGATTCATGGCTGAGATAAAGAACTACACCCTTAACTTTGGGCCGCAGCATCCGGCGGCACACGGCGTGTTGCGGTTGGTGCTCGAGCTTGATGGCGAGGTCATCCAGCGAGCCGATCCGCATATCGGTCTTTTGCACCGTGCCACTGAAAAGTTGGCAGAGAGCAAGACCTACATGCAGGCCCTGCCGTACATGGACCGTCTGGATTACGTGTCCATGATGTGTAACGAGCACGCCTACTGCCTGGCTATTGAAAAGCTGCTGGGTATTGACGTGCCAGTGCGGGCTCAGTACATCCGGGTGATGTTTGCTGAAATTACCCGTTTGCTCAACCACCTGATGTGGCTGGGATCGCACGGCAATGATTGCGGTAGCTCGACGATTTTGATCTACACGTTCCGCGAGCGCGAGGACCTGTTTGACATGTATGAGGCTGCCAGCGGCGCGCGCATGCACGCGGCCTATTTTCGACCCGGTGGTGTGTATCGTGATCTGCCGGACAGCATGCCTCAGTACAAGGCAAGTCGTGTGCGCAATGCCAAAGGAGTGGCAGAACTCAATAGCAATCGCCAGGGTTCGATGCTGGATTTCATTGATGATTTCGCGCAGCGGTTTCCAGCTTGTCTGGATGAATATCACACCTTGCTGACGGACAACCGCATCTGGAAGCAGCGGACGGTCAACATTGGTGTTGTAACGCCTGAACGCGCGTTGAACTTGGGATTTTCTGGTCCGATGTTGCGTGGGTCGGGCATTGCATGGGACTTGCGCAAGAAGCAGCCGTATGACGTTTACGATCAGATGGACTTTGACATTCCCGTCGGAAAAACGGGTGATGTCTATGACCGCTATCTCGTGCGTATGGAAGAGATGAAGCAGTCCAATCGCATCATCAAGCAGTGTGTCGATTGGCTCCGGGTCAATCCCGGTCCTGTTATTACAGGCAATCACAAAGTGGCGGCTCCGTCACGTGAATCCATGAAGACCAACATGGAAGAGCTGATACACCATTTCAAGCTCTTTACGGAAGGATTTCATGTGCCTGAAGGTGAAGCCTACGCGGCAGTCGAGCATCCCAAGGGTGAGTTTGGTATCTACATCGTCAGTGATGGGGCCAATAAGCCGTACCGTTTAAAAATTCGTCCGCCAGGATTTGCCCATTTGGCCAGTCTGAATGAAATGGCTAGTGGCCACATGATTGCCGATGCGGTGTCGATCATTGGCACCATGGACATAGTTTTTGGAGAGATTGACCGATGATCTCTGATGCTACAAAAATGCGCTTCGCCAAGGAAGTGGCCAAATATCCTGCCGATCAGGCGCAGTCTGCTGTTATGGCTTGCCTGGCAATCGTTCAGCAGGAATTGGGGCATGTCAGCACCGACAGTGAGCAGCAGATTGCCGACTACCTCGGCATGGCAGCCATTGCTGTGCACGAGGTGACGACGTTTTACAACATGTACAACCAGAAAGCGGTTGGGAAGTACAAGCTCAATGTTTGCACCAACCTGCCGTGCCAATTGCGCGATGGTGTCAAGACACTGCGGTACTTGGAGCAGAAGCTGGGTATCTCCATGGGTGAGACAACGCCAGACGGCATGTTCACCCTGCAACAAAGTGAATGCCTGGGTGCGTGTGCGGATTCTCCGGTTTTGCTGGTGAATGACCGCTCCATGTGCAGTTTCATGTCTCCAGAGAAACTGGATCAACTGGTGGATGGTCTGCGTGCGGCGGGAGACAAGGCATGACCGAGAACAACATCCTGTCGCAGTTTCAGGCCACTGGTGTTCAAACCTGTTTCCATGATCGGCACATCAATCCGCAGATCTACGCAGGATTGAATGGCGCTAACTGGCGTCTGAAAGACTACGAAGCGCGTGGTGGATATCAGGCTTTGCGCAAAATCCTGGGTAAAGATGGCGCGCCTGCAAGCGAAGCGGGCGTTGTGGGTATGACGCAAGATCAGGTGATTGCCACGGTCAAGGAGTCTGCGTTGCGCGGACGCGGTGGCGCCGGGTTTCCAACCGGATTGAAGTGGAGCTTCATGCCACGCCAGTTCCCAGGTCAAAAATATCTGGTGTGTAACTCGGATGAAGGCGAGCCAGGAACCTGCAAAGACCGCGATATTCTGGAATTCAATCCGCACATCGTTATCGAAGGGATGGCTATAGCCGCCTATGCGATGGGTATTACTGTTGGATACAACTATATCCACGGCGAGATTTTTTCTGCATACGATCGTTTCGAAGAAGCGCTGGAAGAAGCCCGTGCAGCGGGTTTGCTGGGAAACAATATTCTTGGTAGTAACTTCAGCTTCCAGTTGCATGCTGCACACGGGTTTGGTGCCTATATTTGTGGTGAAGAGACCGCGCTCTTGGAGTCACTGGAGGGCAAGAAGGGTCAGCCCCGTTTCAAACCACCGTTTCCTGCCAGTTTTGGTTTGTACGGAAAGCCCACCACGATCAACAATACCGAGACGTTTGCTGCCGTGCCGTGGATCATTCGCAATGGTGGTCAGGCGTATCTGGAATGTGGCAAGCCTAACAATGGGGGCACCAAAATTTACTCTATTAGTGGTGACGTAGAGCGTCCCGGGAATTATGAAATTCCCATGGGAACGCCGTTTGCCACTTTACTGGAGCTGGCTGGTGGTATACGCGCTGGTCGCCAATTGAAAGCGGTAATACCGGGTGGTTCGTCTTCTCCGATTTTGCCGGCGGCCATCATGATGGAATGCACAATGGATTACGACTCCATTGCCAAGGCAGGTTCCATGCTCGGTTCGGGTGCCGTGATCGTGCTGGATGACAGCCGTTGCATGGTGAAGAGCTTGCAGCGCTTGAGCTATTTCTACATGCATGAGTCGTGTGGGCAATGCACGCCATGCCGTGAGGGTACTGGGTGGCTTTCCCGGGTTGTGGATCGTATTGAGAATGGACAGGGGCGCGCAAGCGACCTGGCTCTGCTGGACAATGTGGCGGAAAACATTCAGGGCCGTACCATTTGCGCCCTAGGCGACGCGGCAGCCATGCCGGTGCGCGCCATGATCAAACACTTCAGGCACGAATTTGAATACCACGTTGAGCACAAGACCTGCATGGTCCCAGCCTACGTTTGAGCGAGTCCCAAGATGATTGAAATCGAACTCGACGGCAAGAAGGTTGACATTGTTGAAGGCAGCATGATCATGCACGCCGCAGACAAGGCCGGTACCTACATTCCACATTTTTGCTACCACAAGAAGTTGAGCATTGCAGCAAATTGCCGCATGTGCCTGGTGGATGTGGAAAAGATGCCGAAATCAATGCCGGCCTGTGCTACACCTGTAACGCAGGGCATGATTGTTCGCACCAAAAGTGACAAGGCCATTAAGGCGCAAAAGTCCGTAATGGAGTTCTTGCTGATCAATCACCCGCTTGATTGCCCCATTTGCGATCAGGGCGGCGAATGCCAGTTGCAGGATTTGGCGGTCGGTTATGGTGGCTCCACTTCGCGTTACGAAGAAGAGAAGCGCGTCGTGTTTCACAAGGATGTTGGTCCTCTTGTTTCCATGGAGGAAATGAGCCGTTGCATTCACTGCACCCGTTGCGTACGGTTTGGACAGGAAATTGCAGGCGTGATGGAGTTGGGTATGTCCCATCGCGGGGAGCATGCCGAAATCGAAACATTTGTTGGTCACTCGATTGACTCGGAACTCTCGGGCAACATGATCGATATCTGTCCCGTCGGCGCCTTAACCAGCAAGCCTTTTCGCTACAGCGCACGAACATGGGAGTTGTCGCGGCGCAAGTCGGTGAGCCCCCATGATTCGACCGGCGCAAATTTGATTGTTCAGGTCAAGAATAACAAGGTTATGCGTGTGGTGCCGCTGGAAAATGAAGCGGTCAATGAGTGCTGGATTGCGGATCGGGACCGTTTTTCGTATGAGGCGCTCAACAGTGAGGAACGCCTCACAGCACCCATGCTCAAACAGGGTGGTGAATGGAAGAGCGTCGATTGGCAAACTGCGTTGGAGTATGTGGCCAATGGACTGAAGAGCATCAAGTCCAATCATGGAGCGGCTGCCATAGGCGCCTTGGTGAGTCCTCATAGCACGCTTGAAGAGCTCTACCTGGCAGGATCTTTGGTGCGTGGCATGGGCAGTGAAAACATCGACTACCGTTTGCGCAACGCGGAGTTCGACTCAGCTACTGGGGCGCGTTATCTGGGTACATCTGTCGCGGCGCTTTCAGAATTGCAGCGCGTGTTGATCGTTGGCTCAAATTTGCGCAAAGACCACCCCTTGTTCGCGCAACGCGTTCGTCAAGCGGCCCGGCTGGGTTGTGCGGTGAATGTGGTCAGCTCGGCAGCGGTGGAGTGGGCTATGCCCATTGCCAATAGCTTGCAGACTTCATCAACAAGCTGGGTTCAGTCTCTGGCGGACATTGCTGCGGCGGTGGCGCTTGAAAAGGGTGTTTTGCCGCCGGTGATCGGAACCGTCACGGCCGTTGGTCAAGCCATTGCGAAGTCGCTCCTGAGTGGCGAACGCAAAGCCATTTTGCTCGGCAATGCTGCAGCCCATCACGAGAAGGCGTCCAGCCTGCTGTCTTTAGCCAACTGGATCGGTGAGCATGTCGGCGCCACCGTTGGGTACCTTACAGAGGCTTCCAATACGGTCGGCGCGCAATTGGCTGCTGCTGTGCCCGGCAAGAATGGTTTGAATGCCGGACAAATGTTGTCTGGTGGTTTGAAAGCTGTGATTCTTCTCAACAACGAACCTGAGTTCGACTCAGCACTGGGTGTGCAGGCTGTTAAGGCTTTAGGGCTTTGCGAGATGGTTGTCACCTTGAGCCCGTTCAAAGCCAATATGCAGTTCAGCGATGTTCTGCTTCCGATTGCACCATTCACCGAGACTTCTGGAACGTTTGTAAATGCCGAGGGGCGTGTGCAGAGCTTCCATGCGGTGGTTAAACCCTTGGGGGACACCCGTCCGGCATGGAAAGTTTTGCGGGTTTTAGCCAACATGCTGGATGTACCCGGGATGGCGTTTGAGTCTTCTCAGGAAGTCTTGGAACACATGCATGCCAATGGCGATGGCGTCCCCGCAATAGCGCCTGAGAAACGATTGAGCAATGCCTGTCAGGTTTCTGTGGATATCTCTGTTTGTGCGGGAGAGCCTGCAGTCGCTGGTATTTACCAACTCGATGGCATCGTGCGCCGTGCGTCATCTTTGCAGCTGACGGCGGATGCGCGTGCGCAAACAAATGTCTCATCAGGTGAGGGGGTATTGTCATGATTGACGCGTTTTATGACGCTGGCATCGGGCTGATTGCGGCTGCATGGTGGACTGGGGTTGCCTGGCCCGTCCTGTGGACCTTGATCAAAATCGTGGTCGTGGTTTTACCTTTGATGGGCGCGGTCGCCTATTTGACCTTGTGGGAACGAAAGTTTCTGGGTTGGATTCAGGTACGTATTGGCCCTAATCGCGTGGGTCCATGGGGGCTTTTGCAGCCTATCGCGGATGCTTTGAAGCTGCTGACGAAAGAGATTCTGGTTCCGGCAGCTGCCAACAAGGGACTGTTTTTTATTGGTCCGGTATTGACCATCATGCCTGCTATGGCTGCATGGGTTGTCATTCCTTTCGGGCCGGATGTGGCGTTGGCAAATGTGAATGCCGGCTTGCTGTTCGTGATGGCGATCACTTCCATGGAAGTTTATGGGGTCGTGATTTCGGGGTGGGCATCCAACTCCAAGTACGCTTTTCTGGGTGCATTGCGGGCGTCTGCGCAGATGGTCAGCTATGAAATCGCAATGGGCTTCTGCCTGATCGTGGTCCTGATGGTGTCTGCAAGCATGAATATGACGGACATTGTTACGGGCCAAGGCAAGGGCTACTTTGCCCACATGGGCCTGAACTTCCTGTCCTGGAACTGGTTGCCCCTGCTACCCATCTTTGTGGTGTATGTCATCTCGGGTATGGCCGAAACGAACCGCCACCCTTTTGACGTGGTTGAGGGCGAAGCAGAAATCGTCGCCGGACACATGGTCGAGTATTCTGGCATGTCTTACGCGATGTTTTATCTCGCTGAGTACGCCAACATGTGGCTCGTGTCCATTTTGGCTGCGATCATGTTCCTCGGTGGATGGATTTCTCCTATCGACAGTGAGGTGGTGAACTGGATCCCAGGCTGGATTTGGCTGGGTCTCAAAACCTGTGCGGTTGTGAGCTTGTTCATTTGGGTTAGGGCGACTTTCCCTCGTTTTCGTTATGACCAGATCATGCGTTTGGGCTGGAAGATTTTTATTCCGGTCACCCTCGTCTGGCTGGTTGTAGTGGGCGCGTGGATGCAGACTTCCTTCAATATCTGGAAGTAGGAAAATTCGACCATGTCTACAAACACTGTGACCCGTATGCCTTCTGCGTTTTCAATCAAGGACTTTCTCTACAGCTTCCTGCTGGTGGAGTTGCTAAAAGGCATGGCGCTGACAGGTCGTTATGCGTTTCGTCGAAAGGTGACAGTTCAATTCCCTGAAGAAAAGACGCCGTTATCGCCCCGGTTTCGTGGTCTGCATGCCCTGCGCCGTTATGAAAATGGTGAAGAGCGTTGTATTGCCTGCAAGTTGTGTGAGGCAGTCTGCCCAGCGATGGCGATCACCATTGAATCAGACGTTAGGGCAGACGGTTCCCGTCGCACTACCCGCTACGACATCGATCTGACCAAGTGTATTTTTTGCGGCTTTTGCGAAGAGAGTTGTCCCGTGGACTCCATCGTGGAAACGCACATCCTTGAGTACCACGGTGAAAAACGTGGTGATTTGTATTTCACCAAGGACATGCTGTTGGCGGTGGGCGACCGTTACGAGAACGAGATTGCAGCCAACAGACAGGCTGACGCCAAATACCGCTGATCCGTCGCAAGAAAGAATTTGAATCATGAGTGTCACGACCGGTCTGTTTTACGCGTTTTCAGCAGTGTTGCTGTTCGCTGCATTTCGCGTCATAACAGCGCGCAATCCTGTACATGCTGCCCTCTTTTTGGTACTCACCTTCTTTCAGGCGGCCATGATCTGGATGTTGCTGAAAGCAGAGTTTCTGTCCATCACACTCGTATTGGTCTACGTTGGGGCGGTTATGGTACTTTTCTTGTTTGTCGTGATGATGATGGACATCAATGTGGAAAATTTGCGCATTGGTTTTTGGACTCATTTTCCTCTCGCGGCCGTCGTTGGTGTGATCATCGCGCTTGAAATGGCCGGCGTGCTGATGGGTGGATTCCGGGTAGTGGATGACTCCCGCATGGTTGTGGGCGTGGCACCTGGGATGACGCAAGTCTCCAACACCCATGAGCTTGGTAAGCTCTTGTACACCCAGTACATCTATCCGCTTGAAGTTGCAGCAGCAATCTTGCTGGTTGCGATGATCGCTGCCATTGCATTGACCTTACGGGCTCGCAAAGACAGCAAGTATGTCAGCCCGGGTGATCAGGTGAAGGTTAAAGCCCGTGACCGCATGACCGTTCTCAAGATGGCGGCGACCCAATCTGCCGTGGCAGAGCCCGCCGCAACGGTATCCGAAGGGGAGAAAAAAGTATGACTTTGACACTAGGACACTTTTTGTCGCTGGGAGCGATGCTCTTTGCATTGTCGGTGGTTGGTATCTTTTTGAATCGACGCAATCTCATCGTGTTGCTGATGGCTATTGAACTGATGCTGCTTGCCGTTAACACTAACTTTGTAGCATTTTCTTATTACCTGCATGACATGCAGGGTCAGATATTTGTGTTTTTCATATTGACAGTTGCTGCGGCTGAGTCGGCTATTGGATTGGCCATTCTGGTGCTTCTGTTTCGCAACAAGTCCAGCATCAGTGTGGACGAACTCAATACGCTCAAGGGTTAATCAAGATGAGTCAAACCCTTTCTGCTTCAACGCTGCTGGTCGTTCCTTTGGCACCCCTATTGGGGTCGATACTTGCAGGCGTGTTTGGGACCCAATTTGGCGGTAACTGGATTGGACGGCGTCTGAGTCATTCGCTGACCATTCTTGGCGTTCTGGTTGCCTTTGTCGTGTCGGTAATGACCCTGAAATCAGTGGCGCTTGACGGCGCACGGTTCAATGAGACCCTCTACACCTGGATGGTCGTTGGTGGTCTCAAGATGGAAGTAGGCTTCCTGGTGGACGGTCTGACCGCCATGATGATGTGTGTGGTTACCTTTGTGTCCCTGATGGTTCACCTCTACACCATCGGCTACATGGAAGAGGACGACGGGTACAACCGCTTCTTCTCCTATATCTCCCTGTTTACTTTCTCGATGTTGATGCTGGTGATGAGCAACAACATGCTCCAGTTGTTTTTCGGTTGGGAAGCGGTAGGGCTTGTGTCTTACCTGCTGATCGGATTCTGGTTCAATAAGCCGACAGCCATTTTTGCCAACATGAAGGCATTCCTTGTCAATCGGGTGGGTGATTTTGGATTCATCCTTGGTATCGGACTGATTGCGGCTTTTGCGGGAACACTGAATTACACGGAAGCATTTGGAAAGGCTGCAGAGCTAGCCCAAATGAGTTTTCCGGGTACTGACTGGATGTTGGTTACCGTGATTTGTATTTGTCTGTTTATCGGTGCCATGGGAAAGTCGGCGCAGTTCCCGTTGCACGTCTGGTTGCCGGACTCAATGGAAGGTCCTACGCCTATCTCGGCATTGATTCATGCCGCGACCATGGTGACGGCGGGTATTTTTATGGTGGCACGTATGTCGCCATTGTTTGAACTCAGCGATACGGCACTGAACTTCATCTTGATCATTGGATCGATCACAGCGCTGTTCATGGGCTTTTTGGGAATTATCCAGAATGACATCAAGCGGGTAGTTGCCTATTCGACGCTTTCCCAGTTGGGTTACATGACGGTAGCCCTCGGCGCGTCCGCCTATTCTGTGGCAGTTTTCCACCTTATGACGCATGCCTTCTTCAAGGCCTTGTTGTTCCTTGCGGCTGGCTCCGTCATCATGGGCGTTCACCACAACCAGGACATCCGCTGGATGGGTGGTTTGAAAAAGTACATGCCTATTACCTGGATTACCTCCCTGCTGGGCTCCCTTGCGCTCATCGGCACGCCATTCTTCTCCGGGTTCTATTCGAAAGACAGCATCATTGAAGCGGTTCACGAAAGCCATTTGCCTGCTGCTGGTTTCGCATCCTTCGCGGTTCTGGCTGGCGTGTTTGTAACGGCCTTCTATTCGTTCCGGATGTATTTTCTGGTGTTCCACGGCAAAGAGCGCTTTGATCAAAATCCTGATGCGCACCATCACCATGATGAGCATGGACATCACGATACGCATCACGCACCCCACGAGTCCCCTTGGGTGGTTACGGTGCCCCTAATTCTTCTGGCAATTCCGTCAGTTGTAATCGGTTACCTGACCATTGGCCCCATGCTGTTTGGTGATTTTTTCAAGGATGCGATTTTCGTGAACCTCGAAAAGCATCCAACCATGGAGGACTTGGCCCATGCGTTCCATGGCCCGCTTCAGATGGCCGTGCACGCTTTCACCAGTTTGCCTCTTTGGCTTGCGGTGTCAGGGGTGGCTACGGCGTACTACATGTACATGGTCAATCCCGCGTTGCCGACAGCGATCAAGCGCAATGCCATGCCCCTTTTCACGCTGCTGGAAAACAAGTATTACCTCGACTGGTTCAATGAAAACGTCCTTGCGCGGGGAGCGCGCGCACTAGGTATGGGGCTGTGGAAAGTAGGAGACCAGGCAATCATTGATGGAACCCTGGTCAACGGATCATGGAAGTTGGTGGGCTGGGTTTCGGGCGTGGTGCGCAAGGTGCAGACTGGTTATCTCTACCACTACGCGCTCGCCATGATCTTGGGTATTTTTGTGCTCATGACGTATTTTGTCTGGCTCAAGTAGGAGAAAACGAATATGGGATTGTTGAGCCTTGCGATCTGGACGCCTATTGCGTTCGGTGTTGTCTTGCTGGCATTGGGTCGTGACGACCAGGTGCGTTCGGTTCGGTGGGTCGCTCTGATCGGTGCGATCGTCAGTTTCCTGGTGACATTGCCACTGTATGGACAGTTCAATACGGCGACTGCAGCGATGCAGTTTGTTGAAAAAGCGCCCTGGATTGAGCGATTCAATGTGAATTACCACCTTGGCGTAGACGGGATATCCTTTTGGTTCGTCTTGTTGACCGCATTTATCAATGTAGTCGTGATCATCGCCGGTTGGGAAGTCATTACCCGGCGCGTGAATCAATACATGGGCGCTTTTCTCATACTGAGCGGCTTGATGATTGGTGTCTTTTGTGCGTTGGACGGACTTCTGTTCTATGTGTTTTTCGAGGCTACGCTGATTCCGATGTACCTGATCATCGGCATCTGGGGCGGGCCCAACAAGATTTACGCAGCGTTCAAGTTCTTCCTGTACACCTTGCTTGGCTCCTTGTTGATGTTGATCGCGCTCATCTTTCTGTACACCAAGTCGGGTGGCAGTTTTGATCTCTCGGTTTGGCACGCAATGCCTCTGGACGGTCGGACTCAGACGCTGCTGTTCTTCGCCTTTTTTGCGGCATTCGCTGTCAAAGTTCCCATGTGGCCGGTACACACATGGTTGCCAGATGTACACGTCGAGGCGCCGACAGGTGGTTCTGCTGTTTTGGCAGCCATCATGCTGAAGCTCGGCGCATACGGCTTCTTGCGCTTTTCGTTGCCCATCGCACCCGATGCGGCCCATGAGTGGGCATGGCTGATGATTACGCTTTCCATCATTGCCGTGGTTTATGTGGGCCTGGTCGCGCTGGTTCAGCAAGACATGAAGAAACTCGTCGCTTACTCATCTGTCGCTCACATGGGGTTTGTGACACTTGGCTTCTTCATCTTCAATGACCTCGGCGTGGCCGGTGGCGTTGTACAAATGATTGCCCACGGATTTGTCTCGGCCGCCATGTTCCTTTCGATTGGTGTGTTGTATGACCGCGTGCATTCCCGTGAGATTGCCAGCTATGGCGGTGTTGTGAACACCATGCCAAAGTTTGCCGCTTTCGCGCTGTTCTTTGCCATGGCCAATTGCGGCTTGCCGGGAACCGCTGGATTTGTAGGTGAGTGGATGGTGATTTTGGGTGCCGTCAAGTTCAACTTCTGGATCGGGTTTGCATCCGCTAGTGCACTGATATTTGGTGCTGCATATACCTTGTGGATGTTCAAGCGGGTCTACTTGGGTCCCGTGGCCAACGACGACGTCAAGGCACTTGTCGACATCAATGCGCGTGAATTTCTGATGTTGGGACTTCTTGCTGCCGCGGTATTGTGGATGGGGGTCTACCCCAAGCCATTCACTGACGTGATGGATGTTTCAGTAGCGCAATTGCTCAAGCATGTTGCAATTTCCAAACTGAACTGATCAAACTGAAGCGAGAGACGAACGATGATTGACAAACTCAGTTGGATCACAGCCTATCCTGAAATGATTCTGATGGTCATGGCCTGCGCTATTGCGCTCATTGACCTTGGGGTGAAGACGCCGATGCGCGGATTGACCTACGCGCTCACGCTGCTGACGCTGGCTGTGGTGGCATTACTGCAAGGCGATCTGGCACTTGGTGCAGCGACCCATTACGGTTTTGGGAACATGGTGGTTAGCGATTCCATGGGGAACTGGCTTAAATGCTTCGCTACGCTTGCCGTCATGGTCACCCTGGTGTATGGGCGGCCGTACGCCGCACACCGCGACATGTTGCGCGGAGGCGAACTGTTTACCCTCAGTCTGTTTGCCCTGCTGGGCATGTTTGTCATGATTTCTGGAAACAACTTCCTGGTGATCTACATGGGTCTGGAGTTGTTAACCCTTTCAAGCTATGCACTGGTCGCATTGCGTCGTGACAACACGACCGCTACTGAAGCGGCCATGAAGTACTTTGTCCTGGGTGCCATGGCCTCAGGCTTCCTGCTGTACGGCATGTCGATGATGTACGGGGCGACCGGTTCACTGGATGTCAATGCCGTGTTTCGAGCGATTGCCTCGGGTCAGGTCCGCCATCAGGTTCTGGTGTTTGGTCTGGTGTTTATGGTTGCCGGCCTCGCGTTCAAGTTGGGTGTCGTTCCGTTCCACATGTGGATTCCCGATGTCTATCAGGGTGCGCCCACAGCAGTCACATTGATGATCGGTGGCGCCCCGAAGCTTGCCGCGTTCGCAATCACGATGCGTCTTCTGGTGGAAGGCATGTTGCCGCTGGCGGTTGACTGGCAGCAAATGCTTATGGTGCTGTCTGTCTGTTCATTGCTGGTGGGCAATCTGGCCGCAATCGCTCAAACCAACGTCAAGCGCATGCTTGCGTTCTCCACCATTTCACAAATGGGTTTTGTCTTGCTGGGCGTGATGTCTGGCGTGGTCAATGGTGATGCCTTGTCTTTTGCTGCCAACGCCTACAGCTCGGCCATGTTTTACGTCATCACCTATGTTTTGACCACGCTTGCCAGTTTCGGCATCTTGCTGCTCCTGTCGCAAGAAGGGTTCGAAAGCGAAGAGATCGCGGACCTGTCTGGTCTGAATCAGCGCAGTCCCTTGTATGCCGCAGTGATGGCGGTGAGTCTACTATCGCTGGCTGGTATTCCTCCACTGGTGGGTTTTTACGCCAAGCTGGCTGTGTTGCAGGCGTTGATCGCTTCCGGGCAGGTGTTCTCCATAACGTTGGCAGTTTTCGCGGTCATGATGTCCCTGATCGGCGCGTTTTACTACCTGCGCGTGATCAAAGTCATGTATTTTGACGTTCCAATCACCGCAAGCAGTGTGGTCGCCCCCCTAGATGTACGTATCGTTCTTTGCATCAATGGCACCCTGATTCTCGTGCTGGGACTGTTCCCGAGTGGACTGCTGGCTTTGTGCGGGAACGCGATCCGGCAAATGCTGGGTACTTGATCATTGTGAGTACCTCGTTCTTGGTTTGGGTTGTCGTGCTCTTGGCGTTGGCTTTGGCTAACTTGCCATTTTTGACGCTGCGTGGTTTGGGCGTTATCCCCTTGCAGAAGCCGAAAACATTGGGGTTGCGTGCGTTCGAGTTGCTAGTTTGCTACCTGTTAGCTGGCCTTGTAGGCCTTGCGTTCGAGCGGCGGGCTGGCCAGATTGCTCCCCAGACTTGGGAGTTCTACGCCATCACGGTGTTTTTGTTTCTGACCTTTGCTTTCCCCGGGTTCGTGTACCGCTATCTTGTGATGCGCAACCGGTAGCATGGGTAACCTGGCATGAGCGATGATCAGCATCTGGTTGAGCACAGAGTTTCACGCCAGGAAATTCTCAAAGGCGATTTTTTACACGCGTTTAGGGACACTGTTGTGCTGCCCGACGGTGGTTCAGCAACCCGGGAGTTCGTGATTCACCCGGGTGCGGTGATGATCATTCCCTTGCTGGCCGACGAGCAGGGTAACTTGCGCGTGGTGCTGGAGCGACAGTTCCGCTACCCGGTAGGCCAGGTCATGATCGAGTTTCCTGCCGGAAAGCTGGACGCCGGGGAGTCTGTTCTGGCATGTGCCCAACGCGAGTTGCAGGAAGAAACCGGCTACAGCGCCCGGGAGTGGGCGCGTGCGGGGGTATTGCACCCGGTTATTTCCTATTCCACAGAATTCATCGACATCTGGTTTGCCCGGCACCTTGCTTTGGGCGAGCGCAAACTGGACGATGGAGAGTTCCTGGATGTCTTCAGTGCCACACCTGCCGAGCTGCTTCAGTGGTGCAAGCAAGGCAAAGTGACCGATGCAAAAACGCTTACCGGCGCACTCTGGTTGCAAAACGTGCTCAGCGGCGCGTGGGTGCTGGACTGGCAGCATGCCGCGGTTCCTTCGGATCGCTCACAATCCAGTCTATGAAAGTCCTGGACTTGCAGTGTGATCACGGCCATGCGTTCGAAGGCTGGTTTGGTTCTGAGGAAGATTTCCTGGCGCAGTGTGAAAAATCGATGGTGCAGTGCCCGGTATGCGGGAATGCTTCCGTTGTCAAAAGACTGAGCGCACCGCGTTTGAATCTTTCTGGAGGCCGGGCACCTTCATACGGAAAACAGCAGATGCGGTCGCCTGCCAATGCAGACCAGATGTTCGCCGCAGCGTGGTTTGATCTGGCCCGCCAAGTGGTGGCCAACACCACGGACGTTGGCAGTCGGTTCGCAGAGGAGGCCCGCAAAATGCACTACCAGGAGGCGGACGAGCGTGGCATACGTGGTACCGCGACCCGCGACGAGGCGCTCTCGCTCATGGAAGAGGGCATTGATGTCGTACCCTTCGTCCTCCCGAAGGCCTTGAAAGGCCCTCTTCAGTAGTCGCGGCTCAAGGATAGAGACCGCGAAGCTCTCTGGCGTGGAGAATGCGTTTGCAAGCGACGATAAAGGTCGCCGTGCGCAACGTGACCTCATGGTCTTGCGACACCTGCCACACGCCTGCGAAGGCTTCTTTCATGATTCGCACCAGCCGGGCGTTGATCTCGTCTTCGCTCCAGAAGAAGCTTGAGAAATCCTGCACCCATTCAAAATAACTGACGGTGACCCCCCCGGCGTTCGCAATCACATCGGGCAGCACCAGTATGTTGCGTTCCTGCAGGATGTCGTCCGCGGCGGGTGTGGTCGGTCCATTGGCACCTTCGATGATGAGCCTAGCCCGGATGCGCCCGGCATTGGCCGCGGTGATTTGTTGCTCCAGCGCTGCAGGAATCAGGATGTCGCACTCCACGTCCCAAAACATGTCATTCGGAATCACTTCCGCCTGGGTGAAGCCGGCCACAGACCCATGCGCAGCCACATGGGCCAGCAACGCTGGCACATCGAGCCCCGCTTCCCGGTAGAGGGTGCCGCCATGGTCTTGCACCGCAACCACCCGCGCACCGGCCTGGGAAAACAGGCGCGCAGCCACGCCGCCCACATTGCCAAAGCCCTGCACGGCCACTTTGGATGTGGCTATATCCAGTCCAATGTGTTGCGCCGCTTCCGTACCCACTGTGAAGACTCCCCGCCCGGTCGCGTCCCTTCGGCCCAGCGAGCCCCCTAGATCTACTGGTTTGCCGGTCACAACGCCGGTGGATGTGGCACCTTCATTCATGGAGTAGGTATCCATCATCCACGCCATGATTTGCTCGTTGGTATTGACGTCAGGAGCAGGAATGTCTTTGGTCGGTCCGATGATGATGCCAATTTCGCTGGTGTAACGCCGCGTCATGCGCTCCAGTTCACCCATGGAGAGGGTCTTGGGGTCCACACGAATACCACCCTTGGCGCCGCCATAGGGCACATTGACCGCTGCATTCTTGATGGACATCCACGCAGAGAGAGCCATCACTTCCGACAGCGTGACATCCTGGTGAAAGCGAACACCGCCTTTACCGGGTCCGCGCGAGGTGTTGTGTTGAACCCGGTAGCCCTCAAAGTGAGCCACGGTGCCGTTGTCCAGGTTAATCGGTACATCCACGATCAGCGCACGTTTGGGACGTTTGAGTGTTTCTGCCCAGCGTGCGAGATGTCCGAGGTAGGGGATGACACGATCAACTTGCTGAAGATAGATGCCCCAAGGCCCCAGATTGTCGGCCTGCAAGTAAGAAGGTAGCGCATGGTTTGGCTGGGACGCGGCCAATGCGGCAACGGAGCTGGAAGGGCGGGGGCTATTCGACATGGGTTTCCTTGTGGAGGGGTTCAAGCCCCGCACTGTAGGCTTGGCCGGTCACCCTGTCTAAGGCCAAGATATTCTTGGGTTATGCAATAAATTAATAGTTACGTGCTGATGTTGACGATGCGACTCGCCGCCTGCCGTTCATCGATCACGCGTTGAATTGCAAGGCCGCCAGGCCTGCGTAGACGCCACCGCGGGCCACCAGCTCGGCGTGGGTACCTTGTTCCACCAACCGTCCGTGGTCCAGCACCACGATCAGGTCTGCCTTTTGAACGGTGGCCAGCCGGTGCGCAATAACCAGCGTGGTCCGATCCCGCATGGCTGATTCCAGTGCAGCCTGAACCATGCGCTCGCTCTCGGCGTCCAGTGCGCTGGTGGCTTCGTCGAGCAAGAGCAGTGGGGGGTTCTTCAACATGGCCCGGGCAATGGCGATGCGCTGCCGTTGCCCGCCCGAGAGCCGCAGTCCACGTTCACCCAGGAAGGTGTTGTACCCCTCTGGCAGGGCGGTAATGAACTCGTGGGCAAAGGCTGCGTGGGCCGCAGCCATGACCTCGGCATCGGTAGCCTCAGGCTTGCCGTAGCGAATGTTTTCCATGGCACTGCTGGAAAAAATAACGGCATCCTGAGGCACGATTCCAACGCGCTGGCGCAGGTCGCCCAGCGACATTTCGCGTGTGCTCGTTCCGTCCAGCACAATGCGCCCGGACTGCGGATCGTAAAAGCGCAGCAGCAACTGAAACACCGTGCTCTTGCCTGCACCGCTGGGGCCGACAATGGCGATGGTCTGGCCTGGCTGGATGTCCAGCGAGAAGTCCGACAAGGCGGGCTGCTGCGGACGGGATGGGTAATGAAACTGGATTGCTTCGAATTTGATAGCGCTTCCCGCAACAGGGACAGGGGCTACAGCCGGATTCTCCGGTGAAACGATGGGCGATTGGCTATTCAGCAACTCCATCAGGCGTTCGGTGGCACCAGCGGCGCGCAGCAAGTCGCCGTACACCTCGCCCAGGATGGCGAACGCACTTGCCAGAATGATGACGTACACCACGGTTTGCCCCAGATGCCCCGCAGAAATGCGTCCCGCTACGACCGCTTGGGTTCCCTGGTACAGACCCCACAGAAGCGCTGCTGACGTGGCAATGATAATGAAAGCGACCAACACAGAGCGTGCCTTGGAACGCCGCACGGCGGTGTCAAACGCGTTGTCAGTCGAGGTAATGAATCGTTTGGCTTCGCGCCCTTCTGCCGTGTAGCTTTGCACGACCGGAATGGCGTTGAGCACTTCGGCGGCGATTGAACTCGAGTCGGCAATACGATCCTGGCTGGCGCGAGACAGTTTGCGCACCCGGCGGCCAAACCACAGGCTGGGCAACACGATAAGCACCAGTACCCCCAGCACCTGGAACATCACATAGGGGTTGGTCCACACCAGTATGCCAAGCGCGCCTATTCCCATGACCAGGTTGCGCAGCCCCATGCTCAAAGACGAGCCCACTACGGTTTGCACCAGTGTGGTGTCGGCGGAGAGGCGCGACAGCACCTCGCCAGTTTGGGTGGTTTCAAAAAATTCGGGGCTTTGGTCCAACACATGGCTGTAGACCGCATTGCGCAGGTCAGCGGTCACGCGTTCGCCCAGCCAGCTCACCATATAAAAGCGCGCGGCAGAAAACAGGCCGAGCGCCACGGCCACGGCAAACAGGGCGGCGAAATGCTCGCGCAAAGCCATCACCTGCTGACCCTTGTCGGTTTGCACCAAACCCCCGTCAATCAAGCTGCGCAATGCCAGTGGAAATGCCAGTGTGGCGACAGCTGCCATGACTAGAAATACCAGCGCCAGTCCAATGCGGATGCGGTAGGGTCGTAAAAAGGGTACCAGCCCGGACAGTGATTTGGGGTTTTGCGACTTGGCGCGCTCAGTAGTCATAAGTGTCAGGTGGGGGTGAAGCGTGGAGTTGCTGAAGGAATGCCCTGCTTTCCAGTGGTGCGAAGAGCGTGCCTTAACCTAATGTAGTTCAATTGCATCGCCAGCGGGTTCTGCTATTCTCACGCCGCAGTGTGGTCAACCAGAGTTGCCACTCACCCGTTCAAGGGCTGTGACGCATCCGCTCAAGTCTTCCATCATCCATCCACGAGGAATATCAATGAAACGCACTCTTTTGGCCGCTTTGTCAGTCGTTGCCACATTTGCCGTGACCACGCCCGCATTTGCCGATCTGGCCTTGGCCACGTCCAAGAACTGCATGGCCTGCCATGCAGTGGACAAGAAGCTGGTCGGCCCTGCTTACAAGGACGTCGCCAAGAAGTACGCGGGCGACGCCAAGGCTGCCGACATGCTGGCTGCCAAGATCATCAAAGGCGGCTCAGGTGTTTGGGGCCCCGTGCCGATGCCGGCCAATGCGCAAGTCAATGAAGCAGACTCCAAGAAACTAGCTGCTTGGGTTTTGTCGCTCAAGTAAGTCGTCGTGCTTTAGCAAAGAACCCGCTGCAGGCGGGTTTTTTTTGTCCGTTATAGCCGTATGGCCGTCGCGTACCCGGTCATCTCCAGGTAGCCGCGCCCGATCAGCCGGTTGCTGCT
>JAYTRR010000197.1:0-11306 GCA_043746005.1 Burkholderiales bacterium
TTGCTTTGCTTTGCTTGGCTTGGCTCGCCCCGCACGCAGCGGCACCGCTACTACGGCGTTCTGGCACCGAATTCGCCCTTGCGAGCGGCAGTGACATCCACAAGATCCTGGAGCACATAGGGGTGGGCAGCGAACCTGCTCGCATCACCCCGGCACGCGGGCCGCCGCTTTGGAACGACTGTGGTACGCAGGAGCAGGGCGAGGGTGTGGATACTGAGCCGGATTGGGATATGGCCATTGGCAATAAAGCTTAAAAATCCATCCCCGCATGGTGACCCGGCGGGCGGCTCAGGGCAAAGGATGCGCGGCCGCCCTGCACCAGTTGTTGCGCTGCGCTGAGCGCGCAGTGCGCACCCGCACGCGCCGCCACCCAGGTTCCTGCAGCGCATCGCGCTGGGCGTTGGCGGGGTCCAGCGCGACCCAGTCGTCCCAGGCCGTGGCCAGAAAGTCAAGATAACGCGATCTGTGGATGCGCGCCAGTGCACCATCGTCAAAACGCGTGGGGCTGCTGCACCGTGCCCAGTTTGCGGCGTTGCAATTCAGCCAGCACGTGGTCCGCACGCGCGGGCACTTCAAAGCAGGGAACCAGTTCGCCGCGAAACATTTCCAGCTTGCCCTGGTGCTGGGCGTGGAGGTGGTTGTAGAAGGTGATCATGGTGGGAACTCAGATTTCGGTGTACTTTTTGGCGTTGCCACGCGCGGTGGCTACGGGGTATTTTTCGCAGTTAACTTCTATCTTGTCGCGTGCGGCGGCCATCAGGTCGATGTCCAGCGTGTCGCACAACTGCAAAAGGTAGAGGAATACATCGGCTGCCTCGGCCGCGACTTCGCGTTTCTTGTCGCCCGCGATGGCCTGGCTCTGCGCGTCGGTGAGCCACTGAAAATGCTCCAGCAACTCGGACGCCTCCACCGACAGGGCACAGGCCAGGTTCTTGGGCGTATGAAACTGCTGCCAGTCACGCTCCTGGGCAAAAGCGCGGAGGGATGCGATCAGGGGTAGAAGGTCTTTACTCATTGGCTTTGACTCAGCCACGCCACCAAAGCAGCATTCACCTCGTCAGGTCGCTCCACGGTCGCCATGTGGCCGCAGCGCTTGATCACGCACAGGGTTGCGCCCGCAATGGCAGCGGCGATGACTTGGTGCTGTTCGGGTGGGCTCCAGATGTCCTCCCTGCCGCATAAAACCAGCGTGGGGCAGGCGATGTCCGGGAGCACGTCGGCGGCGTCAGCCCGGGT
The DNA here is from genome assembly GCA_043746005.1 of Burkholderiales bacterium. Classification (GTDB taxonomy): domain Bacteria; phylum Pseudomonadota; class Gammaproteobacteria; order Burkholderiales; family Burkholderiaceae_C; genus Allorhodoferax. Next base: position 1,237 of record JAYTRR010000197.1, read on the forward strand.
CAGCAAGGCGTTGATCTGCGCGGCAAACTGGTTGGGGCTGCTGCGCTCCAGCATGTCCAGCACCGCGCCAAACAACGGGGTTCCCAGCACACGGGGGTGCACCATGGCACGCGCCCAATGCGCACCCATGACCCGCATGCCCTGCTCGCGGACCAGCGCCAGCAGGGCCAGGCGCTCCACGCGCTCGGGCGCCAGCCGCATTACCTCCAGCGCAATCCGCCCGCCCATGGAGTGGCCCGCAATCGCAAATGTGGCGGTGGGTGCGCTGGCCAGCACCTGCTCGGCCATAGTGGTGAGCGAGTCTTGCAAACCGTACGCCGGCACGACGCAGCGGGCCAGGCCAGCAAGTGCCTGCACCTGGGGTGCCCAGACGGCGGCATCGCACATGAGCCCGGGCAAAAGTAGGAGTGTTTTATGCATGAAATGTGCCTCTAGCCCTACCGATCCAGCACAGCCGCCAGCGCCACACCCGTGTGCGTACCCAGCTTAACCACCGCTTCGGGCTTGGCCGCAGGCTAAAGTGAATCTCACAGAGCCTCTGGCGAAACTAAAAAATTGCGGGGACCAATTCGTGCTGGATGGCGTTCCAGCGATGCATGATCATTTGGGATTTAGTACTATGCATGATGCAGGGGTTACGGTGTCGTTTTGGTTGACTCCATCGTGCCAGAAATGGCCGCCTACTTCTCTTTTTTCGCACCACTTTATGAAATAAATCAGCTCGAATTTGGGGTTTTGCAAGAGGCTCCAAGGTAATATTGGTTTTTGCCACTGTTCTTTGCTTTGTACATCGACGCATCTGCAACAAGTAGCAAGGAGTGCGGGTCTCTCCCATTTTCCGGATATTGCGCCACGCCAACGCTGACAGTGATGCCTGCAGTGGCGGCAAGTAAAGTGAAAGGCCGTCGAACCTCTCTCAAAATCCGATTAGCCAGCACTTCAAGATTGGCGTAGCCCACTTCGTCTGTAATAATTACAAATTCATCGCCACTCACACGGAAGACCAAGTCTCGCTGTCGCAAAACATCGCGGAAACGATTAGACACTTGTTTTAGCAACTCATCGCCTTCTAGGTGCCCATAGGTGTCGTTCACCGACTTGAATCCGTCCAGGTCCAAGAACAGGACCGAGAATGATCGGCCCCCCTTTTGCGCACTGGCTACTTTCTCGTTAAGGTTATGCTCAAGGCCCTCTCGATTGGGCAAGCCGGTCAATGCATCCGTCAAAGTCTTGCGTGTTAGTTCAACAGTACGTCGATTTTGCTGCAAGTGTTCGCTTTCGCGCACTAATTTACGTTCAGTGACATCGCGGCATACTATTATTAAATACGTTCCCTGCAGCATGCCCATTGACGCCATCGACGCCTCTATGTGTAGAGTTTGCCCCTCAGTATTTTTTCCGATCAATTCGTGGATAAGATCAATATCGTTGGCCGGTAGTGCGCGGGGGAAGACCGGTATCCCGCTCTGAATGAATCGTGCAATCGGTGATCCCTTTGCATCGGATGCGGGGCATCCAAATATTTTCTCTGCCGCCTTGTTAAATAATACGACCTTCAGTTCGCCATCCACCGTGAGCAAACCATCGCCCACCGCATGGACGAGCTGCGTCATTTCTGTTTCCTTCTGACGCTGTGCATTCAGCGCTTTTCGTATGTAGGTTGCCCCCATCGCTATCAGCGCTGTCGCAACAAACAGATTTAGTCCGAATAACACCCTTTGTATTTGTCGCGACGCCTCACCCAGTTGTTCTGAAAAGTCACGCTCAAGACCTGTCAAACGTTCGTTCAGATTCGGCATTCGATCGGCGATCTGCTCGAAGATTTTTGCTGTGTCCCGTCCGCTAAGTACCCGTTGGTGCGCAGATTCGACCAGTTTTCGGATTTCGGCGACAGTGTCATCAGCCTCTCCCCAAATCATTATGGCCCGTGCCATGACAGGAACGTTTTGACCGAACACAAACATGCGAATCATTTTGTCCACGTCGTCGCTATGACTCTGTCCCGCCAGAAACCCTTCACGCGCCAATGCCCAATCCGGAGCTGCTTGTAACAGGGCTAAGCGTGCCTTCCTGTCTCCCTCTGGGATTTCCAAAGCCATTAAAATGCGCTGGTAGTTAGCCTCCGAGTGCTCCCGCTCATAGGATTGAAGTTGGAGCAAGGCATCTTTTTGCCCCTTGGAGTACAAGCTTTCTGCCGCCACGTATGCGCGTACTGAAGCGAGTATTTCAATGCTGACCAGTGTAGTAGCGAACTGCAGTATGACGATTGCAACAAACACACTGGTTATGGACTTTAAACGAACAGAAAAACTTGGTATCCAACGCATGTTCAGTTGTACGTCCAGCGCATCCATTGTTGCAAGTAAATTTTATGCTCGAAGTATCCAAGGGTGCCACCTAACCTCTGTTGCGGTGGAGCACCTGTCTATTTTCGTCACTGTTCAGCCCAAGAATTTATCCGTAAATAGAGAATAATCACGATCCATGCGCGAGGACCGCGTTTGGAGTAACGATGGCAAAAGCCAAATCATGGGAAGTGACAGATGAATTCTGGAAGCGCGTAGAGCCGCTGATTCCAATACACCAACGCTTGGCAGATCAAAGCTACGCCCGCAAGGCCGGTGGCGGACGCAAGCCCAAAGATCCCCGGCTTGTCTTTGAGGCCATTGTTTATGTGTTGCGTACAGGCTGCCAATGGAAGGCACTCCCGGCTGAGCGGTTTGGCAGTGCCAGCGCGATTCACGCCAGATTTTTGGAGTGGGAGAAGGCAGGGGTTTTTGAGGATCTATGGAAGAGCGGGCTTGCCGAGTACGATGACTTTGAAGGCATCGCCTGGCGATGGCAAAGCATTGACGGCGCAATGATGAAAGCACCCACGGCGCAATCAACTGCTGGACCCAATCCAACGGACCAGGAAAAAAAACGGGAGCACGCGCCATTTACTGGTGAACGGTCGTGGCGTCCCGTTGTCGCTCGTCGTGACCGGAGCCAATCGGCATGACGTATCCCGACTCGAAGCCGTGCTTGATGCCATCGTAGTCAAGCGACCGCAACCACCCAAACGGTGAAGCAAACACCTTTGCGCTGATGCTGGCTACACCGGAGCGCCTGCATTGGCGATCATCAAGAAGCATGGGTACATCCCTCATGTCAAAGGGCGGGGGCAAGAGGCCGACGAACTCAAACGCGACCCCAAGAAGAAGGCCCGTCGCTGGATTGTCGAAGTGGCGCACAGTGGGTTCAACCGATTTCTCAAGCTGCTGGTGCGATACGAGAAGCTTGATCGCAGCTTTGGTGCGCTAAACCATTTGGCCGCATCGATCATGGCGCTCAGAAAAATCAAACTGGACATAACCATTATTTACAGATAAGTTCTAAGTGTAAAGCACACCCCAACCGATGTCGGGTTGCTGGTGGAAATGGACCGAGCCAACAGTGCCACACGACCAGTCGCGGGGATGGGCAAGGTTGCATTCCTACAGTTTGTTGCAATTTCGGGTAGCCATGGCACCCGGCTCAGCCGTTAAATATATCTATTGACATGGAGAACTGAAATGAAAAAACTCGTAGCACTTGCCTTGGCCGCGTGTGCCCTGGCTCCAGCCATTGCCCAGACTAGCGTGGGGGTTTCCATCGGGGTGAACCAACCGGGCGTGTATGGCCGTATTGATATCGGCAACTATCCCCAGCCCCGTGTGATTTACAGCCAGCCAATCATCATTGCGCAGCCAGCCGTGGCGGTGTACCAGCAGCCGGTGTACCTGTATGTGCCACCAGGCCACCAGAAGAAGTGGGCCAAGCACTGCAGTCGCTATAACGCGTGCGGTCAACCGGTCTACTTTGTGCAGGAAGACTGGGTTCGCGAACGTTACGACGAGCGCCGGGGCGACGAAGATCGCCGTGGTGGGCACGGCAAAAAGGATCGTCACGGGAAGGACGATTAACCCGTCGTAGCCAGCAGCTACCGCAGCAATTTCACAGACACGTTAATTCCGGGATGTGCATTGCGCACAGTGAAGGTGCCGCCATGTGCCTGCGCCACCGCCCTGCGACTGCAACTGCCAGATGAACTCTGACAGAGCATCCACGGCGGCATGCAGCTCGCATGGTGGCCAGTGTGCCCACGGCGTGAAAGGGCTCATGGGCAAAGCAGTCATCACCGGGAGGTTGCATTGCCCGACTCTTGTCTTTTACGCTAACGCACCTCGTGCCCCTCGGTCAATGCGACCACGCCAAACGGCGCTCCTGCCTTGTAGGCCTTGCCGATCATGTCGAGGTAGCGCACTTCGAAAATCCGCAGAGGCAACAAGCCGCCGGGAAACAGAACGGAGCCCAGGGGAACAGGGGCAGACCGTCAATGCTTTGGGGTACATGGGTCGTCATGACAATCTCCTTGTGGCTACCGTGCAAGCACCGCTTTGAGCGCCTGGCCGGTATGTGTGCCCAGTTTAACCACGCCTTCGGGCGTGGCCGCAGCCACCACTTGCCCACCGGCGTTGCCGCCATCCGGGCCCAGGTCAATCACCCAGTCGGCTTCGGCAATCACGTCCAGATCATGCTCAATCACCACCACGCTGTGGCCGCCGCCCACCAGTCGGTGCAGCACATGGATGAGCTTTTCCACATCGGCCATGTGCAGGCCCACGGTGGGCTCATCCAGCACATACAGGGTGTGCGGCGCTTTGTTTCCGCGCTTGGTGATGTCGTCACGCACTTTGGACAATTCGGTCACCAGCTTGATGCGCTGCGCCTCGCCACCACTGAGCGTGGGCGATGGCTGGCCCAGCGTGAGGTAGCCCAGCCCCACGTCTTTGAGCAGTTGCAGCGGATGGCCGATATTGGGCATGGCGGCGAAGAAGTCCACCGCTTCGTCCACCTCCATTTGCAGCACATCGCCAATGCTTTTGCCCCGCCAGGTCACAGCCAATGTCTCGGGGTTGAAGCGCGCGCCTTTGCAGGTTTCGCACAGCACTTTCACGTCGGGCAAAAAGCTCATGCCAATGGTGCGAATGCCCTGCCCTTCGCAACCGGGGCAGCGACCTTCGCCGGTATTGAAGCTGAAACGATTGGCCGCGTAACCACGTGCCTTGGCCTCCAGCGTGTCTGCAAAGAGTTTGCGGATGGTGTCCCAGAAGCCGATGTAGGTGGCGGGGCAGCTGCGTGGGGTTTTGCCGATGGGGGTTTGATCGACTTCGAGCACGCGGTCGATGGTCTCGAAACCGGAGACGCCGTCGCAGCCAATCCACACAATTTTTTCGCCCGCTTCGAGCGCATCGCGGCCGGCTTTGGTGCTGCGTTTTTGTACGACGACTTGCACGTTGGTCAGGAGGACATCCCTGGCCAATGTCGACTTGCCGGAGCCGGAGACGCCGGTTACCGCGACCAATCGCTTCAAGGGAATGTGGGCGGTTACGTTTTGCAGGTTGTGGAGGTTGGCGCCTTTGACTGTGAGCCACGTAATGGGTTCGGCTGGTGCTGGGCTCGCAGCGGGAGTCGTGCCTGCGGGTTCCTCAGACGCGTAGCTGACATCGTCACCCGCAGGCACGACTCCCGCTGCTGCGAATGCGGCGTTGGTGCGCACACGGTCGGCGAATTCAGCGTTCGCGGCAACGCTGGCTGCCGCGTTGGCAGCAGCCACCGCAGCCGCCTTGGCCGCTTTCCCGTTAGGTACCTTGACCACCGTCGCGCTCGCAGCAGCCGCGACAGAAGCCGGTACGCCGGGTGCCGATTTCGAGCTAGCGAAGCTTGCGTATGAGGCTCCCGGCGTACCGGCTTCTGCCGCATCCAACGCCAATGACTCCTCAAACGACACAACAAACCGCCGAAGCGCCATAGGGTGCTGCATAGCATGCAACAAGTAGCGCCCCGTCTGGGACTCACCCGCCGCCTGAATATCTGCCACAGAACCCTCGGCCACCAGCCGCCCACCCCGCTTGCCCGCGCTGGGGCCGATGTCGATGATGTGATCGGCATGGCGGATGGTTTCCTCGTCGTGCTCCACCACCACCAGCGTGTTGCCCTTGTCGCTGAGGGACCGCAAAGCGCCCAGCAAAATCTTGTTGTCACGCGCATGCAGGCCAATGGTGGGCTCGTCCAGCACGTAGCACACACCCTGCAAATTGCTGCCCAACTGTGCAGCCAGGCGGATGCGCTGCGCCTCGCCACCGCTGAGCGTAGGCGCACCCCGGTCCAGCGTCAGATAGCCCAGGCCCACTTCTTCCAGAAACTCCAGGCGGCTGCGGATTTCGGGCACCAGGTCGCGCGCAATGTCGGCCTCTCGCACGGTCATGCCGCCTGCCACCTGCAGCGTTTGCACCCACTTGCGGATGTCGGACACGCTCAGGCGCGCAATATCGGTAATAGCCACCGCGTTGAACTGCACCGCGCGGGCGATTGCGTTCAGGCGCGTGCCTTTGCAGGTGGGGCACGCGGCGTCCACCAGGTCTTCAATATCGGCCTCGGCAAAAGTTTGCTCACGGCCCTTGTTGTCGTCGTCTTTTACGGAATCGTCAAACACCTTGCGCTGGTCTTTGGTCAACGCCACACCGGTGCCCACGCAATCAGGGCACCAGCCGTGCTTGCTGTTGTAGCTGAACAGGCGCGGGTCGAGTTCTACATACGAGGTGGAGCACACCGGGCACGCCCGCTTGGTCGAGAACACCTGCACGGTGCCAATGCCAGCCGCTGACGTGCCCGCCAGCATGGATTCCTTCAGGCCGTCCATACCGCTCAGCACATGCACCACACCCTTGCCATGCACCAGCGCGGTGGCCAGTGCGGCACGCAGCTGCGCCTCTTGCGCCGGATTCACATCCAGACTGGCCACAGGCAGCTCGATGTTGTGTTCTTTAAACCGGTCAATGCGCGGAAACGCCGTGGTCGGCAAGAAGTTGCCATCCACCCGCAAATGCGTAAAGCCACGCGGACGCGCCCAATCGGCCAGCTCGGTGTAGACGCCCTTGCGCCCTGACACCAATGGCGCCAGCAGACCAATGTGCTGCCCGCGAAAGGTTTTGAGCAACTGCGCCGCAATGCTGTCCGTCGACTGCGGCTCCACCGCCGCGCCATCGTAGATGCAGTGCTGCGTGCCCAGCTTGACGTAGAGCAGCCGTAAAAAGTGCCACACCTCGGTGGTAGTGCCCACCGTGGACTTGCGCCCGCCGCGCGACAGCCGCTGCTCAATGGCCACGGTGGGCGGTATGCCATACACCGCATCCACCTCTGGCCGCCCTGCGGGCTGCACGATGGAGCGCGCATAGGCGTTGAGCGACTCCAAATAGCGCCGCTGCCCTTCGTTGAACAAAATATCAAACGCCAGCGTCGATTTACCCGAACCAGAAACACCGGTCACCACGTTGAACTTGCCCCGCGGAATGTCCACGCTCAGCGACTTGAGGTTGTGCTCCTTAGCGTTAACGATGCGAATACAGTTATCCGCAGCGGATGGGGTTACGCCGGGTGACGATATTGAGCTTCGCGACGAGGAGCCCGGCGTATCCCCATTCGCTGCAGCGAGCGCCAAATACGCAGCCCGCGGCTCTGCCACCAGATGCACCACCCCCATAGCAGCGGAATACTCCCGCAGCGCCTTGCCGGTATGGGAAGTCGGGTGCAACAGCACATCTTCCGGCGTGCCGAAAGCCACCACCTCACCCCCCGCATCGCCCCCCTCAGGCCCGAGATCAATCAACCAATCTGCAGCGCGAATCACATCCAGATTGTGCTCAATCACCACCAGCGAATGACCGGCATCGAGCAACTTGCGCAAGGCCCGCATCAGCTTGGCAATGTCATCAAAATGCAGCCCGGTAGTCGGCTCATCCAGCATGAACAAGGTGCCGCGCCGCGCGACCGCCTGGCGGCTGGCGGAACTGCTCTTGGCCGCATCGGCCAGAAAGCCGGCCACCTTGAGGCGCTGCGCCTCGCCGCCCGACAAGGTGGGCACCGGTTGACCCAGTTTTACATACTCCAGCCCCACATCCACGATGGGCTGCAAGGCACGAATCACATCGCGGTCTGCCGCAAAAATAGTCGCGGCTTCGCTGACCGTGAGGGCCAGCACATCGGCGACGTTGAGGCGCACCACGGGTGCGCCAACGGCTCCGGGGCGCTCAATCGTCACCTCCAGAATTTCGGGGCGGTAGCGCTTGCCATCGCAATCGGGGCAACGCAGATACACGTCGCTCAAGAACTGCATTTCAATGTGCTCAAAGCCCGAGCCGCCGCAGGTGGGGCAACGCCCATCGCCACCATTGAAGCTGAACTTGCTGGCCGTGTAGCCGCGCTCACGCGACAAGTCTGCCCCTGCAAACAGCTCGCGCACGGCATCCCACGCACCCACATAGCTCACCGGGTTGGAGCGCGCGGTTTTGCCAATGGGCGACTGGTCCACAAACACCACTTCACTGATCAGCTCAGCGCCCAGCAGGCGAGCATGGGCACCCGGCGTCTCGGTAGCTTTGCCAAAGTGGCGCAAAAGCGCTGGCGCCAGCACGTCCTGAATCAGTGTGGACTTGCCCGAACCACTGACGCCAGTGATACACACCAGGCGCTGCAGCGGAATTTCGACCGACACGTTCTTCAGGTTGTGCTCGGTAGCACCCTCCAAAATCAAGCGCGGCGTGTTGGCAGCCACCAGCCGCTTGAAACCCATGCCCACATGTTTACGGCCGCCCAGATATGCACCGGTCAGCGTGTCGGCGCTGCGCAGGTCTTCGGTCGAACCATCAAACACAATTTGCCCACCCCGCTCGCCCGGGCCGGGGCCCATGTCGATCATGCGGTCGGCGGCCAGCATCACGGCCGGATCGTGCTCCACCACCACCAGCGTGTTTCCGGCATCGCGCAGGCGCTGCATGGCCACGATGATGCGGTGCATGTCGCGCGGGTGCAGGCCGATGCTGGGTTCGTCCAGTACGAACAACGTGTTGACCAGCGAGGTGCCCAGCGCTGTGGTCAGGTTGATGCGCTGCACTTCACCGCCGCTGAGGGTGCGGCTTTGGCGGTCCAGCGAGAGGTAGCCAATGCCCACGTCACACAGGTATTTCAGCCGGGTGCAGACCTCTTCCAGCAACAGTTTCAGGGTTTTGACGTCGGCCTCCGAGGTGGCCGATGTCACGGGTGCGGATTGCAGTGAGTCGAAAAAAGTCCGCAGCCGGTCAATCGGCATCAACATCAGGTCGTGCAGACACAAACCCGGCAGCGCTTCCAGTTGGGTACGACTCCAGGTTACGCCCTGCGGCATGAACCGCTTTTCCGGGGCCAACACCGCATCGGCCTGTGCCTTGGTGCCCATGCGCCACAGCAAGCTTTCGGTCTTCAACCGCGCGCCACCACAGGTGCCGCAGGGCGTGTAACTGCGGTACTTGGACAGCAGCACCCGAATGTGCATCTTGTAAGCCTTGGTCTCCAGATACGCAAAGAAACGCTTGATGCCAAACCAGTGCTGATTCCACTTGCCATTCCAGTTGGGCGAGCCGTTGATCACCCAGCCCTGCTGCTCGGGTGTGAGCTTGTACCAGGGCGTGTCGCGCGGGATGCCTGCGGCCTCGGCGTGGCGAATCAGGTCGTCTTGCGCCTCTTGCCAGGCGGGGGTCTGCATGGGCTTGACGGCACCCGCGCGCAGCGTGAGCTTGTCATTGGGAATGACCAGGCCATAGTCCACCCCCACCACGCGGCCAAAACCACGGCAGGCCTCGCAGGCCCCCACGGCCGAGTTGAACGAGAACATCGAAGAAATGGGGTCGGCATAGCGCAGATCGCTCTGCGGGCAGTGCAGGCCGGTGGAGAATCGCCAATCGGGTAGTGCAACATTTGCTATCAAATCAGGAGCTGTCTGCGCAACATCCACGCGGTCTACCGCCTCATTCAATACATAAATATTCAGCCGACCGCTGCCGCGCTTGAGCGCCATCTCAATCGCTTCCAGGGCGCGGGCCTTCTCCACGCCGGCTATGCGAAACCGGTCTGCCACCACATCCAGCACCTTGCGCGGGTCGCTGTCGGTGGCCACGTCCCGCTCGGCCTGAATACGAGTGAAGCCGCTGGCGGATAACCACTGCGCCAACTCC
>JAYTRR010000198.1:0-3657 GCA_043746005.1 Burkholderiales bacterium
ATGTGGGAACTGGAGCCTGCCAGCGACTGCGGCACATTTGGCCTGCGGATCTACAAGCCCCTGAGTCTCTCGGTCATCGGCTCTGACAGCGTCAATACCGCCCCGAATTCCCCCGCCGCGGGGCACACGGCGACGTCTCTACCTTACAACACCAGCGAAACCCGCATCCAGCTGTCCGTACGGACCAAGATTGCACAAGGCCTGCTCACCGGCGGCGACCCCAACCGGCTGGATTCACTGTGGTTCGCCTACAGCCAGCAGTCGTACTGGCAGTTGTTCAACAACGGTCTGTCTCGCCCGTTTCGCTCCACCGACCACGAGCCGGAACTGACCTACATTTTTCCAATCGAAAGCGCGTTGCCACTCGGCTGGCGCCTGCGCTATGTGGGCGTCAGTGCGAATCACCAGTCCAATGGGCAGGCCTTGCCGCTGTCGCGCAGCTGGAATCGGGTGATTGCCAAGGCCGGGCTGGAATTTGGCAACCAATGGGTGGTGAACGCCAGCGTCTGGCAGCGCATGCCCGAGGACGCGTCCACCGATGACAACCCCGAGATTTCTGATCTGGTGGGCCGCGCTGAACTGGCGACCACCTGGAACATCGATACCGGGAATGCCTTGTCATTGGTCGTACGCCACTCCCTGCAGGCCAACGCGAACGGCTCTGTTCGCCTGGGATGGTTGCACAAGCTGGGTACACCAGGGCGGTCGGCCAATGCCGATGAGCGCAGCGGTCTGCGGCTTCACACGGAGGTATTCAGCGGCTACGGGGATACGCTGCTGGACTACAACCGAAAGCGCACCGTTCTCAGTGTGGGACTGACCCTGCTGGACTGGTAGTCCGCGCAATCAGCGCAAGCCGTCCCACCCGGTACCCATGGTGGAATCAGAAAAGCCAAAACCGGTCGTTTCCTCGACCGGTCCAAATTCCTCGTCGTGCAGATCCGTCAACACCAGCATGGCCGCAACGGCTTCCTGGTTGAAGCCGACGCGCGCCTGGCCCATGCCATCGCCACCACTCATGATGAGCTTGTTCACGTACTTGCTGCACTCCTTGTAGCCCCACAAGTCACGTATGGTGTTGGCTATGCGTTTGTGGTGTCGCTCGATGATCCGCAGCGAGTCATCCAGGCGCTGCGCGGCCGGTTTTTCCTGAAGCGGCATCGGCTGAGTGGGCTCATTGAAATCACCAACCGCTCCAGAGTCGGACTCCCCATGCACGGCCAGCACGGGCAACGATTCCGAAACAGATTCAGGTTGGGCCTGAGGCTCGGCTCGCAGCTCAGCGCCAAACTCCAGGCCTGAATACCGGGAGTCCTGTTCCGCCACCGCCTTTTCCCATAGGTCCCAGCCGGTGTGAGGGTCGTCCTCAATAACCTCCAGCCCGCGGGTACTCACCGCATCCTTGGACGGCGGTTTGGCAGTTTTGTCGCCTTTGCCAAAAAACCCACTGAACATGTAGAAACCCTGGTTAATCTGAGCGGATATTACCGCAGCCCATACAACATGGCGGCCGAATTAACGGCCGTACACATCCTCAAACCGCACGATATCGTCCTCACCCAGGTAGGAGCCTGACTGCACCTCAATCATCTCCAGTGGCACGCGCCCCGGGTTTTCCAGCCGGTGCGTTGTGCCCAGCGGAATGAAGGTGGATTCGTTCTCGGAAACCAGGAAACTCTCGTCTCCCCGGGTGACCTTGGCGGTGCCACTCACCACAATCCAGTGCTCGGCGCGGTGGTGGTGCATCTGCAACGACAAAATGCCTTGCGGCTTGACCACAATGCGCTTGACCTGAAAGCGCTCACCCGCGTCCACACCGTCGTACCAGCCCCAGGGGCGGAACACCTTGCGGTGGATGCTGCCCTCGGGACGCGTTTGCGCCTTGAGGCGGTCGACAATTTTCTTGACGTCCTGCGTCTTGTCCTTGTGCGCCACCAAAATGGCATCGGCAGTTTCGACCACGATCAGGTCGCTCACGCCCACACACGCAATCAGCCGGCCTTCTGACAAAGCCAGCGTGTTGGTGCAGTCCTGCAGCAGCACATCACCTTGTGCCACGTTGCCCCAAGCGTCTTTGGGCAGCACCTGCCATAGCGCGTCCCACGAGCCCACGTCCGACCAGCCGGCGCTGAGTGGAATCACCACACCCACGGGTAAGGTGGAGGGCCCGGCGGCAGATGCCAGGCGCTCCATCACCGCATAGTCGATCGAATCGCTGGGGCACTGGGCAAATGCGTCCTTGCCCACGCGCACGAACTCACCATCGGTCTTGCCTTGCTCCCACGCGGTCTGGCAGGCTGCCGAAATGTCAGGCCGGCAGGCTTGAATGGCAGCCAGCCAGACGGAGGCGCGCACCATGAAGATGCCGCTATTCCACAGGTAGGTTCCGGCATCCAGATAGGTCTGTGCGGTGGCCTGGTCGGGCTTTTCCACAAAGCGGGCGATGCGTTTGGCAGCTGAATCGCCATGGGCGTCACCCGACTGGATGTAGCCATAGCCCGTCTCCGGCGCGTCGGGGGTAATGCCGAACGTCACCACCGCGCCGTGCTCCGCCAGCGCAGCACCCTGGCGCACCGCGTTCTGGAAGGCTGCATTGTCCAGAATCACATGGTCAGCGGGCATGACCAGCAATACGACATCAGCGGCATCTGCTTCATTTTTGATAGCTGCCAGCGCAGCAACAGTGAGGGCTGGAGCCGTATTCCGACCCAAAGGTTCGAGCACGATGACGCCGCTGCGGTCCATCAGGCGCAGTTGCTCGGCAATCACAAAGCGGTATTCCTCGTTGCACACCACCACGGGCTCGGCCAGGGTGATGCCAGGAATGCCATCGGCGCGGCGCACGGTCGCTTGCAACAACGAATCCTCGCCCACCAGAGCCAGCAGCTGTTTGGGGTATTTTTCGCGCGAGAGGGGCCACAGGCGGGTGCCGGAGCCACCGGACAAAACAACGGGTTGAATTTTCATGAAAGTCGGGTTTACGGTTTCGGGTTTTGCGTGCGATTCAGGCGCGGGCGTCGCCCCAGCGCAGTTGCACGGTCTCATCGCCACGGTACAGGGTTTCGCCTGCCCGGTTGACGCAGTATTCGGGGGAGATGATCATTTCCTTGAAGTGCATGCCAACCCCAATGCGGGTGTATTCCAGCAAGACACTGCGGGTCACCGTGGCCCCGGCACGAATCACGCTGCCATGGCCGATCCAGCAGGGGCCCATGATGCTCGCGCCCGGCTCGATCTTGACGCTCGATCCAATGTACACCGGGCCTTGAATTTCGACCTCGTCCCATGCCACGCAGGTATTGAGCCCCACCCACACACCGGGCCGCACTTCACGCCCCGGCATGGTCATCGCGGCAATCTCGCCGCGCAGCACCCGCTGCAGCACCGACCAGTAGTCGCTCACCCGCCCGATATCAATCCAGTTGAAGAAGCGGTTTTGGGCATAGAAAGGAAGCTTCTGCGCCACCAGCTGGGGAAACAGCTGCGAGCCAATGTCATACACCTGCCCGGACGGCACGAGATCCAGAACTTCTGGCTCAAAAATGTAGATGCCGGTGCTGGCAAGCGTGGATTTGGCCTCTTCAGGCTTGGGCTTTTCCTGGAACGACTTGATCCGCCCCTGCGGATCAGCCACCACAATGCCGTAGCTCTCGACAT
>JAYTRR010000199.1:0-3644 GCA_043746005.1 Burkholderiales bacterium
GTGGAGGACAACGTACCCAAGCACGAAATGTCCAAGCTGGTCCCCGGCTTGATCCGCATGAGCGATATCTTTTCGGCGAACAAAGTACTGGTCCCCGGTGACGTCATCACACTCGACTGGATTCCCGGCACAGGAATGGTCGTCACGGTCAAGGGCAAGGTACAGGGCGACCCCTTCAAGGAACCCGAATTCTTCAAGGCAATCATGTCCATTTGGCTGGGCCCGGTACCAGCGGACTTCAAGCTCAAAGACGCCCTGCTCAGCATCAAATAGTCCGGCAGAACCCCCGAAGGAAACTAGTCAGCCCAGGGGATCTCTGCCAGCGAGTCGACAAAGGCATCGGCATCCACCGCGTGCACCGGTTGTCCATGGTTGTAGCCATACGTGACCAGCAACATCGGACAACCTGCAGCGCGCGCGGCCAGCGCATCGTTGCTGGAGTCGCCCACCATCAAGGTGCGCTCTGGCGACGAGCCCAGCAATTCACAGGCTTTCAGCAGGGGCATGGGGTCAGGCTTCTTGCGCTCCACCGCGTCTCCCCCCAGGGTAACTTCGAAAAACCCGTCAAGCCCCTTGATGCGCAGTAAATCCTTGGCAAACGCAGTCGGTTTGTTGGTGACGCAAGCCAGCCGCAAGCCCATTGACTGCAGCCGTGTCAAACCCTGCACTGCACCGGGGTAGACGCGTGCAAACTGCCCATTGATGGCCCGGTAATGCAGCTGATAGCTCTGCCATGCTTTCTCATAAACTGCTATTAATTGCGTAGCTACCAGCGCAGCATCCACGTGGGCTAGAAGGCTTTTTATCAGATGCTCGGAGCCACGACCCACCAAGCGCTCCACGACGTCGCGTTCCACTACGTAGTCCGCAAATGGCGGCGGCAGGTCATGCAGCATGCGCTGCAATGCCACAACAAAGTCACCCAGGGTGTCGACCAGGGTACCGTCCAGATCAATGATGGCGGCGGAAAATTTTTGCGAGGAAAAAGTCATGGCGTTGAAATGAGAGGGGGGCTGCAATTACAAAAAAACAAGGGATGGAAAGTAGTTGACCCAAATCAATACCGCCTGGCTTCAGGGCATTAGGATGCATCCCTTTACGGCACTCTAAGGGTTTTCCATTATGTCGATTGAACTCTACCGGGACAAAACCCATGCGTGCCTGATGTTCACCGACCTCATTGATGGGTACGGAGAAGCGGTACAGGCCAACCAGTTCCTGATCATGGATGGTGATACCGGTGCCATCATCGACCCGGGCGGCAATCTGGCGTTCAACGAGCTTTTTTTGGGAATGTCGCGGCACTTCCCTCCCAACAGACTCTCCTACGTGCTCGCTTCGCACGCCGATCCCGACATCATTGCTTCGCTGGATCGCTGGATGACATCCACTCCCGCCAAGCTGGTGATTTCCAGAATATGGGAGCGTTTTGCGCCCCACTTTACCAAGGCAGGCAAAACCGAAGACCGGGTGATTGGTGTTCCGGATGCGGGTGGAAAACTGGCCTTGGGTCACCACGAAATCTGGTTGCTGCCAGCGCACTTCATGCACTCGGAAGGCAACTTCCACTTCTACGATCCCGTCAGCCGCATCCTGTTCACCGGCGACTTGGGCGCCTCCATGACCACCGGGCAGCAGGCCCAGAAATTCGTCACCGACTTGAAAGCCCACATTCCCCTGATGGAAGGCTTCCATCGCCGTTACATGGTGTCCAACAAGATCCTGCGGCTCTGGGTGTGCATGGCCCGCCAGCTGGATATTTCCATGCTGGTTCCCCAGCACGGCGCACCGATCGTGGGACCTGTGGCCATTCAGCAATTCTTTGACTGGATTGAGTCCCTGAGTTGCGGCATCGACCTGTTTGATGACCGGGCCTACCAACTCCCCACCTTGAAAATCGATCCCGTCCGTGGAACGCAGCCGGTTTTGCACGCGGTCAGGGCGTGAACACCGTCGACTGCACCCAGTTCACCAGCGCTTCGGCTTCTAGGGGTTTGCTGTACAGATAGCCCTGTCCCTTGTCGCAACCCAGTGTCGCCATGAGCACGGCCTGCTCGGCTGTTTCAATGCCTTCGGCCACGGTTCCCAGCCCCAGGGTCTGCGCCATGCGGATCGTGGCCTCGATCAGCACGCGCCGGTAGTCACTGCTTTGCGCGAGACTGACGAACGAACGGTCGATCTTCACAAAGTCCACCGGCATTTCATGCAGGCACGACAGGGACGAGTAACCCGTACCAAAATCATCCAGCGACAGCGCCACGCCAAGCGCCCGAAGTTCGTGCAAGGTGTTGATCACCCGCTCATCCTGCGCCGCCAGGCTTTCCGTCACTTCCAGAACCAGTTGCCCGGAGGACATGCCGTTGGCGCGCAACACATCCTGCACGTCCGCAACCAAACCGGGCAGGTGCAACTGGGCCCGAGAGAGATTCACGGCAACCGAGGGCGGCGCGGCGCTACCCAGGACGGCCTGCATGGACGCAAACGCACGGCAAGCCGTTTGCAGCACGAACTGCCCCAGCGCGCCAATCAGACCGCAGTTCTCGGCAACGGGAATGAACTCCACCGGCGGCACCAACCCGCGCTGGGGGTGGCGCCAGCGCAACAGCGCCTCCATGCCCCCAAGCCCGCCGGTAGTCAGATCAATCAGTGGCTGGTACACGACAAAAATCTGATGCTGATCCAGCGCCTGGCGTAAATCGTTTTCCAGCGAGACAGATGCATTGACCTGCTGGCGCATGGCCGGGTCAAACAGGGCATAGCGGGCGCGGCCCGTCCGCTTGGCCTCGTACATGGCAATATCCGCGTCGCGCAGCACGCTGTCGGCATCCTCTGCCGCGTGGTCGCTGGTCACGATACCAATGCTGACGGTCGAATTCACCTTGTGCGAGCCAATGGTGTAGGGCATGGCCAGCACATCCAGCAAACGCCCGGCGACAATTTCCGCTTCAAGCCCGCCCCGAATATCGTCCAGCAGCACGACAAACTCATCCCCCCCGATGCGGGCCGCAATATGGGAAAAATCGCTGGTTCGCATGAAACTGTCGCCCGGTCGCAAACTGTCCTGCAACCGCTGGGCAATCTGGCGCAGTAACTCGTCTCCCACGCTGTGGCCCAGTGTGTCATTGACCTGTTTGAAACGGTCAAAATCCATGAACAGGACGGCAAAGCTATAGCCTGACTCCACCCGACCGCGCTCAATGGCGGCGTTTATCCCGTCCAGAACAACCGTGCGATTGGGCAACTGGGTGAGGCCGTCGGTTCGGGCTGCCGCGCGTAGCTGCTGCTCCATCACTTTTTGGGCCTGCACGTCCATGGCAACACCGGCCATATGCAGCGCCCGGCCATCGGCGGACCGATCCACTGCCGTTCCGGCAAGCATCATCCAGACCCACCGTCCACTGCCGTGCCGCAGCCGCACCGACATCCGAAGGGGCGATGCCGGGTCGCGCAGATGCGCAGTTACCGCGGCAATCCAGGGTGCAAAGTCATCCGGGTGAATGAGGGCATTCCAGTCTTTTGCCGTCATGGCCAGTTCGCGGCCCTGGTAACCCATGATCTCCAGCATGCGACTGTTGCACTGCATGGTGCCGCCTTCAATATCCCAGTGCCAGATACCCAGACCCGCACCTTCCACCGCCAGCTCC
>JAYTRR010000200.1:0-3644 GCA_043746005.1 Burkholderiales bacterium
CGTACCCAACGCCTTGCTGCACAACCTCAAACACAATAAGGTGCTGCACGCCAACAACCTGTTCGTCACTGTGCGCAACCATGAAGTGCCATGGATTGGTTTGGACAAGCGGCTGGAGATCGACTCGCTGGGCCACGACTGCTGGCAGGTGGTGATTCACTACGGCTTCAAGAATGATCCTGATTTGCCCAAGGCATTGCAGCAAATCAAGCAGCGCGGTTGCGACCTCAACCCCATGACCACCAGCTACTTCCTGTCGCGCGACACGGTGGTTCCTACGCTCGGCGCGGGCATGGCACCCTGGCGCGAGAAGCTGTTTGCGCAGATGCACCACAACGCCAGCGGCGCTGCCGCCTTCCTGAACTTGCCCAGCAACTCGGTGGTGGAGCTGGGCTCCAAAATCGAAATATAGGCCGGTCATGCCGGGTATTGTCTGCGGTGTCACAATGGCCCGCATGCATTTTTTCAAAGACCTCAGCCTCTCCGCTTTTACCGCCGGTTTCGTCGCGGTACTGGTGGGGTTTACCAGCTCGGTCGCCATCGTTTTTCAAGCCGCGCAGGCCTTTCACGCCACCCCGGAAATGATCGCCTCGTGGATGTGGGCGCTGGGAATCGGCATGGGACTTTGCACTCTGATTCCTTCGCTGTGGCTCAAGAAACCCGTGATGGTGGCCTGGAGCACGCCCGGCGTCGCAGTTCTGGCCAGCGCCGGTGCAGTGGGCAATTTTTCCATGCATGAGGCCATCGGTGCTTTCATGGTGTGCGCCGCACTGATCACCTTGGCGGGCTGGACCGGCTGGTTCGCGCGCGTGATGAACCGCATTCCCCTGGTGCTGACCATGCTGCTGACGTATCTGGTGGAGAAACGCTGGTTGCCACGCTATGCAGTGCCGCTGACGCTGCTGGTTGCTATTATTTTTGTAGCTGCTGGTGCAGGTTTTACGGGGGCTGGTATTGATTTTGGCCTGGCAATGCCGGTGTTCGTGCGTCCCCACTTCACATGGGCGGCCCTGGTGAGCCTGGCGCTGGCACCGTTTGGTGCGTTTGCGCTGAACCTCAGCGCC
Organism: Burkholderiales bacterium; assembly: GCA_043746005.1. Classification (GTDB taxonomy): domain Bacteria; phylum Pseudomonadota; class Gammaproteobacteria; order Burkholderiales; family Burkholderiaceae_C; genus Allorhodoferax. The sequence continues at coordinate 1,065 of JAYTRR010000200.1, forward strand.
ATTACTGCCGCCATCTGCATGGGCCCGGAAGCCCATGCCAACCCGGCGCGGCGTTACACCGCGGCCGTGTCGTGCGGCATTCTGTATCTGGTGATCGGGCTGTTTGGAGTCGCCATTACAGGGGTGCTGACGGCCTTTCCCAAGGAGCTGGTGGCCGCCATCGCAGGGCTGGCTTTGCTGGGCACCATAGGCGGTGCGCTCACCGCGGCTTTGCACCGCGAGGCGGCGCTCATCACGTTTCTGGTCACCCTCAGCGGCGTGGTCGTAGCCGGTGTGGGCTCGGCGTTCTGGGGTGTGGTGGCGGGCGCGGTAGCGTTGGCATTTTTTAACATTTACTTTGGCTGGATTCCATGGACATTCTTTTTATTGCTGACCCCCTCGCATCGTTCAAGATTTACAAGGACACCACCTTTGCCATGATGCGCGAAGCGCAGAAGCGCGGCCACCGCATCAGCGCCTGCGAACAGCAGGACCTCATGTGGCAGCGCGGCGGCACGGTGATGGCCCATGTGCGCGACATCACATTGACTGGCGATGCGCAGGACTGGTTCGAGGAGCGCGGCACGCGCGCAGTGGCACTGAAGGAATTCGATGCCATCCTGATGCGCAAAGATCCCCCGTTCGACAGCGAGTATTTCTACGCCACACACCTGCTGGAGCAGGCCGAGCGCGAAGGCGCCCGCGTATTCAACAAACCGAGCGCCTTGCGTGACCACCCCGAAAAACTCGCCATCATGGAGTTTCCGCAATTCATCGGCCCGACACTGGTCACCCGTGACCCTGAGGACATCAAGCGCTTCCATGTCGAACACAAAGACATCATCCTCAAGCCGCTGGATGGCATGGGCGGCATGGGTATATTTCGCGTCGGCCCGGATGGGCTGAACCTGGGCTCGATCACCGAAACACTCAACCGACACGGTGCGCAAAGCCTGATGGTGCAAAAGTTTTTGCCAGAGATCGTTGATGGCGACAAGCGCGTATTGGTGATCGGCGGCAAGCCAGTGCCGTTCTGCCTGGCGCGTATTCCCCAAGGAAGCGAAGTGCGGGGCAATCTGGCTGCCGGTGGCAAGGGTGTCGCTCAGCCGCTGAACGATTCAGACCGGGCGACTGCGGAGGCCCTGGGCCCGGTGCTTGCTGCGCGCGGTCTGCTGCTGGTGGGTCTGGACATCATTGGGACCAGCCTGACCGAAATCAACGTGACCAGTCCGACCTGCTTTCAGGAGATTACCGACCAGACCGGCTTTGATGTGGCCGCGATGTTTATGGATGCGCTAGAGACGGCTCAGGCACGCGCACGGTAGCGCGCCGATCCGGTATCGGTATGCCATCGACAAACACCTTGAACTCGCCGGGTTGAAACGCAATCCAGGTTTCATTGGAGGTCAGCGGCTCGGTGACGACGATGGCCAGACGGTCTTCAGGCCCATTGAGTTCGGCCAGATTGACGTGTACATCGTCATCCTTGAGCTGAACTTTGCAAAACGGGTGCTGGCGCAACAGGTAGTGCAGCTTGGTGCTGCAGTGGGCCCACATGGCCTGACCATTGCTCAGTAAAAAATTGAAGGTGCCGTGCCGAGCGATTTTCGGAACCAGCTCGTGCAAGGTGAGGGTGAGCTCTTCCACGCTGGGCACAGTGGCGTGCGATTTGGATAGCTCCTGCAGCAGCCAGCAGAACGCCAACTCGCTGTCGGTGTTGCCCACGGGGTGAAAACTGCCATGCAAGCGCGGATTGAAATTTTTCAGATCACCGTTGTGTGCAAACACCCAATAGCGGCCCCAGAGTTCGCGCACAAAGGGGTGGCTGTTCTCCAGTGTGATGGCGCCCACAGTGGCCTTGCGTACATGGGCCACCACGTTGTGGCTTTTGATGGGATGGCTGCACAGCATCTTGGCCACGGGCGAGGTGGCGGCGCTTTCGCTATCCACGTAGCAGCGCACGCCCTTGCCCGGCAAGCCACCATCGGCACCAAAAAAGGCAATGCCCCAGCCGTCGGAGTGGTGGTCGGTGCACCCACCGCGTTGCGAAAACCCGGTGAAGCTCAGCGTGAGGCTGGCCGGCAGGTGGCTGTTCATTCCAAGAAGTTGGCACATGGGGTAACAGTTTACCTTGTTGTTTGCAAGGTTATGTGCGCAACTGGGCCATTGTCTATTCGCGTGGCTCGGTCCAGAGCCTGCCGCCGGTGGACCAGTTTTCGCGTTTGACGTCAACAATCAGGATGTCGACCGAGTCGGGCGAGCCGCCCAGCACATCCACACTGACGCGGGTGATTTCTTCGACCAGTTTTTTCTTTTGCTCCAGGGTGCGGCCTTCGAGCATTTCAACGTGGTAAGTCGGCATGGCAATCCTTTTTGGGGTGGTTGGGTGTGAATGGGGCGGTCTAAATGATCGGCGCTGCACAGCGTGCGCAAACGCAGGCCAGGCGGCTTGCCTCAGGCGGAATGCGTTCCAGAAGGGCGTTGTCAAACGTGGCGGTGGTGCACCAGCAGGGCGGCTGCTTGACGCCGGTTTCCCGCTCGATTTCATTGGCGCACTGGTTGCTTTGCTGGCACAGGGGGCACAGGCGCGGGTCGATGGTG
>JAYTRR010000201.1:0-11215 GCA_043746005.1 Burkholderiales bacterium
GACGAAATCGGGCAGTTGGTAACCGCCTTCAACGACATGCTGGCCCAGCTGGATCAGGACCGACTGACCCAGCAGGAGATGGCTGCCAGTGCCCGCGCCGCTGCAGCGCAGCAGGAACTGCTGGAGTCCATGCCGATTGCCATGGTGGTGACGTCGGTACCCGACCACGATGTGCTGCACGCCAACGCGCCGGCCATGCCCTGGCTGGGGGGGCAGCGCAGCGACCCCTGGCGCAACGGTCTGGAGCCGGGTGTGCGCAATCGCTTCTTTCAGCGACTGGCAGACAAGGACTCGGTCGACGAATTCGAGGTGCGCTGGCTGGGTGGCGAGGAACCGTCCTGGGCCGTGCTCTCTGCCCGGCGGTTGACGTACCAGGGGCGCGATGCGGTGCTGACTTCCTTCACGCCCATCAATGTGCTGAAGCTGATGGAGCAGCGCCTGGAACTGTGGTCCAAGGTATTTGAAGCATCGTCCGAGAGCATTGTCATCATGGACGAGACGCAACGGATTCTGAGCGTCAACCGCGCGTTTTGCCGCAGTACGTCTTATGACTATTACGAAGTGGTCGGTGAGCAGTTGACGCTGCTGCTGGACAACCCGGACGCCCGCGCGCTGACCACCCGTATCAGCGCGGCCATTCAGGAGCGGGATGCCTGGCAGGGCGAGGTGATGGTGCGCCGGCGATCCGGTGACACCTATCCGGCCTGGCTCATGATTTCAGCCGTGCGGGAGTCGGCCCGCCAGGGTGCAATCTCGCACTACATCGGTATCTCGGTAGACATCACGGACCGCAAGCGAACCGAGGCCCGTGTGCAGTACCTGGCAGAGCACGACGTACTCACCGGCTTGCCCAATCGCGCCTTGTGTGTTGAGCGCCTGCGCGGCGCATTGGTGGCAGCCGAACTCAGCGGGGAGCGGGTGGCGGTGCTGTTCATCGACCTGGATCGCTTCAAGATCATCAATGACACGCTGGGGCACCACATTGGCGACGGCCTCCTGCGATCGGTAGCCACACGGCTCAGCCAGGCGGTGCGCGCAGGGGATACGGTCAGCCGGCTGGGTGGGGATGAGTTCGTCATCCTCTTGCAGGGTGTCAAGGACGGCGACGATGTGCGCGAGCAGGTAGACAACCGGCTGATACCGCTCATTCGCCAGGGCCATCATGTGGAAGGCCATGAGTTGTCTGTGTCCTGCAGCGTGGGTGTCGCTATTTGTCCGGACGACGGTACGGATCTGGATGAACTCATGCGCCGGGCGGACGCCGCCATGTACGAAGCCAAATCAGCCGGGCGTGACAGAGCCCGTTTTTACGTGCCCGCAATCGACGATGTGGTGCGCCAGCGCCAGACGATGGAGCGGTGTCTGCGCGGGGCGCTGGAGCGGGGCGAGTTCAGGCTGTTGTACCAGCCCCGTGTGAATGCGCAGACCCGCGAGTTTCTGGGCGTCGAAGCCTTGCTGCGCTGGCACAGCGAGGAGCTCGGGTTGGTCGGCCCTGACCAGTTCATTCCGATTGCAGAGGAAACCGGTCTGATTCGCGGTATTGGAGCCTGGGTCATTGATGAGGCCTGTGGGCAGTGGGCCCTGTGGAGCAAAGGCGCCATAGGCCCGGTGGACCTGTCGATCAACTTGTCCGTGACCCAGTTGGCAGACTCGGCGTTGGTTTGCCAGCTTCAATGCAGCCTGCAAACCAGCGGGGCTGATCCCGCCCGTATCGAGCTGGAAATCACCGAGTCCCAGCTCATGGATAACGCGGACGCGGCCCAACAGCAACTCGCCAGTCTCAAAGCCTTGGGTGTGAAGTTGTCCATTGATGACTTTGGAACCGGTTATTCGAGCCTGGCCTACCTCAAACGCTTTTCCATTGACAAGCTCAAGATCGACAAGTCGTTTGTCCGGGACATGCTGGAGGATCCCACCGATTTCGCCATTACCCGCGCCATTGTGGCCTTAGGGCATACCCTGGGTTTGCAGGTGGTTGCCGAAGGCGTGGAGCGGGAAGAGGAAGCGCGCGAATTGAAGAGCATGGGTTGCGACGAGTTGCAGGGCTATCTGTTTGCCCGTCCGCTGACTGCGGATGCACTGGCATTGTGGTTGCAGGAGCCTGCATTGCACCCCAGGCGGCGTGCTGCGGACCTGGTTTAGTGACCGTCCCGTATTCGCAGTTCCATCGGGGTATCATTTGGCGATCAAATGAACACAGCCCCTACCGATGCTTGACGGCGACGCTCATATCAATCGCATTCTCGGCTCCGCCAGCAGCTTGTTGCGCGGTCTGGCAAGCAACGAGATCGTCGGTCTGTATGTCATTCAGGGCGACAGATATTTGTACGTCAATCCGCGGTTCGCCGAGATCTTCGGCTATTCGCAGGCAGATTTGTGCGGAGTGGTCGGACCCAGAGACCTCGTTGCACCCGAGGACTGGTCTCGCGTCTCGGCGGGTATCGCCGACCGGTTAAGCGGTAGAACACGTACCGGCCACTACGAGTTTCTGGGCCTGAAAAAGGATGGTTCTCGCTTCGAGGTTGAAATCTTCGGCATGACCACGGCCATTGACGATCAGCCAGCCATCGTGGGCACGCTGGTGGATATCACCGCCCGCCGAACCGCGGAGCGCAAGTTGCTCGACCAGTTGCACTTTGTCGAACAGCTGATTGACACCATTCCCGGCCCAATTTCCTACAAGGACGAATACGGCCGGTATCTGGGCTGCAATGCAGCGTTTGAGGAAATGGTTGGCAAGCCACGTGAACACTTGCTGGGCCGCACGGTGCACAGCACAACCTACCGTGCTGTCGCCGACAAAATGCAGGCAGCGGACAAGCGGCTTCTGGATAATCCGGGTACTGAGATTTCCGAGGCGAAATTGCCCCATATGGACGGAGTCCCGCGGGACATGCTTTTATACAAGGCTACGTTCAACAAGGTGGATGGCTCAGTCGGTGGCCTGGTTACCGTCATGCTGGATATCTCCGAGCGCAAGCGCATGGAGCAACGCATTTGGGATGAGGCCAACTACGACTCCCTCACCGGTTTGCCCAACCGGCGAATGTTCCGAAATCGCCTGGGTGAAGAGATCAAACGCAGTCATCGGACGGCCGAAAGCTGCGCACTGCTTCTCGTGGATCTGGATCGGTTCAAGGAAGTCAACGACACCCTGGGGCATGAGGCGGGTGACCGCTTGCTGGTGGAGGCCGCCAAACGCATTAGCGCCAGTGTGCGCGAGTCGGACAGTGTGTCACGCCTGGGTGGCGACGAGTTCATGGTGATCTTGCCGCAAATTACCGAGCCTGCAGGGCTTGGACAGGTTGCGATGAACGTCATTGATTCTCTGATGCAACCCTTCCAGGTGAACGGGCACATGGCCTATGTGTCTGCCAGTGTGGGAATTGCCGTGTTTCCTGATGATGCGCAGGAGATGGACACCCTGGTGTCGTATGCCGATCAAGCTATGTACGCCGCCAAGGCGCAGGGGCGCTCCTGCTTCAGCTATTTCACGCCGTCCCTGCAGGAGCGCTCACAGTACCGACTGGAGCTGGCAACCGAATTGCGGGGTGCGCTGGCAGCCCATCAACTCGAAGTCTACTTTCAGCCCATTGTTGACCTGACCAGCGGCCAGGTGGTGAAGGCTGAAGCACTGCTGCGCTGGAAGCATCCGGTGCTCGGCATGGTTCCACCCGACCACTTTATTCCCATTGCAGAAGAAGTGGGCCTTATTCAGCAAATCGGCGACTGGGTTTTTCGCGAAGCCGCGCTGGCTGCCAAGCGCTGGCAGGGGATGGGCGTTGCAGGTATCCAGGTGGCCGTAAACAAGTCACCTCGGCAGTTTGCGACCGGACGTACGCATGAGCAATGGATTGACTACTTGCGAGAGATCGATTTGCATCCCAGCCTGGTCAGTATCGAAATAACGGAAGGCTTGCTGATGGATAACCGCCAGGAGGTTGCAAACAAACTGTTTCAATTTCGCGAGGTGGGAATTCAGATCAGCCTTGACGACTTTGGTACGGGTTACTCCTCTATGTCCTACCTCAAGAAGTTTGACATCGACTATCTCAAAATTGATCGATCGTTCATACGCGACATGACCACCGATGCAGGCGATCGGGCGATTGCAGAGGCCATCATTGTCATGGCCCACAAGTTGGGCCTCAAAGTGATTGCCGAAGGCGTGGAAACGGTGGAGCAACGTGACCTGCTGTCTGCAGCAAACTGCGACTTTGCGCAAGGGTACCTGTTTGCCAGACCCATGCCGCTCATTGAGTTTGAAGATTTTTTACACCGTTCCAACGGTGACCATTGACATCACCCCAACCTGGACCTGCATGCACACCAAGGCAACTACAAGGCTTTCCATCAACGACACAGACCGCGAGCTGGATCAGGCTCTTGCGTCGGGTTCGTTGCGTGATATCAATATTCCATCGTGTCCTGAATTGCTGGTGGCGCTGCGCACAGAGATGGGTAAAGAAGACCCCGATCCCCAGGTCATTGCGGATATTGCCGGTCGGGATGTGGCCATGGCGGCGTCGCTGATCCGGACTGCCAACAGCCCCTTTTACGCCCGCTCCCGGCCCGTTACCTCGGTTTCGGAAGCATTGGGTCTCCTGGGTGTGCGTATAACCGAGAAATTGCTGACGGCCTTTTTGCTGCGTACCGCCATTCGCATCAACTCGCCGGTGCTGGAGCATTTCTGGGAAACCTCAACCCGCAGGGCCCTGGCCATGGCGCATATCGCGCGCCAGCTGTATGGCGTGGATCCGGAGCTGGCCTACACCTGTGGTCTGTTTTGCCATGTGGGCATTCCGATTTTGATGCAGGGTGTTCGCGGCTATTCCGGCACGCTGGTCGAAGCGCTGGCGCGGCAGGACCGCAGCTTTACGGCCACTGAAAATGCGGCACACAAGACCGACCATGCCGTGGTGGGCGCCATTGTCGCGCGGACCTGGCGCTTGCCGTCGCCGATCTATCAGGCGGTGCGCCTGCACCATGACTTCACCATCGTACGGGACGACACGGTCCCGGCCGAGGTGCGTACGATGGTGTGTGCGGGCTTGGTGGCCGAGCACCTGGTGGCCTTGCACGAGGAGGCGGATACACAAAAAGAGTGGATCGATCATGGTGCGGCGTGTCTGGCCTACCTGGGCGTGGAGGAGGCTGAAGTCGAAGTCTGGTCTGACGCCCTGCACCCCCTGTTTGAGAACGTCGCCCTGGGATGAGCCAGATGAGCCCTGCTGCAATCGCAGCGCTTCAACGCAGCGCCGATGAGTTGACTGCGATTCTGGAGAGCGCCTCCATTGGAATCGTTTTTACGCGTGACCGGATCGTCCTGCGCTGCAATCGGCGTGCAGCGGAGGCTTCAGCGGCTACCGCGGCGTTGGACGCGATATCACGCGGGAGAAGCTGGCCGAAGAGCGCATTCAGCATCTGGCTACACACGACGGCCTGACCGGGTTGGCTAACCGGGTCCTGTTTCATGAAATGCTTGGGCTTGCCGTTCGATCAGCGCGTCGCAATGACTGAAATCTGGCCGTTCTTTTCATTGACCTGGACCATTTCAAGGCGATCAACGACACCTTGGGGCACGATGCGGGCGACCGTGTGCTCAAGGAGTTTGCCTGCCGTTTGAACCAGTGTTTGCGTGGCACTGACGTGGTAGCGCGCCTTGGCGGTGACGAGTTTGTGGTGTTGATTCAGGATGTGGGCGATGCACAGCAAGTTGCCGTGGTGGCGCACAAGATTCTGGCAGCGGCCAGCGAACCTGTGCCGTTTAACGGCCACACCCGCTGTGTGTCAGCCAGCATCGGAATCTGCATGGTTCCGGCCGGGGCGTGGGACGAACAGTTGATCATGAAAAATGCCGACCGTGCGATGCACGCAGCCAAAGAAAAAGGGAAAAATAATTTCCAGTTTTTCGACGCTCCCGCCGGAGCGCCTACTGCTGGATGATGATGGCGTCCAGCTTGAGCGCGCGAATCTTTTCAACGGCTTCCTGGGCCTGTGCCTCGCTTTCAAAGGGCCCCACGCGCACACGGGTGCGTTTGCCTTTGGATGTTTCCAGGACCTGGGTGAAAGAGGTCAGTCCGGCACCCACCAGCTTGGCATGTGCGTTGCGGGCGTTGTCGTCTTTGGCGAACAATCCGACATTGATCACATAGTGTGACGCGGCTGTTCTTGTCGGTACCTTTGTCGGCAAATGGGGTGCGGATGCCGGCACGGTGGGCGACGAGGCCGCGGCTGCGGGTTCTGGCGCTGCAGCCAGGGGTGTCGGCGTCGTATTCGGTGTCGGGACGGCCTCCGTCGCGCGGCCGATGGCCAGATTACCGGGTGTGTCGCGGTGCAATGCGCTGTTCGCCAAGGTGCTGACTTCGGTAAACACACTGTAGACGCTGGCTAGCGCAACCAGCAACACCAGATTGACCAGTGCCAGCCCCATCAGGCGTCGCCTGGTGCCTGCCCGCCGCTGTAGAAGGGAGCAGGCCCCTTCAACCTCGGCGTTGGCCTGCAGTGCCTGTGTCATCTTCTTTCTGCAATGGATGTAGAAAGCAGCGTCTCCATACAAGCCGGGCACCACAAAGGCCAGTACGGAAAATGCCAGCATCAGCGCGAACTCGGCCATGCCAGACAACTGAAATACCAGCCGACCAATGCCAAAAATGAGCAAGGCCAGTCCCACCACTGCGCCCACATAGATCAGCGCGGCGCCCCACAGTCGGCGAAAAGCCATCCAGTTCATAGTGAGCAGACTGGCCGTCCAATTCCAGTGGATACCGGGGCGGTCAGCCGCTTCAAAGCGCGTGAACAGGCGCAGGTAATGGTCCGTCCTGATCGGGCCGATCGCCGCGCGGTAGAGCGCGGAGGTGACGTCGCCTTCTACGTTCGGGGCAGTAGTTTCAGCAGGCATGGTTTATTTTGGCATGGCGGCTGCAATTTCCTGGCCCAATTCGATGACCGAAAGGGCGTAGTAGCTGCTCCAGTTGTAGCGTGTGATGGCGTAAAAATTCTCGGTGCCAGCAAGATACAGCGGCGGTGCATCGCCGTTCTGCAGTTCTACCAGGGCCAGCGGGCCCGCGTGCTGCAGGGCCGCGCCATCCAGCTCGGCACCTTGCGCCGCAAATGCCGCTGGCGTGAACGTTGGCAGAATGTCAGGTGCCAAAAGTGCAGCCTTGTCTGCGCCTTCAGCGGTCAGCTGCACGGGGTAATGGGTGGGCATGTTGCGCTGCCAGTTAAACGACTTGAAGTAGTTGGCTACCGAACCAATGACATCAGCGGGGCTGTTGAAGAGGTCAACCCGGCTGTCGCCATCAAAATCCACCGCGTATTTGCTCCAGCTTGAGGGCATGAATTGCGGCATTCCCATGGCGCCCGCGTAGCTGCCGCGCAGCGCCATCGGATCGGTGTTGGTGCGGTGGGTGAGGCTCAGATACGCTTCCAGCTCCGACAGGAAAAACGCTGCACGTGCGGTGGCCTTGGGATGCACGGCCGGAAAATCAAATGCCAGGGTGGTCAGTGCGTCAATCACCCGGTAGTTGCCGGTTTGCTGGCCGTAAATGGTCTCGACGCCCACGACGCCCACAATGATGGCAGCAGGCACACCCGTCTCCCGCTCGGCCCGCTCCAGGGTTTCGCGGTTGGCCTGCCAGAACTTGACGCCGGCGCGGATGCGCACCGGGTCAATGAAGCGGCTGCGGTAAACCGCCCAGTTCTTGGCGGTGCCCACGGAGGGTGGCGTAACCGCCCGGGCGACAGACGGCATGTAGTGCGCCTGGCCGATCGCCTGGCGGACCCAGTCGCGGTCCAGATCGCCTCGTGCCGCGATGTCGTTGGCCACCAGCATGACTTCCGGGCGCATGGCGTATAGCGGTCCGGTGGGTTCTGCTCGGGATTTTTCCGAAGCCGTCGGAGTCGCTTTCTTCTTGTTTTTATGGTGTATATTGGCTGCAGCCCCCGCATTCATTGCGCAAGCAGCTATAAAAAGTGTAGCAATTGAAAGATGGAAAGATGTCACGTCGGGTCGGTGCGTTGGGAAATGTGTCGGGGCCAGGGCAGTTGTCTGAATTCCCGCGCCAGTGTACCCAGTGCCAGGTCTGCGTTCGATCCGTGGCGGGGGGCGTAGCGCCATGCTTCCAGCCGCAAAAGCCAGTCAGTCAAGGCTGCAGTGGCCGCATCGTGTGGTGGTGCGTGGTTTCGCAGTAGCGCGGCCATCTGGCGGGGGGGCGTCTGCGCGGGCACCGCAAACCCGGCCTGCTGCAGCGCAAGCGTGGCGCGGTGCAGCAGGCGCAGCCAGGGGTCCTGGCGGTGCCGCTCCCACAGGGTCCATGCCGCGCCTATTAGACTGGCGAAAACGATGATTCCAATGAGCACATAACTCAGGTCCTCCCAGCTGGGAGACTCGAACCCGAGATTGCGCAGCAGATTGAGCTGCTTGCTTTGGGTGTAGTTCAGCACCCACTGGTTTCAGCCGTTGTTTGCCGCATCCCACAGGGCGCGCAGGTTGATGGCAAATTGCGGGCTCACGGCGCCCAACGCCTGGGCAATGGCATTGCGGGGTGCTTGCAGCCGCTGCAGGCTGCCGGTGCGCCCCGGCGCCACGGCGGAAGTGGGGTCTACCCGCACCCAGCCCTGGCCTGCGATCCAGACCTCGGCCCAGGCGTGGGCGTCGCTTTGGCGCACGGTCCAGAAACCGTCCACGCTGTTGGCTTCGCCGCCCTGGTAGCCCGTGACCACGCGCGCCGGAATGTCGAGCGCACGCATCAGCAACACGAAGCTGGACGCAATGTGTTCGCAAAACCCCTCTTTGCGGTCAAACCAGAACTCGTCGGCGGTGTGGATGCCATACACGCCGGACTCCAGCGTGTAGGTGTAGCCCCCCGTGCGCAGGCGATCCAGAACGGCGCCTACCAGCGTGCTGGCATCGGCCCTGGTGTAGCGCGGGTCGCGGCGCATGTCGGCCGCCAGTTGCAGGGTGCGGGGGTTGAAGTTGGTGGGCAGATCCAGATAGTCCTGCAGTCCGGTCACCAGCCGCGTTGGGCCGTGGCGAAACACCGTGTGGCTTTGGGCGCTGTAACGCACCAGATCGGCCAGGGGGCGCTCTGCAACCCATTGCAGATCGGGCGTCATGCTGGCTGTGTAGCCGGTGAGGACGGGGGGCACAGATCCGGCGTCGAGCAGCAAAAGCCACGGCCGGTTGTTGGCCTCCAGGGTCACTTGGTAGCGGATGGGGTCGCCCTGGACCTGCAGGTCGGCCGCCGGCTGCATGTGGGTCGGAAAGATGGAGCGCAAGGGGCGCCACTCGCGTCCGTCAAAAGTGGAGAGAACCGGCCCCCGGAAATACAGGTCGCTTTGGCGCGGTGGCGTGCCCTCGAAGCGGATGCGCATGGCGATGCTGTCATCCAGCGCCAGGCTGGCGATGCTGCCCACCTGCATGCTGGCAGACAAGCCGCTGCGACCGCTCATGGCATCCGACGGCACGCCCCAGAGTGGGGCAACACGGGGAAAAAGCACAAACAAAACGGCCATGATGGGCGCCCCCAGTAGCGCCATCTTGCTCGCCGTTTTGGCCGCCTGCAACAGCGGTGGGCGACCCACCGGCATGTGGCTGTTGACCAGCGCCGTGAGCAAGCCCAGCAAGCCCAGCATCATGGCGGCGGCGGTGACCAGGCTTTGCGAGAAAAAGAAGTTACTGAGCAGCGTGAAGAAGCCCAGGAAGAAGACCACAAAGGCATCCCGCCGCGCCCGCAGTTCCAGCGTCTTGAGCGCGAGCAGCACGACGATAAACGTGACACCGGCATCACGTCCCAGTACCGTGCGGTAGGTATAAAACGTAGCCGCGATGGCTAGCAGCAGCAGTGCCATGAGCCACCAGCGTGAAGGCAAGGTTTGTCCGCGCATGGCAATGATGCCGCGCCAGAAAAGAATGATGGCGGCCATGGCACTGCACCACACCGGGAGGTGGGGGACCTGTGGCGCGATGATCCACGCGATGACCGTCAACAGAAAAAGCGTGTCGCGGGCGTCGCGGGGCAGGTTGTGCAGGCGTTCAAGCATGGGGTATGGGTATAGGACGACCGGATGGGCTCAGGCCATGGCCAGCGCTTGCAGGCAGTTCTTTTTGTGGGCTTCGCCACTGCCAGGCGAAATTTCCTGCCCGGGCAGGCGCAGCCCGTATTGCAAGCCTTGCCTCTCCGCCAGCAGCACCCAGGCACACAGGCGTGAAAGGGCATGTTCCAGAAGTGCACTGCCTGCCCCTGTCTTGCTGGACTTGCCCGCCTGAGCCAGGTCCAGCCACAACTCGAACCGCTGCACCTGCTGGGCATCGCGACTGACCAGCTCGTCCGCCTTGGCGACCTTCTTCCAGACCACCAGTTTGAGTGGATCGCCCCGGCGGTAGGCACGCACGCCATCAAATTCACCGGTGCTTTGCTGGTGGGTCGCGGCTGCGCCGCCCGCCCGGGGTTCACCGGGCGGCAGGGGTGGCGGGTGCAGCTCGGGTGCCGGGTAGACGAGGACTTGCGCAGCTGGGCGCCACACGGTCCAGACCCGAAACGTGCCTAGCGGAAAGCGGGTTTCGGCGGTGAGGGGCGGCACGCGATGCAAACCACGGCGTTGCGGCTGAAAGGCGATCTGCACTTTGGCGCTGCTCTGGGCGGGTATATCGGTCCAGCTCCAGTGGTCGGTGCCCAGCACCGCCAGTCCAATGCCGTGGCGAACGGAACGGCGTTTGCTCAAAATGCTGATGCCAATAGTGACGTTAGCCCCCACGAACTGTGCGTCAGGCGCTATCAAATTCATAGTAATTCCACGCAGGGTGCCGTGGCATACATGCATGCCCACGACGGCGCTGCCGGTGAGCAGGAAGGTCAGCACATAGCCCAGATTGAGCTGGTAGTTGATGGACGCAATCAGCAGCACCAGCAAAGTGGCTCCCAGCATGAAACCCGGGGCTGTGGGCAGGATGTAGACGTTGCGCTGGGTCAGCGTGGTGCTGTCGCGCATCGGTATGCGCGACTGAAACCACGTCTGAAAACGTTGACGAAGGCCCATCAAGGCAGTGGCACAGCCAGCAGCAGGGCCTGCACTTGTTCCACCGCGCCGCGCCCCGAGTCGCCCACGGGGATGAGGCGGTGGGCAATGGTCTGCGGCAGGATGGCCTGCACGTCGTCCGGGGCCACATAGTCGCGCCCGCTGAGCAGGGCCTGCGCCTTGGCGGCCCGCACGA
>JAYTRR010000202.1:0-3641 GCA_043746005.1 Burkholderiales bacterium
TCGATGCCTATGGCTGGATCGCGATGTCCTACGCCATCAAAGGAGACATGGAGAAATCGCAAGCTTTCCTGGCCAAGCTGCGCAATGCCGACCCCAAGGGCAGTTTCATCACGCGCAGAAGGCCCATGTCGTCCAGCCCCGATGCGTACAAGACTTTTTACAACGAGAAATATCTACCGGCCGCACGCAAGGCCGGTATCGTGTCATGAAGCGTCGTTTTGACCTGCCTTTCAGGCTGTAGCCCTTTAAATACGGACGTGAGCAGCTACCGAAAACATAGCAATCAAAAAATACAATGCGCCTAACGAGAGACACCTAACAGACGGTCCAGCAGCTCGGGTTGCTCACGCAACTCTTGCGCGGTGCCCGAATGAACGACGGTGCCTCGGTCCAGCACCACTGCGCTGTCAGAGATCGCCAGAATGGCCTGCGGGTGCTGCTCGACGATGATGGCCGAGAGGCCTTCTTCGCGCGTGATGCGGCGAATCGCCTTGAGCAGCTCTTCCACAATGATGGGTGCCAGGCCTTCAAGCGGCTCATCAAGCAGCAGCAGTTTGGGGTTGAGCACCAGCGCCCTGCCGACTGCCAGCATCTGCTGCTCGCCACCCGACAATTGCGTGCCCAGGTTGCCCTTGCGTTCTGCCAGGCGCGGGAACATGATGTAGACGCGCTCAGGTGTCCACGCGCCCGCACGCGCCACCGCCGTCAGGTTTTCATCGACGGTAAGTGACTTGAAAATATTGCGCTCCTGCGGCACCCAGCCAATGCCGACAGCCGCACGCTCATGCGAAGGCAGCTTGTGCAGCACCACACCACCTAGCAAGATGCTGCCGGCGTGCTGGCGCGTCGCGCCCGCCAGTGTGTTGATGAGCGTGGTCTTGCCAGTGCCATTGCGGCCCAGCAGCGCCAGCGTCTTGCCTTCTCCCAGCGACAGTGAAATGTTGTTAAGCACCACCGCTTCGCCATAACCGGCACTGACGCTTTCAACCAGAAGGAGTGCATTAGTCATGCGCCGCCTCCTCGCCATGGCCAAGGTAGACCGCCTTGACCTGGGGGTCGTTGGCGATCTGGTCGGGGTCGCCTTCGGTCAGCACCGTCCCGTTGACCAGCACCGTCATGCGGTTGGCAAAGCTGAAAACCAGATCCATGTCATGTTCAATCAAAAGTACCGATACATCGGCCGGCAGGGCTGCCACGGTTTGCAGCAATTCTTCGCGCTCACCCGCAGGCACACCTGCTACCGGTTCATCGAGCAGGAGCACACGCGGCTCGCAGGCCAGTGCAATGGCAATCTCCAGCAAACGGCGTTTACCGTAGGCCATCACGTTGGTGGTCTGGTGCATCACACTGGTCAGGTGAAACTGCTCCAGCAGCTGTTCACAGCGCTCGATCACCCGTGCGTTCGAGCCCAGGGCCTGCCACCATTTGCCACCCAGCCCTTGCTGCTGGGAAACGGTGAGTGTCAGCGTCTCCATTGGCGTCATGGTGTCAAACAACTGGTTTATCTGGAAGGTGCGCACCATGCCCCGGCGCACACGCAGGTGGGGTGCCAGCTGGGTGATGTCCTCACCCTCCAGCATGATGCGACCCTCGGTGGGCTCCAGCACGCCGGTTAGCAGATTAATGAGCGTCGTTTTGCCGGCACCGTTGGGGCCAATCAGCGCGTGACGGGCACCCCGTCGCAGGTCCAGATTCACATTATTAGTGGCAGTGATGCCACCAAAGCGTTTGATAAGGCCGTGGGCGCTGAGGACGATCTCGGCGGAACCCTGCAGATTTACCGGGCTCATGCTTTGCCTCCCCGCGAAAACCAGGTCCATGGGCGGATTAAACGCTCACGCCCCACCAACACCAGCACAACCAGGAACAGACCAATCCAGAAAGTCCAGTACTGCGGGGTAATGGCAGAGATGAAATTTTGCAGCAGCGTGAACACCATCGCACCGACCACACCGCCATACAACCAGCCAGTTCCGCCCACCACCAGCACCAGCATCACGTCGGCCGAGCGATGGAACTCAAACACATCCAGCGAAGCAAAACCGGTGGTTTGGGCCAGCAAAGCGCCAGCCGCGCCGGCCATGCCGGCTGCCACGGTGTAAACCACCACAATGCGCTGGGTCACCGGGACACCAATGGCCATGGCACGCAGCCGGTTGTCACGAATCGCCTTGAGCGTGGCACCAAACGGCGAATTCACTAGGCGGCGCGCCAGCACAAACAGCACCAGCAAAACTCCAATGGAATACCAGGCCGCTGTGCGGCCGGACAGGTCAAACTCAAATCGGCCCAGCACGGGGCCCATGACTACACCCTGCAGGCCGTCGGCACCGCCGGTCATCCAGTCCAGCTTGTTGGCCAGTTCCGCTAGGATCAGGCCCACACCCAGGGTCACCATCAGGCGGGTCAGGTCACTGCCACGGATGATGGTCATGCTGCACACCGCACCCAGCGCGCTCGACACCGCCACAGCAAATGCAAGGCCCACCAGCGGGTCGGGCATGACCAGCTTGGCAAACAGTGCTGCCGCATAGGCACCCATGCCAAAAAAAGCAGCATGGCCCAGCGACACAATACCGGTGAAACCCAGAATCAGGTCAAGCGACACGGCAAACAGCGCCACGATGGCAATCTCATTGATGCGCAGTGCTTGGGTAGACATGAGGAGTGGCGATGACAGCGCCACCAGCCAAAGAACCAACTCCCACCACTTCCAGCGATTACGGTCCATCATGATTTTCCGCCCTTACGCACAAACAACCCCTGCGGACGCCAGATCAAAATGGCAATCATCAAACAGTAAACAATGAAGGCCCCGAGTTTGGGGATGTAGTACTTGCCGGCCACATCGGCAATGCCCAGCAACAGCGCGGCCAGCAACGGCCCGGTGATGCTGGACGTGCCGCCCACGGCGACCACGATCAAAAAGTAAATCATGAACTTCAGAGGAAAAGTTGGGTCCAGCCCCAGCACTTCGGCGCCCAATGCGCCGCCCAAACCGGCAAGGCCCGAACCAACCGCAAAGGTGGACAGAAACACCACATTGACATTGATACCCAAGCCTGCGGCCACCCGCTGGTCATCCACCGATGCACGCAAACGACTACCAAAGCGAGTGTGGGTCAGAATGAACTGAAGGCCCACGGTGAGTGCGGCACACACGGCGATGATGAACAGACGGTAGTGGCCCATGCCCAGCATCCAGTCGCCCTCGCCCAGCTCGGTGCGACCCTTGAGCCACTCGGGCAACTGCACGATTTGCTGCGTGGAGCCAATGAAATAGTCGACACTGGCCACGGCCATGAAGGTCAAGCCGATGGAGAAGAGCACCTGATCCAGATGCGGCTTGTGGTACAGCGGGCGGTAGAGCGTGCGCTCCAGCACGCCGCCCAACAAGGCTGATCCTAAAAATGCCAAGGGCAGGCACACCAAAAAAGGCACACCCAGGCGCTGCATGAGCAGCACCGTGATGTAGCCGCCCACCATGGCAAAGGCTCCGTGCGCGAGGTTGATGAAATTCATCAGCCCCATCGTCACGGCCAGCCCCACGGCAAGAATAAACAACAGCATGCCGTAGGCAACGCCGTCAAAAAGGATGGTCAGCATTCAAACGTCCGTTCGATTCGGGCTGGTCATAAAAA
>JAYTRR010000203.1:0-11213 GCA_043746005.1 Burkholderiales bacterium
ACACGTCCTGCAAACGCGGCACGTTGCGCAAGATCACTGGCTCAGCGCTCAGCAGGGTTGCGCACAGTTCGGGCAAGGCGGCGTTTTTGGCGCCAGAAATCAGCACTTCGCCTTGAAGTTGCCGTCCGCCGCGAATCAATAGTTTGTCCATTATTTTTCTGACTATTCGGTGTCAGGCTGCCTGCGCAGCCCACTCGGCAGGGGTAAAGGTTTTCATCGACAGGGCATGCACTTCATCGGTCTGCATGCGTGCGCCCAGGGTTGCGTACACCCGCTGGTGGCGCTGAATGGGACGCAGGCCCTCAAACGTTGCCGAGACAATGGTGGCGTACCAATGGCGGCCATCGCCTTCGAGTTGGCAGTGCTCGCAGGGCAAGCCGGCAGTGATCAGGGTTTGGAGTTCTTCAGCGGTCATATCAAAACGGTAAAAAAGGGGATCAACTGCGGATCTTGTAGCCAATGCGCAGCAAATACATGGCCAGCGCGCTCGCGCCCAGCAAAGCCACACCAACGATTGTCAGACTCAGCCAGGGTGACGCATCGCTCACACCAAAAAAGCCGTAACGGAATCCGTCAATCATGTAGAAGAACGGATTGAAGTGGCTTGCGTTTTGCCAAAAGGTTGGCAAAGACCCGATGGAATAAAACACCCCGCTCAAAAAAGTCATGGGCATGATCACGAAGTTTTGAAATGCAGCCAACTGGTCAAACTTCTCTGCCCACAGACCGGCAATCAACCCCAACGCGCCCATCAGTGCCGCGCCCAGCAACGCAAAGGTCAAGATCCACAGGGGCCAGGCAAAGCCCAAGGGTGCAAACCAGAACGCAACCACAAGCACCCCAGCGCCCACCACCATGCCGCGGACGATGGACGACCCGATGTAGGCAACAAACCAGCTCCAGTGCGACAGGGGCGTGAGCAGGAGAAATACCAGGTTGCCCATGATCTTGCTCTGAATGAGCGAAGACGAGCTGTTGGCAAATGCATTCTGCAAAATACTCATCATGACCAGCCCAGGCACCAGGAAAGAGGTGTAACCAATGCTGTCGTAGACCTTGACGTGGTCTTCCAGCACATGACCAAAGATCAGCAAATACATCACGGCTGTGAGCACAGGTGCGGCCACCGTCTGAAAACCAACTTTCCAGAAGCGAAGCACTTCCTTGTAAAACAGGGTCTGCCAGCCGGTCATTTAGCACTCACCTCAAGAACCGGGGATTTGGAGTGGCGGTTCATGATCTCGATGAACACGTCTTCCAGATCGGCCTTGCGCATCTCCACATCTTCCACCAGCAGGCCCGACTCGCGCACTGCGGCAAGGTACTGCTCAATTTCGAGCGCATTGTGGGCTGGCAACTGGACTACGCTGCCAGTAATCCGGGCGCGGGCTGCCAGCGCAGGCGGTAGCACCCCTGCGGTTTTGAAGCGCAACACATTACCCGACGCCGCCTTGAGAAGAGCGCTGGTACGGTCCAATGCGACGATGCGACCAGTCTGAAGCATGGCAATGCGTCCACACAACGCCTCGGCTTCTTCGAGGTAATGGGTGGTCAGGAGCACGGTGTGGCCCTGTTTGTTGAGTTTGGAGACGAACTGCCACAGAGTCTGGCGCAATTCAACGTCCACGCCTGCTGTGGGCTCGTCCAGCACAATCACAGGCGGCTTGTGCACCAGCGCCTGGGCAACCAGCATGCGGCGCTTCATGCCGCCCGAAAGCTGGCGCATGTTGGCGTTGGCCTTATCGGTTAGACCCAGGCTTTCCAGCAACTCGTCGATCCATGCATCGTTGTTCTTGATGCCGAAATAGCCCGACTGAAAACGCAAGGCTTCGCGCACATTGAAAAAAGGATCAAAAACCAGTTCTTGCGGCACCACGCCCAATTTGCGACGCGCCTGTGCGTAGTCTTTTTGTACGTCGCTGCCCATGACGGTCACGCGCCCGCTGGTGGCGCGCGTCAGGCCTGCCAGGATACTGATCATGGTGGTTTTACCGGCGCCATTGGGACCCAGCAAGCCAAAAAACTCGCCTTCTTCAATATCGAGCTGCACGCCGTCGAGCGCCATAAATGTGGCTCCCTTGGGTCCACGAGGCAATGGATAGACTTTAGAAACGGATTGAAAAGAGATAGCGGTCATGGGGATCCGCTATTTTAAGCGGCAGGCACTCAAGTGCGGGGCAGCAGCCCCTCAATTCCATACAAAGTAGCCAAGTCATCCAGGTGCGAAGGAAGCCCCTGCACTGCCAGTGACTTGCCCGCGCGCAAACAACGGCGGCGAAACTCAAGAAGAACGGCCAGTGCGGAGGAGTCAAAACGCTTCAGCGACCCAGCATTCACCACTACCGGCGAAGGCTCCGCCGACATACCGGCCGACAACTGGGCCAGGCAGGCACCCGCACCGGCGTGGGTCAACTCCTCAGGCAAACTCAGCACATCAAGCCTTTTTTGCGTTGGCCTTGTTGCGCTCGGACAAGGTGCCAATCAAGCCGTCCAGTCCTTTGGAATTGATTTCCTGGGCGAACTGGCTGCGATAGGTTTCGACCAGCCACACACCCAGCACATTGAGGTTGTAAATGCGCCAGCCAGCGCCCTGTCCCGGGGTTTTTTCCAGACGGTAATCCAGCTGAATGGGGTCGCCACCGCCCTTGATCTCCGTGCGGACCATCACCTCTTTGTCTTCGGGTGCGGAGCGCAGGGGTTTCATGGAAACAGTCTGATCCTTCACCTGCGCCAACGCGCCGGCATAGGTGCGCACCAGCAGAATTTTGAATTCCTCCTGCAGTCGTTTTTGTTGCTCAGGGCTGGCCTGGCGCCAGGCCGGTCCCACTGCCGAAGCCGTCATCCGCTGAAAATTAACATGCGGCATGATGCGGGCATCCACCAAGGCGATGACGGGTGCAATACCGCCGGTCCGCAACGACTTGTCACCTTTGATGGTGTCGAGGACATCCACGGAAAGGCGTTTGATCAACGCATCGGGGGCTTCATCCTCGGCATGTGCTGCGGCACCTACGGTCAAAACAGCGATGGCCACGAAACCCAGCAGCACCTGACGCAAAAAATTACGCTTCATAAATACTCGCTTGAACCCATTAGGGAAAACACCATTATCCAACTTCCACGGCCGTTGTGTGCCGCGACGTCGAAACGGGATTCAGGGGGCCGTCTCCGGCTCCTCTTCAGGCGGATTACCGTCATACACCCGGTTGCGCTGGCGCTGTAAATAGGCATCCCGGGTGAAACTGTATTTATCGAGGGCCGCCTCTTCAACCACGTCTCCAGCCTTGAGATACCCGGCACGGGTATCGACCAGATTCAACACCGTCAAACCGGTACGGGTCCCGGTGTCCTCCACGCTGTTAACCAGATTGCCCTTGAGATCAACGGGCAAGGCAACAACTTCACGCAATGTGGATACGCCCAGAAACGGCAGGACCATGTAAGGCCCTGAAGGCACGCCCCAACGCCCCAAGGTCAAACCGAAATCTGCAGGATGGCGCTCGACATTCAGGTCACTGGCGATATCCAGCACGCCACCGAGCCCCAGGGTTGAATTCACCATGACGCGGCCGATGCTATCACCGGTATCACGGCCCCGCAATTGCAGGGCGTTGTTGACGGCTGACCAGATGTCTGCAAGGTTATTGAAAAAATTACCGACCCCGGTACGGACCCAGTAAGGCGTTGCGCTTTGGTAGGCCGTGGCGACCGGCTTGACCACGGCACGGTCCAGCGCATCATTGAAAGTGAAAATGCTGCGATTCAGCGATTCCAATGGGTCACGTCGATCCGGATTGGGCACTGTGGCACAGCCCTGCAGCAGCACGACCATTGCCATCAACGCCCACGTCATAACACTGAAGCCGCGGTTTCGCTGCACCGGGCGCAAAGAAAGTGGCGCTTGCACCCTCATTATTTTTTAACAGGGTCTGCGGCGGGGCCTTCGGCCGCCTTGCTGTAGAGAAATTGGCTGATCAGGTTTTCCAGCACCACGGCAGACTGGGTTGCGCCGATGGTGTCGCCGGCCACCAGGTTACTGGCATCTGCCCCGGCTTCAATGCCGATGTATTGCTCTCCCAGCAGGCCGCTGGTGAGAATCTTCAGTGAACTGTCCTTGGGAAATGCGTAGCGGTTCTCCAGTGCCAGGGTGATGCGGGCCTGGAACGTCTTATCATCGAACGTGACCGACTCCACGCGCCCCACCACCACGCCACCGCTGCGCACCGCGGCCTTGGGTTTGAGTCCTCCGACATTGTCAAACCTGGCCATGACCCGGTACGTGGGCTGAAAACTCAGGTTCAGCAAGTTAGCCGACTGCAGCGCCAAAAACAGGATCGCGGCTGCCCCAATCATGACAAAAACACCAACCCACACATCTTTCTTTGAGCGTTGCACAATACCCTCCTCAAGTGGTAAACATCATTGCGGTCAGGATGAAATCCAGACCCAGAACCGACAGGGACGCCACCACCACTGTCCGGGTGGTGGCACTGGCTACGCCTTCCGGCGTGGCTTGTGCCTCGTAACCTTGCAGCAAGGCTATAAAGGTCACGGTAAAGCCGAACACAATACTTTTAACAATGCCGTTGCCGACATCCTGCCAGACGTCAACGCTGCCCTGGATCTGACTCCAGAAGGCGCCGCCATCCACCCCAATCATGAGTACGCCCACCACCCAGCCGCCAATCACCCCCATGGCGCTGAACACGGCGGCCAGCAGGGGCATGGCAATGACGCCCGCCCAGAAGCGCGGCGCCAGAATGCGCTGTATAGGGTCCACTGCCATCATTTCCATCACGCTGAGTTGCTCGCCCGACTTCATCAGGCCGATCTCCGCAGTCAGGGAGGTACCCGCACGGCCGGCAAACAACAACGCAGTCACCACAGGCCCCAGCTCGCGCACCAGCGTGAACGTGACCAGCTGGCCCAGCGCATCGGACGAGCCAAAGCGCAGCAGCGTGTAATAGCCCTGCAGACCAAACACAAAGCCGACGAACAGGCCCGAGATGGCAATGATCACCAGCGAATAGTTGCCCAGGAAATGGATTTGGTCCCGTATCAGTCCAAAGCGCCGGAACGCCGGCCCCGCCGTGGCCAGAAGCCGAAAAAACAAACGCGCGCCATAGCCCAGATCGGCCAGCTTGCTGCGGGTGGAAAACCCGACGTCCGAGAGCTTGTACCAGCTCATGGTGCGACTCCTGGTTGCTGTGGCGTTGCGACCGGGTCAGGGCCAAAATCTTCTTCAACGGAAACGCCGGGGTAATGAAAGCGGACCGGGCCATCCGGCAAGGCATGCACATACTGGGACACCAGCGGATCGGTACTTTGGCGCACCTGCTCGGGCGTGCCCTCGGAGGCCACCTTCCCATTGGCCAGAATGATCACGTGGTCCGCAATGCCAAACGTTTGCTCCAGTTCATGCGACACGAATACACTGGTCAGCCCCATGGAATCATTGAGCTCACGAATCAGGCGCGCAGCAATCGCCAACGATATGGGATCCAGTCCGGAAAACGGTTCGTCGTACATCACCAACTCGGGGTCCAGAGCAATGGCACGCGCCAGCGCAATGCGCCGGGCCATACCGCCCGACACCTCGCTGGGCATCAGATCCCGCGCACCACGCAGGCCTACGGCGTTGAGCTTCATGAGCACGATATCGCGAATTAGTGCCTCAGGGAGGTCCGTGTGTTCACGCAAGGGAAACGCCACGTTCTCAAACACGCTCAAGTCGGCGAACAGGGCACCGAACTGGAACAGCATGCCCATGCGGCGCCGTGCCGCATACAGTTGCGGCTGGTCCATGCGCGTGACGTCCTGCCCGTCGAACAGCATTTCACCGGATTGGGCCCGGTTTTGCCCGCCAATCAAACGAAGAATGGTGGTTTTACCGCCGCCGGACGCGCCCATAAGGGCCGTCACCTTGCCGCGCGGGATCGTCAGGGACACGTCGTCCAGAATGACGCGCTCGCCGTAACCAAAGGTCAGATGGCGCAGTTCAACGAGTGAGGAATTGGAGGATGGGGCCATAAAAAACAAGAGCCGGAAACTTTCCGGCTCTTCGATGATAAGGGATTCAGGTAAACCCCTAGATACGCGCCATCAGCGAGGCAAATCGCTGACACCCATCAGGAACTCATCCACAGAGCGTGCCGCCTGACGGCCTTCGCGAATAGCCCAGACCACCAGACTTTGACCGCGTCGCATATCGCCCGCAGCAAAAACCTTGGGCACACTGGTAGCGTAACCGCCGGTGAACTCCGTTGTTGCTTTGGCGTTGCCCCGGTTATCCTTGTCGACACCAAAGGCGTCCAGCACGGTGGCGACCGGATTGACAAAGCCCATGGCCAGCAACACCAGATCGGCCTTGAGCACCTGCTCGGAGCCGGCCACTTCCACCATCTTGCCGTCTTTCCACTCAACCTTGACGGTCTTGAGACCGGTCAGCCTGCCTTTTTCCCCAATGAACTCCTTGGTGGAGACGGCGAACGCCCGCTCACATCCCTCGTCATGGCTGGAACTGGTGCGCAGCTTGATCGGCCAATAGGGCCAGGTCATGGGGCGGTTCTCCTCAACGGGTGGCTGGGGCATCACCTCAAACTGGGTCACGCTAGCCGCGCCATGGCGGTTACTGGTGCCGACGCAGTCGCTACCGGTGTCGCCACCGCCAATGACGATGACGTGCTTGCCGTCTGCGCGCAACTGGCCTTTGAGCTTGTCGCCCGCATTGACCTTGTTCTGCTGGGGTAAAAATTCCATGGCGAAATACACGCCTTCCAGATCGCGGCCCGACACAGGCAGATCGCGCGACTGCTCGGAGCCGCCCGTCAGCAAAACGGCATCAAAATCTTTCTGCAACTGGGTGGCAGAAATGGTTTCCTTGGCCCAGTTGATGACTTTGGAATCCTTCGGCCATTCGCCCACCATCACACCGGTGCGGATGGTGACGCCTTCTTTTTGCAACTGGTCCACGCGGCGATCGATGTGGCTTTTTTCCATCTTGAAATCTGGAATGCCGTAGCGCAGCAAACCGCCTACGCGGTCATTTTTTTCGAACAGGGTCACCTCGTGGCCCACACGCGCCAATTGCTGGGCGGCGGCCATGCCGGCAGGGCCGGAGCCCACCACCGCCACTCTTTTGCCTGTTTTCTGTTTCGACGGCTGGGCCAGCACCCAACCCTCGGCCCAGGCACGGTCAATGATGGCGTGCTCAATCGATTTGATACCCACGGCATCGTCGTTGACGTTCAGTACGCAGGCCGCTTCACACGGTGCCGGACAGATGCGACCGGTGAACTCGGGAAAGTTGTTGGTGCTGTGAAGCGTGTCGATCGCAGCTTTCCAGTCGCCGGCGTACACCAGGTCGTTGAAGTCTGGAATGATGTTGTTGACCGGGCAACCGCTGCTGCAAAACGGCGTGCCGCAGTCCATGCAGCGAGCCGACTGCAGCTTGGCATGCGCGTCATCCAGACCAACGACGAACTCTTTGTAGTTCTTGAGACGCTCGACAACGGGCTTGTAGCCCTCCTCAACCCGCTCAAACTCCATGAAGCCAGTGACTTTTCCCATGATTTCTATCCTTGTACGTTGAGAAGACGCCGCCTTACTTGGCAGGCGCGGCTTCCTTCTTGCCAGTTGCTACTTTATTGATAGCGTCTTGCGCAGGTTTTACGCGGGCTACAGCCGTTTTACGTGCATGAATCTCACCCAGAGCACGTTTGTACTCATTGGGGAAGACCTTCACGAATTTGGCGCGCGCCGCATCCCAGTTGTCCAGCAATTCGCGGGCGCGCTTGCTGCCGGTCCAGCGGTTGTGGTCTTCCAGCAATTTGCGCAGCTGCGCTTCGTCGCTGAGGCCCCGGTGCCAGATGGCTTGGTTCATTGCCACTTCCTGCTCGGCCGCCGTCAGTACCTTTTCCATGGACACCATGGCAGTGTTGCAGCGCTTGGCGAACTGGCCGTCTTCGTCGTACACGTAAGCAATACCGCCGCTCATGCCCGCTGCAAAGTTGCGGCCGGTTTTACCCAGCACGGCCACCGTGCCGCCGGTCATATATTCACAACCGTGATCGCCCGTGCCTTCGACCACTGCCGTGGCACCCGACAGACGTACCGCAAAGCGCTCGCCGCCCACGCCGCTGAAGAAGGCTTCACCGGAGGTGGCGCCGTACATCACGGTGTTGCCCACGATGGTGTTGCGGATGGCTTCACCGCGGAAGTCGATACTGGGGCGCACCACCACGCGGCCGCCGCTCAGGCCCTTGCCGGTATAGTCATTGGCATCGCCAATCAGGTACAGCGTGATGCCCTTGGCCAAAAACGCGCCAAACGATTGACCGCCGGTGCCCTCTAACTGGATGCGGATGGTGTCATCCGGCAAGCCCTCAGGATGCACCTTGGTCACCGCGCCGGACAGCATGGCGCCCACGGAGCGGTTGACGTTGCGCGTCATTTCCATGAACTGGACACGCTCGCCCTTGTCGATGGCCGCACGCGATTTGGCGATGAGCACGTTGTCGAGCGCCTTTTCCAAGCCATGTTCCTGGAACTGGGTCTGGAAACGGGGCACATCGGCAGGCACATTGGGCTGGGCAAACAGGCGGCTGAAATCCAGGCCGCTGGCTTTCCAGTGCTCGATGCCCTGGCGCATGTCCAGCAGGTCAGAGCGTCCAATCAGGTCGTCAAACTTGCGGATGCCCAGTTGGGCCATGATCTGGCGCACTTCTTCGGCAATGAAGAAGAAATAGTTGACCACGTGCTCAGGCTTGCCTGAGAACTTCTTGCGCAGCGCCGGGTCTTGCGTGGCCACGCCGACCGGGCAGGTGTTGAGGTGGCATTTGCGCATCATGATGCAGCCTTCCACCACCAGCGGCGCGGTGGCGAAGCCGAACTCATCCGCACCCAAGAGGGCGCCAATGGCCACGTCGCGACCGGTTTTCATCTGGCCGTCGGCCTGCACGCGGATACGGCTGCGCAGGCGGTTCAAAACCAGAGTCTGCTGGGTTTCGGCCAGGCCAATTTCCCATGGGCTACCGCAATGCTTGATGGAGGACCAAGGCGATGCGCCCGTGCCGCCGTCGTGTCCGGCGATCACCACATGGTCAGCCTTGCACTTGGCCACGCCGGCGGCGATGGTGCCGACACCAATTTCAGCCACCAGCTTGACGCTGATGCCGGAATGGGGCGCCACGTTTTTCAGATCGTGAATCAGCTGGGCCAAATCTTCGATCGAATAAATGTCGTGGTGCGGAGGAGGCGAAATCAGACCAACGCCGGGCACCGAGTGGCGCAAACGGCCGATGTACTCAGACACCTTGCCACCGGGCAACTGACCGCCCTCGCCGGGCTTGGCGCCCTGCGCCATCTTGATCTGGATCTGGTCGGCGCTGGTCAGGTATTCCGCAGTCACGCCAAAGCGGCCCGAAGCCACCTGCTTGATGCGCGAGCGCAAGCTGTCGCCGGCTTGCAAAGGCAGGTCGACCTCGACCACGTCTTCACCAATGATGCTCTTGAGCGAATCGCCTTGTTTGATGGGGATGCCCTTCAACTCCTGGCGGTAGCGTGCAGGGTCTTCCCCGCCCTCACCCGTGTTGCTCTTGCCGCCGATGCGGTTCATGGCAACGGCCAGTGTGGCGTGCGCCTCAGTACTGATGGAGCCCAGCGACATGGCACCCGTGGCAAAGCGTTTGACGATCTCTTTGGCCGACTCCACTTCGTCCACCGAAATGGCTTTGGCGGGGTCGATCTTGAACTCGAACAGGCCGCGCAGTGTCAGATGGCGCTTGCTCTGGTCATTGATCAGCTGGGCGTACTCTTTGTACGTATTCCAGTTATTGGAGCGCGTGCTGTGCTGCAGCTTGGCAATGGCATCGGGCGTCCACATGTGCTCTTCACCGCGGGCGCGCCAGGCGTATTCGCCACCGGCATCCAGCGCGTTGGCCAGCACCGGGTCGGCGCTGAAGGCGGCCTTGTGCATGCGGATGGATTCTTCGGCGATCTCGAAGACGCCGATGCCTTCAACACGGCTGGGCGTGCCCGTGAAATATTTGGCGACGGTTGCTGTGGATATACCGATAGCCTCGAACAGCTGCGCGCCGCAGTAACTCATGTAGGTGGACACGCCCATCTTCGACATGATCTTGGACAGGCCCTTGCCGACCGCCTTGACGTAGTTGTAGATGGCTTTTTCAGGACTCAGGTCACCCGGCAGATCCTTGTGGATGCTGGTCAGGGTTTCCATGGCGAGGTAGGGATGCACGGCCTCCGCACCGTAGCCTGCCAGCACCGCAAAATGGTGCACTTCACGCGCAGTGCCGGTCTCGACCACCAAGCCGGCGGTCGTGCGCAAACCTGCACCCACCAGATGCTGGTGAATGGCAGACAGCGCCAACAGGGCTGGAATGGCCACTTGCGTGGCGCTGATGGCGCGGTCGCTGATGATGAGGATGTTCTTGCCACCCTTGATGGCATCCACCGCTTCGGCGCACAACGACGCCAGCTTGGCTTCCACGCCCTCGTGGCCCCAAACCAGTGGGTAGGTGATGTCGAGCGTATAGCTGCGGAACTTGCCTTGTGTGTGCTTTTCGATGTCGCGCAGCTTGGCCATATCGGCAAAGTCCAGCACGGGCTGGCTCACCTCCAGGCGCATCGGCGGGTTGACCTGGTTGATGTCCAGCAGGTTGGGCTTGGGCCCGACAAAGGACACCAGCGACATCACAATGGCTTCGCGAATGGGATCGATTGGCGGGTTGGTCACCTGTGCAAACAACTGCTTGAAATAGTTGTACAGCGATTTATTTTTGTTCGACAACACGGCCAGCGGACTGTCGTTGCCCATCGAGCCGGTGGCTTCTTCGCCGTTGACAGCCATCGGCGACATCAGGAACTTGATGTCTTCCTGCGTGTAGCCAAAGGCTTGCTGGCGGTCAAGCAAACTTGGCACTCCCCCGTTGGTCCCCACTTCGTGTGGTTCCCCTCCCCCCTCGCCGGGAGCGGCGCCTTGCGCCCGGCCGAGCCGGTTCGCGGCCCCTGCTGGCGAGGATTTCACATCGTCGAGCTTGATGCGCAGGTTTTCGATCCACTGCTTGTAGGGCTTGCTGTGGGCCAGCGTGGCCTTGATCTCTTCGTCGTCGATCATTCGGCCCTGCTCCAGGTCGATCAGGAACATCTTGCCAGGCTGCAGTCGCCATTTGCGGATATTCTTGTGCTCGGGA
>JAYTRR010000204.1:0-3634 GCA_043746005.1 Burkholderiales bacterium
GATGTGGAGGGGATAATTTTCAGCGCAACCGATGACGCGTGGCTCGTCCCACACCGAAAAACGCATCGCCTGCTTTTTATAGAACTCAGGGTTCTGAAACGCGGCCAAGCGTATCAGCCGGTTGGCCAGCGATTGCGGCAGTTGCGTCTTTTCAAAATAGACCAGGTTTCCAAGCGTCACTGCGAGGGACTTGGGCATCGGCCCTGCCAGTTTCTTGGGCGTAGTGGAACGTTTCCAGGGTTCTTTCTGGTCCTCCTCGTCGATGAAGGTGACATCAAGGGGGTGCGCATTGCAGGTTACTCGCAGAATCGTCGGTTCGATATCGTGTACAACCATTGGTTGAATGGATGCCAGAAACGCCCATTGATCTGGATAGGGCTGCAAGTCGCTGTCCACAAAAACACTGCAGCCGTTTTCACGCGGTTTTTTCTGCAGTGGCAATGCCATCAAATTGCCAAAGCCTCGCGCATTCGCTCTGGAACGTCACGCCGCGTGTGCAAAACCCGCCAGACATCAATGTGATTGTTGCTTTCAATGTAGAACACCAGATATGGATAGCGTGTCAGGGGCCATGATCGAAGACCTGCCAGACCCAATTCATGCCCATAGCGCGGCGAACCAGTTGCAGCGTGACGGCTGATGTGCCGGTAGGCCTGCTCCAACGCATCAATGAAGCCCAGCGCTGCTGACTGGGTATCTTCGCTCAGGTAGTGATCAATCGCAGCCTCAATATCCCGACTGGCCTGATCACGCGGGATGACCGGCTTGGTCGTCAAACCTGCGCACCAGACTTACCGCGTGCCTTCACACGTTGGCGCAGCGAATCAAAGTAGGCGGCATCCACGGGCACACCAGGAGTAGATGCCGCGCCTTGCAGCAGGAGATCACGCAGATGGAGGCGATCCTGATCGGTGCGGATCAACTCTCGAACGTACTCACTGCTGGTGCCATAGCCACGGTCGCTGACCTGCTCGTCAACAAAGGCCTTGAGGGTATCGGGCAAAGAAATGTTCATGGTGCTCATGCGTCAAGAATAATGCGTTTGGCAAAATTTGGCAAGATCATTCATTTCCACCTCACCAATACCTGTCGAGTGAGATGAGCATTCCCAATGCTCACTCTCTCTGTAAGAGACGAACCCCGGGAACCCGGGAAGGCGCATGGATAAAGGGGTTAACCGTTCCCGGTGGGAAGCCGGGAAGGCGGGACCGGTTAATGTGCCGGAAACGGTTAAACGCCATTGGATCGGCCGCCACGCGACCGTGCCAAATGGCCAGTCACGAACACTGCTTCACCGCGCGCAACCGGCCCATCAGGGACATCCAACCACTTCACCAGCGTTGAGCCCTCGGCCATCGCCATGACCAACTCCTCGCGGGCAAGCAGTGCGCCCACCCACTCGACCAGCCGGTGCTTCCCAATGGCGTGGAAGTCCTGCGGCAGTTCATGCCGGCGCTCATAAACACCGTTGCCACCCGTCCTGGTGTACGGCTGGCCCTCGGTCGCCGCACGGGCGATGGCAATTTTCAGCTCGGGTAGCAAGTCCTTATCCATATGGCGGGCCTGTGCCACGTCCCGGCTGCGATCCACCAGCAGCCCACGGCCATCGCGAAGGAAGGTGGTCACGCGCAGGTTGGCGCGCCCGTTGGCCTTGACCACGCCGCCCATCACCACCCGTCCGCGCTCGAAAGGCTCGCCCAAGGTCTGGCAGATGGTCTTGGCCTGATCCTCCTTGGGGTTCCACAGTGCGTAGACCGCGCGAACGCCATCAACCAGTCCGCCGGTGCCACGAATCGCTTCACAGGCTTGCTCTGGTGTGGATGCCTCACGCTTGGCGAAATGATGTGACACGATGACCGACGCGGTGGTGCTGGCGGCCAGCGCCGCCAGACGCGAGCACACGAATTGCGCGTTCTCCGGTACGTTGAGGCCCAAGGCGCACAGCGGTTGCAGCGGATCGAGCACCACCAATTGCAGTCCGGTCATGGATTTCAACTGTCGCTCCAGAATAGCATCGGGGCGTTGTACGAGGTCCCATCGAAGGCTGCCACATCACGGGCCAGTGACAACAGCAAAAACGATTTACCCACACCGCCTCCGGCAGCAACCAGGGCAGCCTGTGCCAACGGGAATATGCCTTCAACCAGCCACCGACGAGGCTTGGGTTCGCCAACGAAACGATCAACGGCACGCCACTGGGTGACCTCAAAACGGCTGATTGCAACGGGTTTCAGATTCTTGGATGACGCAAGCAGTGAATGCACATCACAGCCTTCTGCCACCGCATCAGCGGCATCCCACTTCTTGGGTTTGTCCTGCGGGATGGCAACGCGGCGTACCTGCGCACCCATACTTTGCAGCTTCACAATCACGGCATCGGCGTATTTGGAGCCAGCATCATCATGATCCGGCCAGACCACCACGGTCTTGCCGGTCAGCACCGACCAGTCTGTTTTATCGATAGCCGCGCCAGCCCCGCCCATGGCCGTTGTCGCTACGATGCCCAGTTGACTCAGTGCATCGGCACATTTTTCGCCTTCCACCAAAACCACCACATCGGATTGACTGATCGTTGGCAGGTTGTACAGCGGGCGTATCTGTGGGATTTGCATTGCCCGCGCTTGCACATCCCATGGGCGGTACTGCTTGCCTTGTGGCGGGTCATAGCGTGAGACCACCGCCAACAACTTGCCATTGGTATCCTGGTAGTTCCATTTGGCCGTTGCTGGGCCAAGGTCGTCATATGCCGGGGCCGAGCGACTGGCTGCGGCTTGAATGGGCGGCAGGTTGGATCGGGGAACAGCCAGCCAACCCGCCACGTCATCCAAAAGGTGGCAGAAGTCACGCGGCAACATGAACCCACGCACAGCCGCCCACAGTGCCAGTATGTCGCCCGACTCGCCCGTTGCAAAATCAATCCAGAGGCCGCGCTTGTCACCGTCAAGTTCAACGACCAGGGTGTCACCGGGATCGCCTTGCAAATTGCCGACTAAAAAGGTTCGAGCATGGTATTTCCCCTGCTGCAACAGGCTGGTCAGCACGCTCTCAAGGCGATCAAGTAGTCGACCACGCAGTTCGTCTTTGTCGTAATGAACCGCTACGGCGACATCCACCGCATCGTTGAAGTCAAAGTAGGCCCGATCAGGCAAGTTCACTGCCTGTGCCGCCCGTGCTGTCATCGAGTGCGCTCCAAACCAGTCGCATCAAGGCTGTTGGCAAATTCATCGGCATCGTGCTTCATGCACACGCCTGAAGCTCGGCATGGCGACCGGTGGCGGCACGCTGGCGGCTGCGCTCATGGGCCTCAATTTGAACGATGTCGTAAAGCACTCGGCCACCAATCTTCAAATAAGCCGGGCCAGCGCCATCCATACGCCAGCGCTCCAATGTTTTCTCGCTATTGAGCCAGCGATCCGCAAGCTCGCGTGGGGTAAAGAAGCGTTTGTCTGTCGGGTGCGGTTGAAACTGCATTGAATTTTCTCCAGTGGGGTTAAGCGGTCTTGGCTCCGAGCCCCCTCGGTCTGCCGTGTTGAGCATTACTCATTAGTCAGTAATTAAGCGTACAAAGTTGGGAACTTTGCTGTTCGAGCTTTATCCTACATGGCATGAAACGAGACGGACGCAAATTGGCCCA
>JAYTRR010000205.1:0-3620 GCA_043746005.1 Burkholderiales bacterium
GCTCGCGCAAGTTCAGAATGGTGTCCAGTGCACTCGGGTCGAAGCCTTCGATGGGTGTGGCATCTACCCCTTCAAACGCCGCCGCAATCAGGGCGGCGCCCAGGCCGATATAGGCCTGACGGGCGGCGTGCTGGAAGTTCACCTCGGCATCGCGCTGCGGGTACATGCCCAGCAGCATCTGGCGGTAGTTTTCCCAGCCTTCGTTCTTGAAACCGCGGATCTCGTTGGTCAGGTCAAACATCATGTTGATGCGCTCGACCGTGTAGTTGTCCCAAGCGGCAAACACCAGCAGGTGCGAGCCGTCGGTGATCTGTGCCTGGTTCCAGGCGATGGGCTTGATTTGCTCGCGTACCGCCTGGTTGGTGACCACGATGATCTCGAACGGCTGCAGGCCGCTGGATGTCGGTGCCAGGCGCGCAGCTTCCAGAATGCGCTCCAGCTTGTCTGCAGGCACCGTCTTGGTGGCGTCCATGCCTTTGGTCGCGTAGCGCCATTGAAGCTTGTCAATGAGGGGGTGAACTGAGTTTTGGGGATGGCTGTCGCTCATGTGCGTTTTCCTGGTTCTAAATGTGAATCGAATGCATATCAATGCAACCAGGTTGCACTTTAGATATCTATTTGTTGCTTGCATAGATTCAATATGACAAAATTCAGTTGCATTTTTATCAACAATCAATTTTCATGCTGAACCCCCAACACCTTGCAACCTTTTCTGCCATCGTCAGCGCGGGCAGCATCAGCAAGGCGGCAGCCCGTCTGGGCTGCGGAAAGTCCGTCATTTCCCGACAGCTGGCGAAACTGGAGGCCGACTTGGGTGCACGGCTGATCCAGCGTACGACACGCAAACTGACACTGACCGAGGTTGGAGAAGTGGTGCTGCTGGAGGCCCAGCAAATCGATCGCTCACTGGCGAACGTCGAACAGATCTCTGGCCAGTTCCAGCAGGAAGTCAGGGGTCGCCTGCGCATTGCCTGCCCCCGACCGCTCGGCCAGCGCTACCTGGTTCCCTTGCTGACGGAGTTCACCCAACGCCATCCACTGGTCGAAATGACATTGATCGTGGAAGACCGCCTGACCGATCTGGTCGCGGAGCAGATTGATGTGGCCGTTCGCGTTGCGCACATGGAAGACTCGACGCTGATCGCGCGCAAGCTGGCCGACAACCCCCGCGTGCTGGTCGCCGCACCGTCCTACCTGCAGCGCGCGGGCACCCCGACGACACCAGTCGATTTGGCGCAGCATGAATGCCTGCTGTACGTCAGTGGCGCAAAAGTGTGGGACGAATGGAGCTTTCATGGCGGCGATGACATCACCCAGGTCACCCAGATTCGGGCTAATGGTCGCATCCGGGTCAACGATGGCATGGCGCTGGTCGCCAGCGCCTGCACCGGTGCTGGCATTACGGTGCTGGACAGGCTGCTGGCACAGCAGGAGCTCACCAGTGGTGCGCTGGTCGAGCTGCTACTGGCTTACCGCCTGAGCCCAGGCCCGTCGATCTATGCGGTGTACCCGGCGCGTAAATGGCTGGCTTTAAACACGGCGACGTTTGTTGCCTTCCTGCAGGAGCGCCTGTTTGGGGCTCTGGCCCCCGCAGTCATTGAGAAAGCAGCTATTTAATTGATAGCACCCTGCCTCGCCAGGTAACGCCCAAACTTCTGCACCTGGCCCAGCTCCGGGTTGACCACGTCGTCGCGCTTAGCCCCGTTTTCATTGATCAGCGTGGCTTTCACCACGCGCAGCAACCGCCCATCACCGCAATCGGCATTGACATTCACCGCCATGCGCGCCGCAATGCCAGGCTGCTGGATGCGACCATGAAGAACAACGCGTTCAGCAGATTGGTCAGATTGGGAGCCGACTGCAAAGCGGCCGAACGGTAGCGGTCTCCATCGACCTTGTCCCAGGGGTTGGTCATGCTCAACAGCCCCAGCAGCCCGAGGTCAATGCCTTCATTGAGGTGTCTTTCCAGCAGCTGCATCTCGGCCTCGCTGGATTTCTCCTTCGGGTCCACCGCACGCCCCAGGCCCATGACCGCCACGCGCAAATCGGAATGGCCCACATAGCCCTTGCTGTCGCGCCAGGTTTTGGTCTTTTCCAGCACCGGCAGCACGTACTCACGCGGAATGGATTCCACGCGGGTAAAGATGTCGGATGCATCCTCGGGGTCGCTGTAGATCATGCTGATGGAGCAGCTGCCTACAAAGCAGGTCGTGACCCCATGGCGAACGGACTCCTCGAGCGCAGGCGCCAGAATCATCTCAGCATCGTAGTGGGTGTGGATGTCGATAAAGCCGGGAGTGACCCACTGACCTTGCGCGTCAATCACTTCGTCCGCATCGGCCGTATCCAGCGGCGTGTCACTGATGGCGGCAATCTTGCCGTCGCGAATGCCACTTTCTTTATTTGCCGCCCAGTCCCATGGCCCGGGTAATCACTTCTTTCATGATTTCGTTGGTGCCGCCGTAAATGCGTTGCACACGCGCATCGGCATAGGCGCGGGTGATGGGGTATTCCCACATGTAGCCGTAACCGCCAAAGAGCTGCACGCACTCGTCCATCACCTTGCACTGCAGGTCGGTGGTCCAGTACTTGGCCATGCTGGCAGTGGCGGTGTCCAGCTTGTTGTGCACGATGAGTTCGCAGCATTTATCCACAAACACACGGGCGACCTGCACTTCGGTTTGCAGTTCAGCCAGGGTGAAACGCGTGTTCTGAAATGAGGCGACCGGCTGGCCAAAAACCTTGCGCTCCTTGACATAGTCCACCGTCCAGTCGATGGCAGCCTGTGCGGCCGCCACGGCGCTGATGGCAATCTGCAGGCGCTCCCAAGGGAGCTGTTCCATCAGGCAGATGAAGCCCTTGTTCTCTTGTGGCTTGCCGCCCAACAGGTTCTCGGCGGGTACGCGCACGTTGTCAAAAAACAGCTCGGAGGTGTCTTGCGCCTTCATGCCCATTTTCTTTAGACGCTTGCCCACCGAGAAGCCGGGCATGCCGCGCTCAATCAGCAACAGGCTGGTGCCCTTGCCGCCCGCAGCCGGGTTGGTTTTCGCCACCACGACCACCAGATCCGCATGCCAGCCATTGGTAATAAAGGTCTTGCTGCCGTTGAGCAGATAGCTGCCGTCGGCCTGTTCGATGGCGGTGGACTTGATGCCCTGCAGATCCGAGCCGGCTGCTGGCTCGCTCATGGCAATGGCGCCAATCATCTCGCCCGTGGCCAGCTTGGGCAGGTACTTGGCTTTTTGCTCGGGTGTACCGTAGTGCAGGATGTAGGGGGCCACGATCTCGCTGTGCAGGCTGAAGCCGATGCCGGTGTAGCCGGCACGCGCCACTTCCTCGAACTGGATCACGGAGTACAGCTTGTCGGCCTCCGAGCCGCCGTACGCCTCGGGCATGGTTATACACAAAAAGCCATTTTCGCCGGCCTTGTTCCAAACCGCGCGGTCCACGTAGCCCTGCTCTTCCCACTCGGCATGGAAAGGGGCGATCTCCTTGTCAATAAAACGGCGAAAACTGTCGCGGAAGGCTTCGTGGTCGGAAGAGAAAAGGGTTCGTTCAATCATCGGGGCACCTGTGGGTTGGGACGTTTTTATTTATACAAAGCATTTGCTTGGTAAAAA
>JAYTRR010000206.1:0-3564 GCA_043746005.1 Burkholderiales bacterium
GGCCACAGCGGTGCCGAGTACGACGCCTGGCTCATCCGCATCAATGAGGGCGACCAGTTTGGTAGCGGCTTTGTGGCCGCCAACCCCAACTCGAAGATCCCCGTGCTGATGGATCACAGCGGTGCAACACCGGTCCGGGTGTTTGAATCTGGCGCCATCCTGCAGTACCTGGCCGAAAAGTTTGGCGCCTTTTTACCCGCAGGTGGTGCAGCGCGCGCCGAGTGCTTGTCCTGGCTTAACTGGCAAATGGGCAGTGCGCCCTTTCTGGGCGGTGGTTTCGGCCATTTCTACGCCTACGCGCCCGCCAAGTTTGAATACCCGATCAACCGCTACGCGATGGAAGTCAAGCGCCAGCTGGATGTGTTGGATCGGCATCTGGCCGAGCACCGTTTTCTGGCGGGCGACGACTACACCATCGCTGACATGGCGGTGTGGCCGTGGTACGGCACGCTGGTCAAGGGCCTGCTTTACGAGGCGGGCGGATTCTTGAGCGTGCATGAATACAAGCATGTGCTGCGCTGGACGGACGAAATCGCTGCGCGCCCAGCCGTACAGCGTGGCCGCAAGGTCAACCGTGTTTTTGGTGAGCCGTCAAGCCAGCTGCATGAGCGCCACGAGGCCAGCGACTTTGATACCAAAACCCAAGACAAGGTAGCCGCACCCGCCACGGGTAAGGTGTAGTCACTACACTGCGCCACCTTTTTTCATTTACCTTTCTGACCCATGACCGACACCACTCTACGCCCCGAGCTGCCCGACCACCTGTCAACCGACGAGCGCAGCCCGCATTTCAACAAAGCGATCTTCGAGCATGACGTCGGCATCCGATTCAATGACAAAGACCGCAACGACGTGCAGGAGTACTGCATCAGCGAAGGCTGGATCAAAGTACCCGTGGGCAACAAGGTCGACCGCAAGGGCAACCCACTGACGGTCAAGCTCAAGGGCAAGGTGGAGTCGTTTTATAAATAAGCGACTTTAAAGAACCCGAAAGCCCAGAACAGGCCCATGCTGATAGCTTGAGCGCGCTCTTTAATTAGGAGCTGTGTTTTCCCGTCTTTATTGGGCTGAAAGTCGACTTGATAAAACGGCTGCAGCCCAATAAATATGTGCCTTGATAGCTATTAAAATAATAGCATTTATTGGATTAGTTTTCAACCACCTGGGCCATCCGCTCGCTCTTCCAGTACACGTCGTCGCCGCCATTCATACGATTCAGGACGCGCGACAACACGAACAGCAAATCGCTCAATCGGTTCAGGTATTGGCGTGGCGTGTCTTTCAATTCTTCAACCGTGCCCAGTTCAACCACAGCGCGTTCGGCCCGCCGCGCTACCGTGCGGCATACATGCGCAAGGGACGCGGCGCGCGAGCCTGCAGGCAAGATGAATTCAGCCAGGCGCGGCAGGGCTTTGTTGTGCTCTTCAAGGGCTGCATCCAGCAGCGCCACCGCCTCGGGTTTGAGCAGCTCGTAGCCCGGGATGCTCAATTCACCGCCCAAATTAAACAGCTGGTGCTGCACCTCCACCAGCAGTGTGCGTACGTTGTCTGGCATCGCTTCACACAGCAGTACGCCAATGTTTGAATTGAGCTCATCGACATCGCCCATGGCATGGACGCGCAAGCTGCCCTTGCTTACGCGGGTGTTGTCGCCCAGGCCCGTGGTGCCGTTGTCTCCGGTGCGGGTGGCGATTTGTGTGAGTCGATTGGCCATGTAGTGCAGTGGTGTGGGTATAGAAATTGTGTAGAAAGCGGGACGTAACATCAAGCTAAAAAATGTGACGCTCTAACGCATGATGTAGCTGAGGAAACGCATTGAAAAATGACCGGGTGCATCGCGTTTTTTGCGTTGCAATGGCGTCTTCCTAACTTTGAAAGACTGCAAGTATGTCAACCATCAACCATCAACCATCAACAAGCGCAAAAAGTATTTTATTCCGAACTTTGAAGCCCGCAGCATGCTGCTGGTAACGACCATGGCTTTGGGGGCTGCAAAGAAGCAGCCTGAAAAGTCAATGGAATCAACGGACTCCTAGGGCTACCCCCACGCGAGTGCTCGAATCCAAACCGGGACAAATTGCAGCAAAAAAATCGACCCCGTGATTGACGGTGCGCAGTCGCCTAGCACGACGCAGCCAATCATGCGATGGCTTGGCGGCTTGGGTGAGTTCAGGAATTTTCCAGGTGATCGCAGAATTACTGTAATCGCGTTCAATTGCAAATATTTGAGTGGGCCACGGCTCTGGTTAAACATCCCTCGCATTCAGCAAGCCAGCACTCAGAGCATTTCTGATCAGCTGTTTTTCATCGTGGCGGTTGCGCCTGCCTTTCTTGGCGCCTGAGCGCTTGCCATTGAGCTTGGATCAAGACATCAAAAGCATTTTTCCGATATCGCAGATCTATCCAGTTTCGTTATGTCAGGTTGGCCGAGCAAGGCAAGCGTCACGTCGATCTCTTTTTTCAAGATTTCGATCGCTCGCGTTACCCCGCCTTCACCATTCGCCGCCAGACCATAAAGCCCTGCACGCCCGATCAGGCAGCCGCGTGCGCCCAGGGCCATTGCCTTGACGACGTCACTGCCACGGCGAATTCCCCCGTCCATCAATACTTCGGCTCTGCCGTCGACCGCCTCCACGATTCCCGGCAAGGCGGAAATGGCGGACGGCGCTCCGTCCAATTGCCGACCGCCATGATTGGAAACGATCACCGCGTCAACGCCATGCTCCACGGCCAGCTTTGCATCCTGTGGGTGGAGAATGCCCTTGATTGCCATTCGTCCCGGCCAGATGGACTTGAGCCAGTCGATCTCTTTCCAGGTCACGGTCTGGTCGAATTGAGCGCTGATGTGCTCTACCAGCGTCTTGAGATTCGACTCGTCGCCACTGGCGCGCTGGAGATTGGCGAATGTAATACGGGGGCCGGTAGCCATGCGCCATAACCAGCCCATACGCGTTGCATAGTCAAAGACATCACCCAAGTGCAGCCGTGGCGGTACTGTGAACCCATTGCGTTCATCCCGTTCACGCGGCCCCTGGATGGGCAAATCGACGGTGACGCACAGCACTGGGCAGCCGGCGGCGGCGGCGCGTTCGACCAGGGTCCGAACCATCGCACGGTCGCGTTGAATGTAAAGCTGAAACCAGAAATCAGGTCGGCCTTGGCTCGCTACCTGTTCAATCGAACCATTGGAATTGGTACTAAGGCAGTAGCCAATCCCGGCTGTGGTGGTGGCGCGGGCGGTTGCGATATCGCCATCTGGCCATAAGAGACCGGCCAGACCTGTGGGACCGAAAATCAAAGGTGACGAATACTCTTGCCCAAGTATTTGAACGGACTGGCGCCGGTTGCTCACATCCGTCAGGACACGGGGCGCAAATCCGATACGCTCCAGATCACGCATATTGGCATTGAGGGTACGCTCGTCGTTCGCGCCCCCGTCAATAAACTCAAACACTGATTTTGGCAAATTTCTTTTGGCCAGACCGCGCAGGTCGGCCACCGTTACAGCGCGTGCACGCGTCATATCAATTCACTTTCCCAAAATACGATAGGTGTTGCAAAAAA
>JAYTRR010000207.1:0-10945 GCA_043746005.1 Burkholderiales bacterium
AAACGGTCCAGCCGTGCCGCGGAAGGTTAATCAACACCAGCTTTAACCAGCTTATGTTTCCTAAAGGGAAACGGAGGTCAGCGGAATATGAGTGAGACAACGTCCCAGAAGACGACGCCCGCGTCGATTTATCAAGCCTATGCAGGCAATACGTACCTTTTCGGTGGCAATGCGCCATACGTCGAAGAGATGTACGAAAACTACCTTGCCAACCCCGGCAGCGTGCCCGATAGCTGGCGCGATTACTTCGATGCACTTCAGCACGTACCCGCAGTGGACGGCAGCAATGCCAAAGACGTTCCTCACCTGCCCGTAGTCAATGCTTTTGCCGAGCGCGCCAAACAGGGCGGCACCAAGGTGGTCGTTGCCAGCGCCGATGCCGAAATGGGCCGCAAGCGCACTGCTGTGCAACAACTGATTGCTGCCTACCGTAACGTAGGCGCCCGTTGGGCCGATCTGGACCCACTCAAGCGCACCGAGCGCGCCAATATTCCCGAGTTGGACCCTGCTTTTTACGGGTTCAGCGATGCCGATCAGGAAGCGGTGTTTGACACCAGCAACACCTTTTTCGGTAAAGACCGCATGGCTCTTCGTGAGCTGATGAATGCCCTGCGTGAAACCTACTGTGGCACTGTCGGCGCCGAGTACATGTACACGACGGACCAAAACCAGAAACGCTGGTGGCAACAAAAGCTCGAAGCCATTCGCAGCAAGCCCAACTTTGCCGCAGAGAAGAAGCTTCACATTCTGGATCGCCTGACAGCCGCCGAAGGCTTGGAGCGTTTCCTGCATACCAAGTATGTGGGGCAGAAGCGCTTCTCTCTTGAGGGTGGCGAAAGTTTCATTGCCTGTATGGATGAGCTCATTCAGGGTGGCGGTTCGGTCGGTCTTCAGGAAATTGTGATCGGTATGGCCCACCGGGGTCGCCTGAACGTGCTCGTCAATTCGCTGGGCAAAGTGCCTGCCGATTTGTTTGCCGAGTTCGATCACACAGCGCCTGAAGATCTGCCGAGTGGTGACGTCAAGTACCACCAGGGCTTCAGCTCTGATGTGACGACCCCTGGCGGTCCCGTCCACCTGACGCTGGCATTCAACCCCTCGCACCTCGAAATTGTGAACCCGGTGGTTGAAGGCTCCGTGCGTTCGCGTATGGACCGCCGCGGCGACCCCAAAGGTCTGCAGGTGTTACCGGTACTGGTGCATGGCGATGCGGCTTTTGCAGGCCAGGGCGTGGTCATGGAGACATTGGCGTTGGCCGAAACCCGTGGTTACTCTACGGGCGGCACGGTGCACATTGTCATCAACAACCAGATCGGCTTCACCACCAGTGACCCGCGCGACAGCCGCTCCACGCTGTATTGCTCGGACGTGGTCAAGATGATTGAAGCGCCTGTGCTGCACGTGAACGGCGATGACCCGGAAGCCGTGGTGCTGTG
Source organism: Burkholderiales bacterium (assembly GCA_043746005.1). Classification (GTDB taxonomy): domain Bacteria; phylum Pseudomonadota; class Gammaproteobacteria; order Burkholderiales; family Burkholderiaceae_C; genus Allorhodoferax. The sequence goes on from JAYTRR010000207.1 coordinate 1,437, forward strand.
CACCCAGCTCGCACTGGAATACCGCATGGCCTTCCAGAAGGACGTGGTGGTGGACATCATCTGCTTCCGTAAACTCGGCCACAACGAGCAAGACACACCGGCGCTGACCCAGCCGCTGATGTACAAGAAAATTGCGGTTCACCCCGGTACACGCCGTCTCTATGCGGACAAGTTGTCGGCGCAGGGCTTTGGCGAAACGCTGGGTGACGACATGGTCAAGGCCGTGCGCGCGGCACTGGATGCGGGCAAGAACACTTTCAACCCGGTGTTGACCAACTTCAAGAGCAAGTACGCAGTGGACTGGACGCCTTTTGTCGGCAAGAAGTGGACCGACGCAGGCGATACGGCCATTCCATTGACCGAGTGGAAGCGCCTTGCCGAGAAACTCACCACCATTCCCGCCACCATCACGCCGCACTCCTTGGTGAAGAAGGTCTACGACGACCGTGCAGCCATGGGTCGCGGCGAGATTCCCGTGGACTGGGGCATGGGCGAGAGCATGGCTTTTGCCTCCCTGGTGGCCAGCGGCTACCCGGTGCGTCTGAGCGGTGAAGACTGTGGTCGCGGCACCTTTACCCACCGCCATGCGGTGATTCACGACCAGAATCGTGAAAAGTTTGACGAAGGCATCTATACCCCCTTGCAAAACGTGGCACCTAACCAATCTTCGTTTACGGTGATCGATTCGATCCTGTCCGAAGAGGCGGTGCTGGCGTTTGAATATGGTTATGCCTCCAACGACCCCAACACGTTTGTGATCTGGGAAGCGCAGTTTGGTGACTTTGCCAACGGCGCACAGGTCGTGATTGACCAGTTCATTGCATCCGGTGAAGTGAAGTGGGGCCGTGTCAACGGCATCACCATGATGTTGCCGCATGGTTATGAAGGCCAGGGCCCTGAGCACAGCTCGGCGCGTCTGGAACGCTTCATGCAGTTGTCGGCCGACACCAATATGCAGGTGATCCAACCGACGACGGCCAGCCAGATCTTCCACATTTTGCGTCGCCAGATGGTGCGCAATCTGCGCAAGCCGCTGATCATCATGACGCCGAAGTCGCTGTTGCGTGCCAAGGATGCGGCGTCTCCGTTGTCCGAGTTCACCAAAGGCTGCTTCCAGACAGTGATTCCTGAGAACAAAGAGATCAAGGGTGACAAGGTCAAGCGCGTTGTGGCGTGTTCGGGCAAGGTCTATTACGACCTGGTCAAGAAGCGTGAAGAAAAGGGCACTGACGACGTTGCCATCATCCGCGTCGAGCAACTCTATCCGTTCCCGCACAAAGCATTTGCGACTGAGTTGAAAAAATATCCCAATGCCACGGATGTGGTGTGGTGCCAAGACGAGCCACAGAATCAGGGTGCCTGGTTCTTCGTTCAGCATTACATCCATGAAAACATGGCTGACGGCCAGAAGCTGGGCTACTCCGGCCGCGCCGCATCGGCGTCACCTGCGGTGGGTTACTCACACCTGCACCAGGAACAGCAAAAAGCATTGGTTGAGGGTGCGTTTGGCAAGCTCAAAGGCTTCGTGCTTACCAAGTAAGCGAAGCAATTTCCAAAGCAAACCTCAGAAACAAAACACGGAAAGTTCAAAATGGCAATCGTTGAAGTAAAAGTTCCCCAGCTGTCTGAATCAGTGGCAGAAGGCACCCTGTTGACATGGAAGAAGAAGCCCGGTGAAGCCGTGGCAATCGATGAAATTCTGGTGGAAATCGAGACCGATAAAGTAGTGCTCGAAGTCCCGGCACCTGTCGCTGGCATCATGTCCCAACTGGTTCGAGCGGACGGATCCCAGGTCGTCAGTGAAGAGGTGATTGCGCGCATTGACACAGAGGGTTCAGCCCAGACAAGTCCGCTGGAAATCAAAGCGGTTGAACCGGTTGTAGCGCTTGCGTCGCAAGCGACGGCAGCAGCTTCATCCAATAGCAAGAGTAATGTGGCCATGCCTGCAGCTGCCAAGCTGCTGGCCGATAACAACCTGTCAGTCAGTGCCGTCATCGGTACGGGCAAAGACGGTCGTGTGACCAAGGGCGATGTGCTGGGTGCTGTGGCTGCGGGGCCTGCTATAAAAACAGTAGCTGCTTCCGCAATCCCCACGGGGGCTCCGACCACTTCATTGCCTCAAGTGGCAACCCGCCCAAGCAGTCTCGCTGATGCCCTGAGTGGGCGACCAGAACAGCGCGTGCCCATGAGCCGTCTGCGTGCCCGTGTGGCTGAGCGGTTGCTGCAGTCTCAGTCTACCAACGCCATTCTCACCACGTTCAACGAAATCAACATGGCGCCGGTGATGGACATGCGCAAGCGTATGCAGGAACGGTTCGAAAAAGAGCATGGCGTGAAGCTGGGCTTCATGAGCTTCTTTGTGAAGGCCGCTGTGCACGCACTGAAGAAGTTCCCCGTGTTGAACGCATCGGTGGATGGCAACGACATCGTTTACCACGGCTTCTTTGACGTGGGCATTGCCGTGGGTTCCCCCCGTGGCTTGGTGGTGCCGATTCTGCGCAACGCCGACCAGATGAGTTTTGCCGATATCGAGAAGAAGATTGCCGAATTCGGCACCAAGGCGCGTGATGGCAAGCTGGGCATGGAAGAAATGACCGGCGGAACCTTCTCCATCTCCAACGGCGGAACCTTCGGCTCCATGATGTCCACACCCATCATCAACCCACCGCAATCCGCGATTCTGGGCGTGCACGCCACCAAAGACCGTGCAATGGTCGAGAACGGCCAGGTTGTGGTTCGTCCAATGAACTACTTTGCCATGTCCTACGACCACCGCATCATCGACGGCCGCGAAGCCGTCCTGGGCCTGGTGGCGATGAAGGAAGCGCTGGAAGATCCGGCACGCTTGTTGTTTGATATTTAGTACCCCCCGGCTTGTCCACTGCGTGTGGCCGCTTTGCCCCTTGCAGGGGGCAACACCAGCGGCCCGGAAAAGCCGATTCCGCGATGTTCCTGAAAGGGGCTTCGCTGCGCTCGCCTTGCCTGTTGAGCGGGCGTTCCGGTATGTGTTTTGAATGAAGTGAGAGAACTATGAGTAAACAATTTGACGTAATCGTCGTCGGTGGTGGCCCCGGTGGCTACATCGCCGCCATTCGCGCGGCCCAATTGGGCTTTAACGTGGCCTGTATCGACGAGTGGAAGAATGAAAAAGGCGGCCCGGCACTGGGCGGCACCTGCACCAATGTGGGGTGCATTCCCTCCAAGGCACTGCTGCAATCGTCGGAGCACTTTGACCATGCCAACCACCACTTTGCCGAGCACGGCATCAGCGCCAAAGACGTGAAGATGGACGTGGCAAAAATGATTGCCCGCAAGGACATGGTTGTGAAGCAAAACAACGATGGCATTCAGTACCTGCTCAAGAAGAACAAGATTGCGTTCTTCCACGGTCGCGCCTCATTCGTCAAAGCCGTTGAGGGCGGCTACGAGATGAGGGTGGCTGGTGCCGCAGAAGAGTCGCTGAACGGAAAAAACATTATTCTGGCGACGGGTTCCAACGCCCGTGCGCTGTCTGGCACGCCGTTTGACGAAGAAAACATCCTGTCCAACGACGGTGCGTTGCGCGTGGGCACGGTGCCTAAAAAGCTGGGTCTGATCGGCTCCGGCGTCATCGGTCTGGAAATGGGCTCTGTCTGGCGCCGTCTGGGTGCAGAAGTCACCATTCTGGAAGGCTTGCCCACGTTTCTGGGTTCAGTGGACGAACAGGTGGCCAAAGAGGCGCTCAAGGCCTTCACCAAGCAAGGTCTCAAGATCGAACTCGGCGTCAAGGTCGGTGACATCAAATCCGGCAAGAAGGGGGTGTCCATTGCTTACACCAATGCCAAGGGCGAAGCCCAGGCACTGGACGTGGACAAGCTCATCATCTCTATCGGCCGCGTACCCAATACCATTGGTCTGAACACCGAATCGGTGGGTCTGGCATTGGACGAGCGCGGTGCCATCGTGGTGGACGGCGATTGCAAGACGAATCTTCCAGGCGTCTGGGCAGTGGGCGACGTGGTGCGTGGCCCCATGTTGGCGCACAAGGCCGAGGAGGAGGGCGTGGCCGTGGCCGAACGCATTGCCGGTCAGCACGGGCATGTCAACTTCAACACCGTGCCCTGGGTGATTTACACCAGTCCCGAGATTGCCTGGGTGGGTCAGACCGAGCAGCAGCTTCAGGCCAGCGGCCGCGCCTACAAGGCGGGCTCGTTCCCCTTCCTGGCCAATGGCCGCGCCCGTGCACTGGGTGATACCACCGGATTCGTCAAGTTCCTGGCCGATTCCACGACCGATGAAATTCTGGGCGTGCACATTGTCGGGCCGCAGGCCAGTGAGTTGATCTCCGAGGCCGTCGTAGCCATGGAATTCAAGGCCAGTGCCGAAGACATTGCCCGCATTTGCCACGCGCATCCATCCCTCAGCGAGGCCACGAAGGAGGCCGCTCTCGCGGTGGACAAACGCACACTGAACTTCTGATTGTTATGTAATTAAAAGGGCTGCCAGCCCCCGTGCATTGGGCGCAGGAAGCTACTTTATTGATAGCATTTAGAGGATCTATTCATTGAACGTCAAGCAAACTTACGAAGCTGAGCTGGCAACCCGCGGTTATGTTGCCGACCCTGCCCAGCTGCGGGCGATTGATGCGCTGGAGCGGTGTGCCATGGAGTGGGCTGCGTTCAAGGTAAAGCGGTCCAACGCCCTGAAGAAGTTGATCAATCGCCCTGATATTCCGCGCGGCGTATACATGTATGGTGGCGTCGGGCGGGGCAAGAGCTTTTTGATGGATTGCTTCTACAACGCGGTGCCCCTTAAACGCAAGACGCGCCTGCACTTTCACGAGTTCATGCGCGAGGTGCACCGGGAACTGGCAGACTTGCAGGGCACGGTCAACCCGCTCGACGTACTAGCCAAGCGGATGTCCAAACGTTACCGTCTGATCTGCTTCGACGAGTTTCATGTGGCTGATATCACCGACGCGATGATCCTGCACCGCCTGTTGGCCGCCTTGTTCGAAAATGGTGTTGGATTTGTCACAACGTCCAATTTCCGGCCCGATGACTTGTACCCGGGTGGAATGCACAGGGATCGCGTATTGCCCGCCATTGCGCTGCTCAATGCCCGACTGGACGTGATCAACGTGGACAACGGAACAGATTACCGGCGGCGTACGCTGGAGTCGGCAAAGCTCTACCATGTGCCGATGGGGGCGGCTGCTGATCTGGCCATGGAAAGTACGTTCAATGCACTGGCGGAAACCCACGACGAGGATCCGATTCTGCATATTGAGTCGCGCCAGATACATGCCCGACGCATGGCCGGTGGGGTGGTGTGGTTTGACTTCAAAACCCTGTGCGGTGGACCCCGCTCACAAAACGACTATCTGGAGATTGCCTCCCGGTTTCACACGGTTTTCCTGAGTGATGTGCCGCACATGCCCGTGCGGCTGGCATCGGAGGCTCGCAGGTTCACTTGGCTGGTGGATGTTTTGTATGACCGGCGCGTCAAGTTGATCATGTCCGCGGCGGTGCAGCCAGAAGAGCTGTATACAGAGGGTCCGATGGCGCATGAATTTCCGCGCACCGTTTCACGGCTCAACGAAATGCAGTCCAAAGAATTTTTGTTGCTTGAGAGACGTGTTGTGGATACGCGGCTCACATGAGATCGCTAGGGACTTTCATCGTGATCCTGACCGTATGCGCGCATGCGTGGGGCCAGGAAGGACCAGGGCAAAGCTTGGACAGTGTCGACCAAGAGCGCCAGCGCATCGAGGCCATTCGTCAGGAGCAGAATGCCCTGTTCAATGAACAGGAAGCGGTCTGCCAAGCGAGATTCGCCGTCACTGACTGTGTGAATTCAGTTCGGGCGCGTCGCCGTGCCATACTGGTCGATTTGAAGCGGCAAGAGACCGTTCTCAACGGCTTGCAACGCAGTCAAAGGGGCGAGGACCAGTTGCGGCTAAGCCAGGAAAAGGCTGCGGACCAGGCAAAGGCGAGGGCGCAAGCTGAGGCGGACGCACTTCAGCAGCCGCAAGCCGATGCACAGGTTGAGAAGAAAAGTGCGCTGGATGAAAAAGTAATGAACCATCCCAAACCACTCCCTTCGCCAGCGGCCCCTGCGAGCAACCGCGAAAAGCCGGCTGGTATGGATGCGTCCGTATCAGAGGCAAATCGCAAGGACTATGAAGCCAAGCAGAAGGCTGCAGCAGAGCGGCGCGCCGACAAGGAAAAAAGGTTGAAGGACAGCAACGCGCGTAACCAGCCGCTGCCTGTACCGCCCTAATTCGCTGAAGGCTAGTCGTCTGTGACTGGGAGTGTCAGCTCAATGACTCGAGTTTGACAATCACGATAGAGAGGTTGTCGCCCGTCCCGTTTCCCCGCGAGCGTGCTTTTTCGATTAAAAATTCGCTTGCTTCGCGAGCGGACAGTGTCGCAAGAACAGAGCCAATTTCCCCTGTGTTGAAATAGTGCCATACGCCGTCGCTGCAGGCCATCAATACGTCACCGGGCCGCAACTGGGGAATGAAATGCAGATCCACAGGAGGATCATTGTCCGTGCCCAAACACCCCATCAGGATGTTGGACTTGGGGTGGACTGCTGCCTGTTCTTCGGTAATTTCTCCGCGATTGACCAAGGCCTGAACATAGGAGTGGTCCATTGTCCGCTTGACGAAACGATTGCCGTGAAAATGGTAAATGCGAGAGTCGCCTGTATGTGCCCAGTGGCAGTCACCTTTTGGGTTGATCAGAAATGCAGCCAACGTGCTGTGGGGTTCTTCCTCTGAAGACACCGCGGTCAATTTGATGACGATATGAGCCTCCTGCACCAGTTGCGTCAGCGTTGCCGCTGCGTCGTCGGTCTCCGGGTCATAGCGATCAAACAGTTGTTTGGCCGTCATCATCACCTGGTCTGACGCTTTTCTGCCGCCACTGCGCCCCCCCATTCCGTCGGCAACCACGCCCAGGATGCAGCCATTAATTCGCGGGTGTTTGAGCAGCGCGACCTGGTCCTGCTGGTACTCGCGGTCACCTTTGTGTATTCCGGTTGAAGCGGTAAGTCGGTAACCAGTGGCCATGTTCGGATTGATTGCAGAGCAATACTTTGGGTAAAGGGGGTAGTCTGGACGTATTATCCAGTCCAGCTTATTTGTCGCAGTTTAACCGCCTACTTTTACCTATTTTTTTCGTGGACGCCAATCTTCATTCCCCTGGTCGAATGCTCATTGAGTTGCGTATGGAGCATGGCGACCTGGATGCATTGATCGATCGCGCAGCAGACCATACACCGGTAGATGAATTGATGATGCGGCGCCTGAAGAAGAGGCGCCTTGCCTTGCGCGATGACATTGCGCGTTTGGAGTTGCAATTACAGCCCAATGAGCCAGCTTGAAGCATGGGCCTGCAAGATGCCGTTGAGCGCGCTTTTGACACCGACGGCCCGCTGGCCAGTTCCGTAGCGGAATTCAGACCTCGTCCGGGCCAGACCGTGATGGCAAGAGAGGTCGCACGGACTATGGAGTCAGGTGGAGTGTTGGCAGTGGAGGCGGGTACAGGGGTCGGGAAGACCTTTGCTTACCTCGTTCCCGCGCTGCTCAGCGGTGAGCGGGTATTACTGTCCACGGCAACGAAAGCGCTTCAGGATCAGTTGTTTGGTCGCGACATTCCACGTCTGGCAGCTGTGCTGGGTTTGCCGGTCCGCACGGCCATGTTGAAGGGACGAAGCAGCTATCTGTGTGTGCACCGCCTGGAATCGGCCAGGCACGACGTGCAGGCCGGCATTCCGTTGGTGCAGCGTGATCTGGCGCGAATAGAAGCGTGGTCAGCAGTCACGCGCTCCGGGGATCTGGCGGAACTGGTCCAACTGGACGACCGTTCACCGGTTATCTCACTTGTTACTTCCACGCGCGAGAACTGCCTGGGTGGGCAATGCCCCAAAGTACATGTCTGCCATGTGAATCTTGCCCGCAGAGAAGCGATGGATGCGGATGTGGTTGTTGTTAACCACCATCTTTTTTTTGCTGATCTGAACGTTCGTGAGTCGGGGGTTGCCGAATTGTTGCCAACTGTCACGTCCGTTGTCTTTGATGAAGCACACCAGCTCAATGAAATTGGCGTGCAGTTTCTCGGACGCCAGTTGACTACGGGACAGTTGGACGGCTTGCGCCGGGACATTGCATTGCAGGGTCCCCAGTTGGCTTTGGGATCGGTCGACTGGCGCCGACTTCTGGATGAACTGGGTTACTCCATTGCATCGCTTTGCGATTTATGTAGCGGCGGCGATTCCGATCGGCGGTCCTGGTTTGGGGATAGCCCGCTGGGTGTACCCGCTGCGCCGTGGGTCGATAGGTTGGCGGATATTCATTCGTGTTTGCAGCTACTGGACATGACGTTGCGTAACCTGGAGGAATCGTCTCCTGTGTTGAAGGGCTTGCGTGAGAAAACGGGTGCCTTGATGTCCACGCTTGATTTGTTTGCGTCGCCCATGCCGCCGGGTTTTGTGCGCTGGCTTGAGTCGGGCAAGCACATCCGGCTGGTTCAGTCGCCGCTGGATATCGCGCAGACCATGCAAACCAGGGTCGTCGGTCAAGAGTCAGCCGCTGGCAGCAGAAAGTCCTGGATCTTTACATCGGCAACGCTGGGCAGCGATGTAAGCATGTCATGGTTTCTGGAGTCCTGTGGATTACAGGGTGCGCAGGTGCTTCATGTCGAAAGCCCATTTGACTATGCAGTTCAGGCTGCCATGTACATCCCGGCACACATGCCAAAGCCCAGCGATCCATCGCATAGTGCCTGCGTAGCTTTGCTGGTGGCGCGCGGGGCTGAAATACTTAGGGGGCGAACGCTGGTGTTGACGACATCATTGCGGGCCTTGCGAACGATTGGGGAGGCTTTGCACATTCACTTTCCTCCGTCACAAGGCATTGAAGTGCTGGTCCAGGGGCAGGCCCCCAAGCGAGAACTGATAGAACGTTTTTGCGGCGCAGAGGGTGGTGCACTTCCCAAGTGCATTCTCATTGCCTCATTCTCGTTTTGGGAAGGTATTGATGTCCCTGGTGACGCTTTGCAGATGGTCGTTATCGACAAGCTGCCCTTTGCTTCACCGGGAGATCCGCTGGTTGAGGCTAGGGCGCGGCATGTGGAGTCGCTGGGGAAAAGCCCGTTTCAGCACTATCACCTGCCTCAGGCCGCAATTGCGCTTAGGCAGGGTGCTGGCCGACTCATCCGCAGAGAAACTGACCGAGGGGTCCTGGTTGTTTGCGACGTGCGCTTAAGTCAAATGGCCTATGGCCGTCGAATGCAGGCCGCGTTACCCGCCATGCAGGCTATTGCAAACCATGGTCAGTTCGAGGCGGCGCTGCTGGCGCTCACCAGAACTTCCACCAAGGATTCTGAGTAGACCTTGAACCCTTGGACAAAAACTCGGACTGCGGATAGTTCGTTTCCAAAACTCTTTTGGCATCGTCTCGCAGCTGCGGCATGCCCAGGGCATCGTAGGACTTGTAGAGTATGAACAACGCCTCTTCCACCGCA
>JAYTRR010000208.1:0-10925 GCA_043746005.1 Burkholderiales bacterium
CGCATGATGTGGAAACCGCGTATTAACCGGTCCACGTCGTCGCGTTCGCCCAGGAAGTTGGGGTCAATCAGCGGAGCGGAAAACGGGTCTTTGCTTTGCAGGGTCACGCTGCCGCGGCTGACGGGGCGCAGCAGGCATACGTGGCACGAGTACCCATGGCCCAGCACGGTCTTGCGCCCGTGGTCCACCAGCTTGGCGATGGCAAAGTGAAACTGCAAATCTGGCGTTCGCTCGTGTGGCTGGCTTTTGAAAAAACCACCCGCCTCGGCAAAGTTGGTGGTCAGCATGCCGGTGCGCTTGTTGCGCCATTCAAATACCCCTTTGATGGCGGCAACCACGCCAGCGAACGACACGCCAAAGGTTTCCTTCAGATGCGGCGCATTGACCACTTGCACGATGTCAATGTGGTCATGCAGGTTCTGCCCTACCCCAGGCAAGTCGTGCACTATCGCAATGCCGTTTTCCACCAGATGCTGGCGTGGGCCTATACCCGAAAGCATCAGTAGTTGCGGTGATTGCAGTGCACCCGCGCACAGCAGCACTTCGCGCGAGGCGCGCAGCTGCTTGGTGTCACCCTCCTGGGCAAACTCTACCCCCACGGCACGCTGGCGCTCCAAAAGAATGCGGGTGGTGTGCGCACCGGTGAACACCTGCAGGTTGGACCGCTGCAGGTTGGGCGTGAGATACGCCTTGGCGGCACTGAAACGCTCGCCGTTTTTATGGGTCACCTGGTACAGGCCCACGCCTTCCTGGCTCGCACCATTGAAGTCCGGATTGACGGCAAAGCCCGCCTGTCGACCCGCCTCCACAAACACCGGGCCCAGGCGGTTGGGGCGGGTTAGGTCCATCACATGCAGCGGCCCTTTGCTGCCATGAAAGGCATCGGCGCCACGGGCGTTGTCTTCGGCGCGTTTGAAATAGGGCAACACGTCGTCATACGACCAACCCGGGTTGCCTTGGGCGGCCCAGTGGTCATAGTCTTCACGCTGGCCACGGATGTAAATCATGGCGTTCACCGAACTGGAGCCGCCCAGCACCTTGCCACGCGGCTGGTAGCCGCGCCGCCCGTTCAGACCCGGCTGCACGGTGGTGTCAAACTTCCAGTTCGCATCCCCACTCTTGGCGATCAGGGCCAGCCCCGCCGGGCAGTGAATCAGCACGCTCCTGTCAGCCGGTCCCGCCTCGAGCAGGGCCACGGTTATGTCGGGGTTCTCCGTCAGCCTGGCTGCCAGCACGCAACCGGCCGAGCCGCCGCCAATGATGATGTAGTCAAACATGCCTTGTGTCCTTTGTTGGGGTTGCGCTTTCAGTGCCGTCGCGCACCTTAGCCCAGCCACCTGCCCATGCCAAGCCCTGACTTACCCGGATGACGCAGTTTTTGATTTTATATTGCACACAATTAAATTGTGTGCAATAATTCAACCTATGCCACTCAAAGCACTTGACTCCACACTCAACCCAGCCCTGACGCTGGACAACCAGCTGTGCTTCGCCCTGTACTCCACTTCATTGGCCATGACCAAACTGTACAAACCCATGCTGGATGCGCTGGGGCTTACCTATCCGCAATACTTGGTGATGCTGGTGCTGTGGGAGCGCGATGGCCTGACCGTGTCCGCCTTGGGTGAGCGCTTGTACCTGGACTCGGGCACGTTGACGCCCTTGCTCAAGCGCATGGAGGCCGCTGGCTGGCTGGTCCGCCAGCGCTCCTCTGACGACGAGCGGCGTGTGGAAGTTCGCCTGACCGAGGCCGGCCGCACACTCAAAGCACAGGCCGCCAGCATCCCCGGCTGCGTCGTTGAAGCCACGGGCTGCCCCATTCCGGACCTGATGGCCCTGACCCAGCAGGTGCAGGCGCTACGGGGACGCTTGGTCCCCTCCCGCTGATCCCATTTTTAAACCGCTGCATTGGCGCAGCACAACCCGAAGGAAGCTCCATGACAACCAAAATTGAAAAAGTGATTTACCAGGCCCACGCCAAGTCCACCGGTGGCCGCGACGGCACCACCCGCACCTCCGATGGCCTGCTGGACCTGAAGCTGGCCGTACCCAAGGAAATGGGCGGCGCGGGCGGCGGCGTCAACCCTGAGCAACTGTTTGCAGCGGGCTACAGCGCCTGCTTCATCGGTGCCATGAAATTCGTCGCCGGGACACAAAAAATCGCCTTGCCCGCCGACACCCGCATCGACGCCACCGTAGGCATTGGCCAGATCCCCGCCGGCTTTGGTATCGAAGTGCAACTGGTCGTGAGCATTCCCGGCATGGAGCGCGCTGCGGCTGAAGCCCTGGTGTCAAAAGCCCACGAGGTTTGCCCTTACTCCAACGCGACCCGCGGCAACATTGAAGTCACCCTGACGGTTGCTTAAGTAGACGCCACCCCGGCTGTCGCCTGCGCGGCCAGCCCCGATTGTCGGGGCTGGCCGTTTGCTTTATGGTGCTCTCCCATGAACACCACCGACTTCCTGGTCCGCAAAGACCAACTCGCCACCACCGCGTTGCGCACCACACCAACCCCCGCTTTGCCCGAGGGCCTGGTACGGGTCAGCATTGCGTCCTTCGCGCTCACCGCCAACAACATCACCTATGCGGCTATGGGCGACGCCATGCAGTACTGGCGCTTTTTCCCGGTGACGGATACGGGTAGTGACGGCGTCGCCTGGGGCCGCATTCCGGTGTGGGGGTTTGGGGTGGTCAGCGAATCCCGCCACCCGCAAGTGGCCGTGGGAGAACGCCTGTATGGCTACTTTCCCATGTCGTCCTCGGTGGACCTTGTGCCCGAAAGAATCACGGCAACCGCGTTCTCGGACGCTGCACCCCACCGCGCGGAATTGCACGCCGTCTACAACCAATACACCCGCTGCGCCACCGACCCGTTTTACACCGCGGACACCGAAGACGTGCAGGCCTTGCTGCGCCCCTTGTTCATCACGTCCTGGCTGATTGATGATTTTCTGGCTGACAACGCATTTTTTGGCGCGACCGCCCTCCCCGGTCAGCGGGGTCTCATGCTGCTGTCGAGCGCTTCCAGCAAAACCGCTTACGGCACAGCCTTCCAGCTGGCCAAGCGTCCGGATGTGGAGGTCGTGGGACTTACATCGCCCAGCAACGTGGCGTTTTGTGAAAGTCTGGGCTGCTACCACCGGGTGCTCACCTACGACCAGCTGGCACAGATAGACGCCAACGCACCCAGTGTGTATGTGGACTTTGCTGGCAACGCCGCATTTCGCAAAGCGCTGCACACCCATTGCACCCAGCTCAAGTTCAGCAGCTCCATTGGCGCCACCCATGTGGCGGAAATGGGCGGCGCCAAAGATTTGCCCGGCCCCAAGGCCACGCTGTTCTTTGCGCCGGCACAAATCAAGAAACGCAGTGCCGAGTGGGGCCCCCAGGAGTTTGGTCAGCGGCTGGTGCACTCCTGGCAGGCCTTCATCGCCAAGGTATCCAACCCGGAACATCCCTGGCTCACCGTACAACACCACGCGGGCCAGCAAGCCGTGCAGACCGCTTACCTGCAGGTGCTGGGCGGTCGGGGCGACCCGCGCGTAGGGCACATTCTTTCGCTGTAGTCAGCCGCGTGCGGCATGATGCCTCCTGAATCCATGAAAACTACGGAGTCATGATGAGACTGGCCCTTCTGTCCGATATACACGCCAACCTGCAGGCCCTGGATGCCTGCTTGGCCCACGCGCGTGCACAGCAAGCCCAGCGGTTCGTCTTTTTGGGCGATATGGTCGGCTATGGTGCCGACCCGGTCGCGGTCGTGGAACGCATCCAGCTGCTCACGGAAGAGGGCGCCATGGTGATCCAGGGCAACCACGATGCCATGGCCGTAACGCCCCCGCCCGAGGTCAAAACGGTGGGCGACAGCACCGCGGCCTGGACCCACAACCAGCTCAGCGCGTCTCACCGCGCATGGATGCAGGACCTGCCGTTGACTCTTCAAAAAGACACAGTGCTCTTCGTCCACGCCAGCGCCAACGACCCCGAACTCTGGCGCTATGTCTACGACGCGCGCGCGGCCACGGCCAGCATGGATGCCGCCAATGCCTGGCCTGGCGTGCATTACATCTTTGGCGGCCATGTGCATTTGCAAACGCTCTACTACCGCGGCGCGGGCGGCGGCCTGATGCCGTTCAAACCCCAACCCGGTGTGGCGGTGCCTGTGCCCAAACACCGGCAATGGCTGGGCACTGTGGGCTCGGTCGGGCAGCCCCGTGATGGCAACACCCAAGCCATGTACACGCTCTTCGACACGGATCGCGCGCAGCTGACCTTTCACCGCGTTGTCTATGACCATTTCAGCGCGGCAAGCGCCATTCGCCGCGCAGGGCTTCCGCCCTTCTTTGCCGACCGCCTGGAGACCGGACGATGAAACTGCTGGAGCCCGGCGCCATTCTGGATGGCTTCATCATTGAGGAGTGCATCCATTCCGGGGGCATGGCGCATATTTACCGGGTGCACTATGCCGACCGCACCCACAGTCCGGGCTTCGCTATGGCCATGAAGATTCCGCGCATGACCGCAGGCGACGGCGCTGAAAATATTGTCAGCTTCGAGATCGAGAGCCAGATCATGCAGGTTCTCACCGGAACCCACGTGCCGCGGTTCATTGCAGCGGGCGACCTCGAGCGGGTGCCGTATCTGGTCATGGAATACATCACCGGCAACACTTTACAGCACTGGCTGGACGCCGAGCTCGCCCCCAGCGTGGATGAGATTGCCCGGCTGGGCTCTGCCATGGCGCACGCGGCCCATGCCCTGCACCAGCAAAACACGGTGCACCTGGACCTCAAACCCGCCAACGTGCTGTTTCGACCCGACGGCAGCGCAGTGCTGCTGGACTTTGGCCTCTCTTGTCACGCCCATTACCCCGACCTGATGGCCGAGCAATTGCGCAAGGCCGTAGGCTCCCCGGCCTGGATTGCGCCCGAGCAAGTGGTCGGTATGCGCGGCGATCCGCGCAGCGACATTTTTGCCCTCGGCGTCATGCTCTACCAGCTGTGCACCGGCCGTCTGCCTTTTGGCGAACCGCAAACGGCCGCCGGCCTGCGCCAGCGCCTATGGGTAGACCCGGTACCACCCCGCAAGCTGAAACCGGAGCTGCCCGAATGGCTGCAAGAGGTGGTGCTGCGCTGCCTGGAGCCCGAAGCCGCCCAGCGCTACCCCTCGGCTGCACACCTCGCCTTTGACCTGAGCCACCCCGAGCAGGTGCAAATCACCGAGCGCGGACGCAAGGTCACCGGTACCCGGTTTCGTACCCACTTCAAACGCTGGCTGAAGGCGGCGGGCATGCACTACCAGCCCAGCCCGATTGCATCCCAGCAGATTGAAGAGGTGCCCATCGTCATGGTGGCCATCCCCTACAAGGATGTAACCGACGCCACGCTCTACTCCCTGCGCCAGGCCGTGGCGCGCTCCCTGGGCACACGCCCCGGCGCACGACTGGCCTGCGTGACCGTCATACCGTCGGGAATCAGCAGCACATCCGATGAAACGAAGAGTGAAACCAGCGTGCACCGCCGCCACCTGACCACCCTGCGGCAATGGGCGCAACCGCTGGACTACCCGGGCCGCCAGACCTCCTGCCATGTACTCGAATCCAGCGACGTAGCCCAGGCCCTGCTGGGCTACGCTGTGGGCAACCACGCCAGCGTGATCGTGATGGGTGCCGCCACCCACGGCCTCAAGACCCAGCGTTTTGTTGCCACCGTGCCGATCAAGGTGGCCATGGAGGCACCTTGCACCATCATCCTGGTCAAGCAGGCCCTCCCGTTTGAACGGCTGGGTGAAAAATCGCCAGGTGGATCACAGCAGAATGGCGGATATTCGGATTCGGATTCGGATCAACTCTCCGTGTCCGGCGACGACCTGGGCCCGCTGGGCTAGTCGGCAGCCCTCTCTTGCGATAAACGCCGACAATCGCGGCATGCCCCATGAACGCGATACCCCCCCGGCTGGCAACGGCCCATCCCGCCACCCTTTTGAAACCCTGACCCCCGACCAGGTGCTGGACGCCCTCGACACCGTAGGCCTGCGCGGCGACGGCCGCCTGACCGCCCTGTCGTCGTATGAGAACCGCGTCTACCAGGTGCAACTGGAAGACGGCAGCGCCGTGGTGGCCAAGTTTTACCGCCCCGAGCGCTGGAGCGACGCGCAGATACAGGAAGAACACGACTTCGCCGCCGAGCTGATGGCCGCTGAGGTACCCGCCATCGGGCCCATGAACCTGCAGGGTGCCACCTTGCACCACTTTGGCGGCTTCGCCTTCAGCGTCAGCCCACGCCGCGGGGGCCGCCCGCCCGAACTGGACGACGGCGAAGTGCTGGAATGGATTGGGCGCTTTCTGGCGCGCATCCACACCGTGGGCGCCAAGCGCCCGTTTGCCGTGCGACCCACGTTAAACCTGCAATCCTTTGGCGTGGAGTCCATGCAATGGCTACTGGAGCACGACAAGGTGCCGCTGGATGTGCAGTCCACCTGGACCAAGGCCTGCCAGGGCGCTATTGATTTAGTAGCTGGTTACGCAGAATTGACGGGGGCTACAGGCCTAAAACATTCAAAAAATTCCCAAGATGATGGCATTGCCAGCTTGCGCCTGCATGGCGACTGCCATCCCGGCAACATTCTGTGGACCCCCACGGATGCCGCCGCCAGCGCCGGCCCCGGCCCGCATTTTGTGGATCTGGACGACGCCCGCATGGGCCCCGCCGTGCAGGACATGTGGATGCTGCTCAGTGGCGACCGCTCGCAGCGCACACGCCAGCTCGGTGCACTGGTGGATGGGTACGAACAGTTTCGCAACTTCGACCGCCGCGAGCTGGCGCTGATCGAGCCACTGCGCACACTGCGCCTGATTCACTACAGCGCCTGGCTGGCCCGCCGCTGGGAGGACCCCACCTTCCCCGTCAACTTTCCGTGGTTTGGCTCCAGCGATTACTGGAAGGGGCAGGTGCTGATGCTGGAGGAGCAGATGGAAGCGATGCAGGAAGAGCCGTTAGTGGTTTGACGCCGTTTTCGTTTGAGGGGCTGCGGCTGGTGACCACTAGTGTCACACCAGCCCCCACTCAGTCAACAGTCGTTTCTATGATGAACTGGTTTGCTCCGGAAGGTTTCACAGAAGTGGCTGCGCAAATTTGAACAATTTTTAAGTGAAAACTCTGCGCATAAATCCCGACCGGAATCGGTTGGGCATGAAGGAGTTTTCAATGGTCAAGAAATCCGCACGCCGCACCCAGCGCACGCATACGCCAGCGTTCAAAGCCAAGGTGGCACTGGCTGCCTTCCGTGAGGACAAGACGATGACTGAGCTGTGCGATCAGTTCGAATTGCAGGCAAACCAAATTACGGAATGGAAGAAGCAGTGGTTGCGGTAGGGACGGAGGTTACCCCCCGCCCCCCGCACAGATCCGTACGTGCAGTATTACCGCATACGGCTCCTGCCTCAGGTATGTGACGCATAGAAGCGCTCCTCTGGATAGGGATGCATCTTGCGGATGGTCGGAATGAAACGCTCGGCAATCCGGCTGAACCTGGGCCACGGCAAACGGTGTCGCTGGCTTCTACGCATCAGCGCGTGTCGCCAAGCGCGACCAATTTCGCTGCGCATTCCTGCCAAACGATACAGATTACCCGGCACAGCGTGGTAGTTGAAGTACCCCTGAACCACGCGATTTAGCCACTTGCCCACAATGGCGACGGATTCATGCCGTCGTCGCATCAGCACTGCCTGGATGGCTTCGAGTGTCGCCCGCATCCGCTTTTTCACCGTCAAGCGTGTGACCTGAAATCGGCCTTGCCTGTCGGTGCCACAACAGTGCGTAAATCCAAGGAAGTCGAACGTTTCAGGCTTGCTTTGCCCCCGACGTTTGCGATTGGTTGCTGCAAATCGACCAAACTCGATCAGCCGCGTCTTTGTCGCATTCAGGGACAGCCCAAATTTGGCCAGCCGTTCCTTCATCGCTGTCAGAAACCGCCTGGCTGTTTCTTCACTCTTGAATCCGAACACACTGTCGTCGGCGTAGCGCACGACAATCACATTTCCCCGTGCATATCTGCGACGCCATTGCTGCGTCCATTGATCGAGGACGTAATGTAGGTAGATGTTCGCCAGCAATGGCGATATCACCGCGCCTTGGGGTGTGCCCTTGGTCGCCGCTACCCTGCACCCGTCCTCCATCACCCCCGCTTTGAGCCATTTACGAATCAGACCTAACATTCGCCGATCCGCAATGCGGTGTTCCAGAAACTTCAGCATCCAGTCATGATCGATTTCATCGAAGAATGACGATATGTCTGCATCCAATATCCAGTTCACGTTTTGGCTCTTGATTCCGACCGTCAGCGCATCCAGTGCATCGTGCTGGCTACGTCCTTGCCGGAACCCATACGAGAATCCGAGAAAGTCCTCTTCATAAATCGTATTCAGTACGGTGACCACCGCCTGCTGCACGACCTTATCCTCCAGAGAGGCGATTCCAAGCGGGCGCTGTCTGCCATCGGCTTTGGGTATGAATACCCGCCGTGATGGTTTGGCTCGGTACGCACCGGCATGAATTTCCCGGTGCAGTCCGTGTACTCGCTCGTAGAGTCCTTCCTCGTAGTCTCGCCACGTCACGCCGTCTACGCCCGCCGCCGCGTCATGGCGTAGCGCATAAAAGCACTCCACCAGTAGCTGCGGCGTTATGTGGTGCAGCAATGCCGTGAAACGCACCGTCTTGTCCCGACGGGCAACTACGCGTACGCCTTCAAGCCCCATCGACGCGCAACTGTTCCGGCTCTGAGTCCGGGACGCGGGGTTCTTGTTGACGTTTCCCTTGGCTACGCCCCTTTCCTCCACCACCTCCGCAGGGTCATCCCCTTTGTTCGGCGGCTTCTTCGGTACTACGGGCGTATCCGACTTCTCACCTGCGTGAACGACAGGGTTACGGCATTTAGCCTTGCCTGTCCCGCCCGTGCCTCGTGGCTCGGGCGCAGATGAGATCTCCCAGCTTCTGTGCAAGAAACTTCCCGGCGTGCTCAGGGTCTTCGACCGCGTGGGATCAGAGCATGACTTGCGATTGACGTCATGCCCCGTATTGCCTTCTGCTTCGCTTAACAACATCGGCATCCCAATTTCCTGATTTCGCGGCTCAATGGCTGGCCCGCCGGTTTCCCCTGTCAACGCTTCGCCCCACACCTCACGATGTGTAACGCATGACTCGGGGCCTGATTGATTCGCCATTTCTTATCAGTATCAAACTTTCATTGACTATCTCTTGCCAGCTTTCGCTGACGCACTAAGCGCGCAGCGAACCCATCTTGACCAGGCGTGGTGGCCGTAGTTTCTGAACCGGTCAGGTCTGTGGCGTCCAGCGATGCGGCAGCAACTCGCCGATCATGCTGTTGCGCTGCGTGGGCAAGCGGGTCAACACATCTTTGAGATACGCACGCGGATCATGCCCATTGAGTTTTGCGCTCTGAATCAAACTCATGACAACCGCCCCACGTTTGCCCGCACGCAGTGAACCGGCGAACAACCAGTTGTTGCGCCCAATGGCTATCGGCCGAATCTGATTTTCAATATGGTTGTTATCCACGGGAATTGCCCGTCGGTAACAAACCGCGTCAGTGCACCCCAGCGCCTGAGGCTGTAGTCGATTGCTTTGGCCGTGGCCGAGCCATCGGTAATCTTCTGCCGATTCAGAATCATCCACTGGTGCAAGGCATCCAGCAGTGGTTTTGATCCCTCCTGGCGTATTCGCCTTCGCTCATCGGGCAGGAGTTCCTTGATTTCTCGTTCAATGTCGTAAATCCTGGCAATCTGCTCCAGGGCGCTGTGTGCAATCTGACTCTTGTTGCTGGCATGCAGATCAAGGAACTTGCGCCGGGCGTGGGCCAAACACCCCACCTCCGTCACACCCTGGGTCATCAACTGCTTGTAGCCGCTGAAGTCATCACAGACCAGACTACCACGACACTCGCCCAGAAACAGGCGGGCATTCTCCCCGGCGCGTGACTCACAGAAGTCATAGACCACGGCTTTGGTCTCTTCAAATGCCCCGCTAGCATAGGCCCACAGATACGCTTGGTGGGTTTTGCCGTTGCCGGGCTTGAGCATCTGCACCGGTGCGCGCACGCGCTGTGGATTCAGCTATCCAGCGGCGCAGCAAGTTGGCGTTCAGACCGTTAGCCAGCGCAACGGCCGATGCGGAAACTCCGGGCTGTCTGCAGGCCGCAATAACTTGGCGTTTGAATTCGTCGCTGTAGCGGCCACGCCGCCGACCAGCACAGGGCAATTGAATGACTGAAGTGGACACCATGCTCCCAGCTATTGCTGGCAGGGACAAGATGGGTTTGCTGGGCGCTTACGAAGCAGCTTCTTACGCATGCAGCAGACGCTTTCGAAGGTGGTGCCAAGCCAGCCAAAGTCGTTGATCTGGTGCCGCTGCACGCAAAGATTGGTCAGCTGACTCTGGAGAACTATTGTTTGGAAAGCGCGCTCACCAAAGCGGGATTGCTGTGCGCAAAGCCATGCTAGACCGAGATCACAAACTGCCTGTTGCCCAACAAGCCAAACTGCTCAAGATCAGCCGAGGCTCGGTGTACTACCTGCCCAAGCTGGTGAGTGCCGCCGATCTGGCACTCATGCGCCGCATTGATGACTTGCATTTGAAGCACCCGTTCATGTGTGTGCGCATGCTGCGCGACCAATCGGCCCGAGAAGGCATTCATGTTGGCAGGCGTCACATTGGCACGCTGATGCGCCGCATGGGTATCGAGGCATTAGCACCCCAGCCCGGCACCAGTAGGGCAACACCGGGCAACAAGATCTATCCCTACTTGTTGCGCCACTAGTGTCCGGTAAATTTCATGATTAACGTGCCAAAACGCAAGCTGGATGCGGCTTGCAGCCGGATTCACGATTCCGGCGATTTGAAACGCGATTT
>JAYTRR010000209.1:0-10903 GCA_043746005.1 Burkholderiales bacterium
GCCGCAATGTAGCAGAGCCGGACCTTTATAATCTCGCTTTACCACCTCCCCGAGCGTTAACAGCTCCCTCTGACATGACCAAATTTGTCTTCGTCACCGGCGGTGTGGTGTCCTCCCTTGGCAAGGGAATCGCCTCAGCCTCCCTCGCTGCGATTTTGGAATCGCGGGGCCTCACAGTCACTTTAATCAAGCTCGACCCCTATCTCAACGTGGATCCAGGGACGATGTCGCCTCTGCAACACGGCGAGGTTTTCGTCACTGAAGACGGGGCAGAAACCGATCTGGACCTAGGCCACTACGAGCGCTTCGTGGAAACACGCATGCGCAAGGCCAACAACTTCACTACCGGTCAGATCTACAAAAGCGTGCTCGACAAAGAACGCCGCGGCGACTACCTGGGCAAAACCGTGCAGGTCATTCCCCATGTCACCAATGAAATTCAGGAGTTCGTGAAGCGCGGTGCGCGCTTTGGCGAACCCGACGCAGTCGATGTGGCCATTGTGGAAATTGGTGGCACGGTGGGAGACATTGAGTCCCTGCCCTTCCTGGAAGCCGTGCGCCAGATGAGCCTCAAGCTCGGCCCCAACAACACGGCATTTGTGCATTTGAGCTATGTGCCCTGGATTGCCGCGGCGGGCGAACTCAAGACCAAGCCCACCCAGCACACCGCCAAACAACTGCGCGAAATCGGCATCCAGGCCGACGCCCTGATTTGCCGCGCCGACCGCCCGATCCCCCAGGAAGAGCGTTCCAAAATCTCCCTCTTCTCCAATGTGGCTGAATGGGGCGTCATCAGCATGTGGGACGTGGACACCATCTACAAAGTGCCGCGGATGCTGCACGAGCAAGGTCTGGACGGCCTGATTTGCGACAAGCTGCGCCTGAACACCCCACCGGCCAACCTCAAGCGCTGGGACGACCTGGTGTACGAGACCGAGCATCCGCAAGGCGAAGTCACTATCGCCATGGTCGGCAAGTATGTGGACCTGAGCGACAGCTACAAGTCGCTCAACGAAGCCTTGCGCCACGCCGGCATGAAAAACCATGTCAAGGTCAAGATCGAGTACATCGACTCGGAAACCATCACGCCCGACAGCGTGACCCGGCTCGCCAAGTTTGATGCCGTGCTGGTGCCCGGCGGCTTTGGCAAGCGCGGCATTGAAGGAAAAATCTGCGCCGCCCGTTTTGCACGCGAAAACAAGGTTCCCTACCTTGGCATTTGCCTGGGCATGCAGGTAGCGACCATTGAATTCGCCCGCCATGTGGCCTGCCTGAAAGACGCCAACAGCACCGAGTTCGAACCCGATTGCGCCAACCCCGTCATCGCCCTCATCACCGAGTGGAAAGATGCAGACGGCACCATCAAGACCCGCGATAAAAACTCGAACCTGGGCGGCACCATGCGCCTGGGCGCGCAAAGTTCCGACGTGGCCCCAGGCACATTGGCCCACCAGATCTATGGTGATGTGGTCACCGAGCGGCATCGCCACCGGTACGAAGCCAACGTCAACTTTCTGGAACCCTTGCGCAAGGCGGGTCTGGTCATTTCCGCACTGACCCAGCGCGAGCAGCTCACCGAAATGATCGAATTGCCGCAGGCAACGCACCCGTGGTTCGTCGGCGTGCAGTTTCACCCGGAATTCAAGTCCACACCCTGGAACGGCCATCCGCTGTTCAATGCGTTTATCAAGGCGGCACTGGACCACCAGACCGCTGGCAAAAACCTGAAGGCGGTTGCATAACATGAAGCTATGTGGATTTGACATCGGTCTGGAGCACCGCTTCTTTTTGATCGCAGGCCCCTGCGTCATTGAGTCAGAACAACTGCAAATGGACACGGCGGGCACGCTCAAGGAAATTACCACTTCCCTGGGCATTCCCTTCATTTTCAAAAGCAGTTTTGACAAGGCCAACCGCTCCAGCGGCAGCACCTTTCGCGGACCAGGTATCGACAAGGGCCTGGAGATTCTGGCCAAGGTCAAGCGCGAGTTGGGCCTACCCATCCTCACCGACATCCACTCGGAAGACCAGATTGCACAAGTGGCCTCAGTAGTCGATGTGTTGCAGACACCCGCGTTCCTGTGTCGCCAGACAGACTTCATTCGTGCGGTGGCCCAAAGTGGCAAGCCGGTGAATATCAAGAAGGGCCAGTTTCTTGCTCCGCACGACATGAAAAATGTCATCGACAAGGCTCGGGCCGCAGCCAAAGAAGCCGGGCTGTTGGAAGACAACTTCATGGCCTGCGAACGCGGTGCGAGCTTTGGCTACAACAACCTGGTGAGCGACATGCGGTCACTTGCCATCATGCGTGAAACCGGTGCACCGGTGGTGTTTGACGCAACGCATTCGGTGCAGCTGCCCGGAGGCCAAGGAACCAGCAGCGGCGGCCAGCGTGAGATGGTTCCCGTGCTCGCCCGTGCGGCTGTGGCGGTGGGTGTAGCGGGCCTCTTCATGGAAACCCACCCGGACCCCTCCAAGGCCATGAGCGACGGTCCCAACGCCGTGCCGCTGAAGCACATGAAAGCCCTGTTGGAAACCCTGCTGGAACTGGACCGCGTGACCAAAAAGAACGGGTTTCTGGAAGACAGTTTTGGCGTTTGATTTTTTGTGTGACCGGCTACGACCGGCCTCTTGTTTTTTTGTTTGAGAAAGAAATGAAATGAGTGCAATTGTTGATATCGTCGGCCGCGAAATTCTGGATTCGCGCGGCAACCCTACCGTCGAATGCGACGTGCTGCTGGAGTCCGGCACCATGGGCCGCGCCGCGGTGCCATCGGGCGCATCCACCGGCTCGCGTGAAGCCATTGAGCTGCGCGACGGCGACATGAAGCGTTACCTAGGCAAGGGCGTGCTCAAGGCGGTTGAACACATCAACACCGAAATCTCTGAAGCCGTGCTGGGGCTCGACGCCTCTGAGCAGGCCTTTCTGGACAAGACCCTGATTGACCTGGATGGCACCGACAACAAGAGCCGCCTGGGTGCCAACGCCATGTTGGCTGTATCGATGGCCGTGGCCCGCGCTGCCGCTGAAGAGTCTGGCCTGCCCCTGTACCGCTACTTTGGCGGCATGGGCCGCATGCAGATGCCGGTGCCCATGATGAACGTCATCAACGGTGGCGAGCATGCCAACAACAACCTCGACCTGCAAGAGTTGATGATCATCCCCGTGGGGGCACCCAGCTTCCGTGAAGCCTTGCGCTATGGCGCCGAAGTGTTCCACGCCCTGAAAAAGATTCTGCACGACAAGGGCATCAGCACCGCTGTGGGTGACGAAGGCGGCTTTGCTCCCAATGTGCCCAACCACGAAGCGGCCATCCAAATGATTCTGGAAGCCATCGACAAGGCGGGCTTTGTGGCCGGCGAGCAAATCGCGCTGGGCCTCGACTGCGCAGCCTCCGAGTTCTACAAAGACGGCAAGTACGTGCTGTCTGGCGAAGGCTTGACCCTGAATGCCGAAGAGTGGACCAATATTCTGGCCACCTGGGTCGATAAATATCCCATCATCAGCATCGAAGACGGTATGGCCGAAAACGACTGGGACGGCTGGAAACTGCTGACCGACCGTCTGGGCAAAAAAGTACAGATCGTGGGTGATGACCTGTTCGTCACCAACACCAAGATTCTGAAAGAAGGCATCGACAAGGGCATTGCCAATTCGATCCTGATCAAGATCAACCAGATCGGCACGCTGACCGAGACTTTTGAAGCTATCGAGATGGCCAAGCGTGCGGGCTACACCGCCGTTATCAGCCACCGCTCCGGTGAAACCGAAGACTCCACCATTGCCGACATCGCCGTGGGCTGCAACGCCGGCCAGATCAAGACCGGCTCACTCAGCCGCTCGGACCGCATGGCCAAGTACAACCAGTTGCTGCGCATTGAAGAGGACTTGGGTGACGTGGCCAGCTACCCCGGCCGCGCTGCGTTCTATAACCTACGGTAATTTCTTGCGTGGGCAACCGCATCGTCCCTGCTGCCTTGGTCGCCTTACTGGTGATCTTCCACGGCCAGTTATGGTTCGGCAGGGGCAGCGTGCCCAGCGTCACCCGCATGACCGGGCAGCTTGATGTGCAAAAGCGAAATAATGCGCAGGCGGCCCTGGCCAATGACCGTCTGTCTGCGGAAATAAACGATCTGCGCGAAGGTCTGGAGATCGTTGAAGAAAAAGCTCGCTCCGAGTTGGGCATGGTTAAGGCCAACGAGATTTACGTCCAGGTTGCGAAGTAGCGCAAACCATGGTCGCCCGATGAAGATTGCCATCCTCGGGGCACCAGGCACCGGAAAAACCTGGCTAGCCCAGACCTTGCGCCTTGCACTGGAACAGAGCACTACCGCAAGCAGCATCCACATTGCGAACGCACCGCCGCTCATGGCAGCGATCCTGGCCGCTATCACCGGCGACCCTTGTCTTCCAGACACGCGGCTCGCCCTCCTTGCGCGGGAGCACCACCGCAGTTTTGATCTGACCCTGATCACCGGCATGGATCTCCCATGGCTGACCGCGGGGGCACCTACCCAAGAGGCAGGTACGCGCCAACAGATTGACAGGTGCCTGCGCGCGATTCTCGATGAGCATGCCATCTACTACACCGTGGTGTATGGCACAGGACAAGCCCGCACTGACTGTGCGCTGCAGGCCATTGCCCACCACAGCGGGCTGCCACTGGCCCGCACCGGATCAGGCAACCCGGCGTGGCAGTGGAATTGTGAAAAGTGCTCTGATGCCGATTGCGAACACCGGCTGTTCAGCGCGTTGCTGAAAGCCTGAAGGCAGGCTCAATGCGGCTCCAGACCGCCCTGCGCTTGCTGCACCGGTGCAGTGAAAAGTTGCGCTGCATCCACCGCGTCAAAGCGGTATTGCACGCCGCAAAACTCACACGCCACCTCAATATCCGCCCGCTCGGAAAGAATGCTCTCGGCTTCTTCTAGGCCCAGGCTCACAATCATGCGACCCACCCGTTCACGACTGCAACTGCAGGCAAAACGCGGCGCAGTCTCACCCTGCAAAGGCTCAAACCGGGTAATCTGCTCCTCCCAGAAAAGCCTGTGCAAAATGGTTTCCACATCCAGCGTGAGCAACTCTTCCTTCTTCAGACTGCTCGCCAGGATGGCGATGCGGTTGTAGTGCTCATTGAGGCCGATTTCGTCCTCGTTTTCCTTGCTGACCATACTGCCCGCCAGGTTGCCCGTGCCTTGCATGGGCAGCCGCTGAATCAGCAAGCCAGCTGCAATCTGGTCGTTGGCCGCGAGGACCAGCGTGGTGTCGAGCTGTTCGCTTTGCAGCATGTAATGCTCCAGCACGGCGCTGAGCTTTTCTATTTTTCGACCCTGGTCATCAAACAAAGGCACAACCCCCTGGTAAGGCTGCTGTCCAGGAAATTTGCTATTCGGGTCCAGGGTAATGGCGCAACGCCCCTCGTTGGACACATTGACCATCTGACCCAACGTGGCCGACGCATCGACCAGCCCCACCACTGTGGCCGTGGCCCGCAGCTTCAGATCCGGCTGCACCTCCACAACCGCCAGTTTGACCGGTCCATCCCCAAATATCTGCAAAACCAGTGAACCGTCAAATTTGATATTGGCCTGCATCAGGGCCGCTGCAGCCACCATCTCGCCCAGCATATCGCGCACGGGCACGGCATACGCTCCCGTCGTGTTGTTGGATGCCCGCCTGCGCAGGATCTCGGTCCATGTATCCGTCAACCGCACCACCATGCCACGCACCGGCAAACCATCAAACAAAAATTTATGAAGTTCAGACACGCTTGAATCCCGTCTATGCAATTTTGTGAAGCCCGGCCTTGAAGCGGCGGGCATTTTCGATGTAATGAAGGGCACTCATCTGGAGACCCGCCTGCTGCTCTGCGGTCAGCTCACGCACCACTTTGGCGGGACTTCCAATAATCATGGAACCATCGGCAAACTCCTTGCCCTCCGTCACCAGTGCTCCGGCGCCCACAATGCAACCCTTGCCGATTTTGGCGCCATTGAGCACCACAGCGCCAATGCCAATCAGCGAACCATCGCCAATGGTGCAACCGTGCAGCATCACCTTGTGCCCCACCGTCACGTTGTCGCCCACGGTGATCGGTTTGCCAATGTCGGCATGCATCACGCTGCCGTCCTGAATATTGGAGCCCTTGCCGATGCGAATCACTTCGGTATCACCGCGGATCACCACACCAAACCAGACGCTGGAATTTTCTGCCAGCTCCACATTGCCCATCACCTGCGCGCTGTCAGCCACCCATGCCGAATCCGCGATTCGGGGGCTGATATTGTCGAGTTCGTAAATTGCCATGGTATTTCCTGAATGTCAGACTACCTAGAATTGTAGGGATGGAACTCAGACAACGCGCCCTTGCGGCCTTTTGCACCGCCGACCCGGGCCTGAAAGTGGCTGCCGTGGAAGCCCTATGGAACGAATCTCCCGCATTGGAGCCTGACTGCCGCGCCCGTCTGATCCCCCCGGATCAGCCGGGCCGCCCGGTCAAACCGGCGCTGGTACACCCCCAGCAAGTACCCCGGCCCTCACCCTACACGGGCGAGGGACACTGCGCACTGGTGCACTCCATTAGCCACATCGAGTTCAACGCCATCAACCTGGCGCTTGACGCCATTTGGCGCTTTGCCGACATGCCCGCGGCGTATTACCGCGACTGGCTGCGCGTGGCAGCAGAAGAAGCAAAACATTTCGGGCTACTGCGCGCCCACTTGCAAACCCAGGGGCACGACTACGGCGACTTTGTAGCCCACGACGGCTTGTGGACCATGTGTGAAAACACCTGCCATGACGTTATTGCCCGGATGGCCCTGGTACCCCGCACACTGGAGGCGCGAGGGCTGGATGCAACACCCATCATCCAGGCCAAGCTGCGCAAGGTGGGCACCCTCCGTGCGCTGGAGACCGTTGCGATACTCGACGTCATACTGCAGGAAGAAGTGGGCCACGTTGCCATCGGCAACCACTGGTACCACTGGCTTTGCGAACGCGACGGCCTGGATGCGATTGCTTTCCACGCCGAAGCCGCAGCCCGGCACGGTGCGCCCCGACTCAAACCGCCTTTCAATCTGGCGGCCCGCAGGCTCGCGGGATTTACGGACGATGAAATCAATTCCCTTCCCAAGACCGCATGACGAATGATTGACACATATCAAGCCTGCCAGCGGGCACGGTTCAGTTCCAACACGTATCATGTTCCCGTCGTTGCGCCCACGGGTTCGCAGACAGCACAATAACTACCGCCTGACAGAAGATCCCATGAACAACTTTAAAATTTCTACCCGGCTAGCGTTGCTGGTCAGCACGCTGTGCATCATGCTTGTCGCAGGTGCAGCGATGGGGCTGTACGGAATCACCAAAGCGAATGAAGCCCTTCACTCCGTCTATCAAGACCGGACGATTCCGCTGGCACAACTGGACGACGTTTTACGAGTTACTCTGCGCAACCAGCTACTTGTCGCGAACTCCCTGGCGGAATCCAACCCCGAAAATATCAATAAATACCTGGCAGAAATTGATGTCAACACCAAGGAAAGCAGTCGGCAATGGGAGGCCTACGCGGCATCCAGCCTGAGTCCTGAGGAGGCCGCGCTTGCCAAAACCTTTGCTGCGGAGCGCTCCTGGGCAGTGCAGGAGGGGCTTGTACCGACCATCAATGCCATTCGGGAAATGAACCTGATTGAGGGGCGACGCCTCAGCAATGAGGTCATGGCGCCGCTGTATGAAAAGATGCGTGCCAGCCTGGCGCCATTACAGAAACTGCAACTGGATGTAGCCAAAACAGAATATGACACTGCGGTGCAGCGCTACACGATCATCCGCTTTATTGCCTTGGCCTCATTGGCTATTGGAGTGCCATTGGTCGTCCTGTTCAGTATCTTTCTCATTCGCAACCTGTCGCAGTCTCTGGCACGCGCCGTTGAAGTGGCCCATGCGGTCGCTCAGGGCGACCTGAGCCAATCCATCCAAGCTCAGGGCAAGGATGAAATTACCATGCTGATGCAGGCGCTCGCTGCCATGGGCCAGTCTTTGGTCACGGTGGTATCCAGTGTTCGTCAGGGTTCTGAGTCAGTCGCCACGGCCAGCGCCGAAATCGCCCAGAGCAACAACGACCTGAGCGCCCGCACCGAACAACAGGCCAGCGCACTGGAACAAACGGCTGCGTCTATGGAAGAGTTGAGCTCCACCGTCAAACAGAACGCCGACAGCGCCCGCCAGGCTAACCAATTGGCTGCCAGTGCGTCCACCGTGGCCGTAAAAGGCGGCGAGGTGGTGTCCCAAGTGGTGGACACCATGAAGGGCATCAACGAGTCCTCCCGCAAGATTGCCGACATCATCAGTGTCATCGACGGCATTGCCTTTCAGACCAACATCCTGGCCCTGAACGCCGCCGTGGAAGCCGCCCGTGCGGGTGAGCAGGGACGTGGCTTTGCCGTGGTGGCCTCGGAAGTGCGCTCACTGGCTGGTCGCAGTGCCGAAGCGGCCAAAGAGATCAAGAACCTGATTGGCGCCAGTGTGGAGCGGGTGGAACATGGCACCGCACTGGTGGATCAGGCGGGTGCCACCATGACCGAGGTAGTCAGCAGCATCAAGCGGGTAACCGACATCATGGGCGAGATCAGTGCGGCCAGCAATGAGCAAGCGCTGGGTGTGGCCCAAGTCGGCGAAGCAGTGACCCAGATGGACCAGGCCACCCAGCAAAACGCGGCCCTTGTGGAAGAAATGGCCGCGGCGGCGAGCAGCCTCAAGTCGCAGGCACAGGAACTGGTGCAAACGGTTGCCGTTTTCAAGCTCGCTGGCGGTAGCTACGGCGGCGCCCAGAGATCGGCCCCTCCTAAAGCGTCGGTGCGGTCGGGTACGCCCAAAACCACTCCCTTCAAAGGCATCGAAAGACGGGCACAAGGTGTGGCGGGCTCGCCCTCGCAGCGCGCCGTGTCGGTAGCCAGAGGCAGCACCCCATCCACACCTGCTGGTGGTGATGCGGATTGGGAAAGCTTTTGATTTTTCTGGAGTGAACATGAACACAATCCGCAATCTTCGAATCGGCACGCGCCTGGGTCTGGCCTTCGGTGTTATTTTGTTGATCCTGACGATCAGCATAGGCGTGGCGGTCTGGCGCCTCCAGGAGCTGGCCTCTACGACGCGTGCAATGGGCACCATCGACAGCGAAAAGCTGCTGCTTGCCCTGGAGTGGCGGCAAACTACCGAACAGAACTGGATACGCACCAAGGCGCTGCTACTTGGGACAGATGCGAGTCACCTGCCCATGTGGCAGGCCGAAATGGACAAGACATCGGCATCCGTGGAGCGGGTCCGCAAACGCCTGGTGGAACTGGTGCAATCCGAAGAAGGTAAAGCGTTGATCGCCAAGATAGATGCTGCCCGCGAGACCTATCGAACGCCACGCGCCAGTCTTCTCAAAAAAAGAGCGGCCGGTGAAGACGTTCAAGCTGCCATGGACAAGGAGCTCCTGCCTCTGGCAGACGCTTATCTCGATTCGATTCGCCAGATGGAAAAGAGACAGCAGGGCAATTACGAAAAATCCCTTTCCGTTGCGGAAGAGAAGGTGGCTGCCGGGCGACAGATCCTGATCGCCAGCGGCGTTCTGGCGTTGCTGCTGGGAACTTACCTGGCGTTCATGCTCACCCGCTCGATCGTCATCCCCATACAACAAGCGTCCTCTGCTGCCCGGTCTATATCGGCCGGCGATCTCACCCAGGAGATTCGCAATTCTGGACGCGATGAAGCCACAGAACTGCTGAACTCCCTTCAGGACATGCAGACCAGCTTGTCGAATGTGGTCTCCGGCGTGCGGCAGGGCTCCGAGAGCGTCGCGACGGCCAGTGCGGAGATCGCACAAGGGAACCATGATCTCTCTGCCCGTACTGAGCAACAGGCCAGCGCGCTTGAAGAAACAGCAGCGTCCATGGAGGAACTCAGCTCAACCGTGAAGCAGAACGCCGATTCCGCGCGACAGGCGAACCAGTTGGCGTTGAGCGCTTCATCCGTTGCGGTCCGGGGTGGCAGTGTGGTCGGACAGGTCGTGAAAACGATGAAGGGTATCAATGAGTCATCTCGCAAGATTTCCGACATCATTAGCGTGATTGACGGAATTGCCTTTCAGACCAACATCCTGGCCCTGAACGCAGCCGTGGAAGCGGCCCGTGCGGGCGAGCAGGGCCGCGGGTTTGCCGTGGTGGCCTCGGAAGTGCGCTCACTGGCTGGCCGCAGTGCCGAAGCGGCCAAAGAGATCAAGAGCCTGATTGGCGCCAGCGTGGAGCGGGTCGAACACGGAACCACGCTGGTCGATCAGGCGGGCTCCACCATGGCAGAAGTTGTGGCGAGCATCAAACGCGTGACCGACATCATGGGTGAAATCAGCGCCGCCAGCAACGAGCAGGCGTCCGGCGTTTCCCAGGTGGGTGAAGCCGTCACGCAAATGGACCAGGCCACGCAGCAAAACGCGGCGCTGGTCGAAGAAATGGCGGCAGCGGCCTCCAGCCTCAAATCGCAGGCGCTGGAACTGGTGCAATCCGTTGCAGTGTTCAAACTCGATGGTGCGGCTACCGTATTTCTCAAGTAGCGGAACTTTGTTGCAGCCAAAGTATCATCTACCTATGCGCTTTTTTCTCCTCGCCCTCTTGATCGCCTTGCTGCCCCTGCGCAGCTGGGCGGGTGACGTGATGGCACTGGAGATGGCGCAACAGCAGGTGATCGCTACAGAGACAGGGTATGACAGCAGCCATTGCCTGGATCTTGTGCATGCCAACGTGGGTGTGCAAGTGGCACCGAGCGACTCCCAAGACACCGCTCAAGACCATTGCAACACCTGCACCGCGTGTCAAGTGTGCCACTCGGTAGCGATGGCTTCGGAGGTGCAATGGCCCGTCGCGCGCC
>JAYTRR010000210.1:0-64752 GCA_043746005.1 Burkholderiales bacterium
AAAAACGGCCGCATCACCGAGGTAAAGCAGGGTTTGCTGGCACCTGCGGCCGAGACGATTGATGCGCAAGGCATGCTGCTGAGTCCGCCCTTTGTGGACGCCCATTTCCACATGGACGCCACGCTGAGTTACGGCCTGCCCCGCCTCAATGAGAGCGGCACGCTGCTCGAAGGCATTGCACTGTGGGGCAAACTCAAACCCCTGCTCACACAAGATGCGCTGATCGAACGTGCCCTCACCTACTGCGACTGGGCGGTGGCCAAAGGCCTGCTGGCCATTCGAAGCCATGTGGACGTGTGCGACCCGCGCCTGCTGGCCGTAGAGGCGCTGCTGGAGGTCAAACGCCGGGTCGCGCCTTACCTGGACCTGCAGCTGGTCGCTTTTCCGCAAGATGGCGCCCTGCGCGACCCACAGGGCATGGAAAAACTCCAGCGCGCCCTGACCATGGGCGTGGACGTCGTGGGTGGCATTCCACACTTTGAACGCACGATGGAACAGGGCGCCTTGAGCGTCAAACTGCTCTGTGAGCTCGCGGCCGCGCAGGGCAAGCTGGTAGACCTGCACTGCGACGAGTCCGACGACCCACTCTCGCGCCACATCGAAACCCTGGCCTTCGAGACCCAGCGCCTGGGACTGCAAGGCCGCGTCACCGGCTCACACTGCACCTCCATGCACAGCATGGACAACTACTACGTGAGCAAGCTGCTGCCCCTGATTGCCGAGGCCGGGGTCAGCATCATCAGCAACCCGCTCATCAACATCACCCTGCAAGGCCGCCATGACACCTACCCCAAGCGCCGCGGCATGACCCGCGTGCCCGAGCTACTGGCACACGGCGCAACGGTGGCTTTTGGTCACGACTGCGTGATGGACCCCTGGTATTCACTGGGTAGCGCCGACATGCTGGAAGTGGCCAGCATGGGCCTGCATGTAGCACAAATGACCAGCCAGACTGCCATCCGCCAGTGTTTTGAGGCAGTGACCAACAGCCCTTCGAAAATCATGCATCTGGAAGGCTATGGACTTGAAAAGGGCTGCCACGCTGACTTTGTACTGTTGCAGGCGCAAGACCCTGTCGAAGCCATCCGCCTGCGCGCAACCCGGCTCAAGGTGTTCCGGCGCGGCAAGCTGGTGGCACAGTCGCCGGCAGCAACGGCTACGTTGTGCCTTCCAGGGCGACCAGAAGCCACTTCTTTGATGAATTTAGACCGCTATCCCTTATGGAATATGCGTTAGAAGCTATTTATTTGATAGCAAATTATCAAAAATTTTTGGACGAATCCCTGCCATCTTGTCCCAAGTTATTCACCTAAACCCGCTGCCCACGCATTCTGAGCTACGTTAAACCTTGCGGCATAACGGTCCATCCCATTCCCGCTGCTCACCCATCAACGCCTCGTATTCAAGCTCTAGGGCTGCCTCGATGTCCTCTGACCGGCCATCAGGAAGTTCGACAACAACGCCCTCCATCTGGTCAGGCCGAACATTGTTGGATATGCCGTGTGCGGAGACAAAGCCCATGAAGCGGTCCTGGAGCGTTTCATCGAAAAAAATGTACCCACCGCCGAGTTTCAACTCCAATACGCCTCAAGTCTCAACCGGCAACGTGGATATCAGAATACCAGCACCTTGTCTGCCTCGACAGTCCAGTCAGCGAGCTGCGCCAAGGTTCCGCGCTGGGCACCTTCCATGATCTCCTCTGCACGCAGCCCACGTGCATCCATGCAGGTACCACACAGCAAGACTTCACCCTTGCGTGCGATTTTTCCCAGCATCAGCTGCACGTTGTAATACCCCTCCGGCAGCTTTTGCCCGCTCTTGGCGCAGGTCACCGCATCGGCCATCAGGAACATCCGTATTTTCTGTCCTTCCTTGCCAGCTACTGCTGCGGCCAGGCGCAATGCGTTATAGACACGTTCGTTGCCATAGGGTGCGTCGTTGAGGATGAACAGGGTGGATGCCATACGTTTCTCTTTCAAAAATCAGGTTTTTTCAATTGGCAACCCTGCGGCCCGCCACTCGCTCACGCCATCAAAAATCTTACGCGCGCGGTAGCCTTGGGCTTGCAGCAGCTTCACGGCTTCATCGGACATCAGGCAGAACGGGCCCCGGCAGTACGCAACGATCTCCACATCGCGAGGCAACTCGGCCAAACGCTGGGCCAATTCCGGCAGGGGCAACGAGCGCGCGTGCGGCAGATGGGCCGTGTCGTATTCGCTCTGCGGGCGCACATCAAGAACAATGACCTCGCCGCGCTTGGCCTGCGCCATCAGCTCTTTACGTCCCACGCTGACCATGCGATCCGGCTCTGCCATCAACTGCTGCAACGCCATGCGCAGCTCGACCAGGTGTTCTTCAGCCACTTGGCGCAGCGTGACGCCGAGCTGGGCAACATCGCTACCCGTGAGACTGTAGAAAATACGCTTACCCTCGCGACGGGTTTGAACCAGGCGGGCTTCTTTCAGTGCTTTCAGGTGGGCACTGGCCAGCTTGTTGTCGATGGCAACTTCGGTGGAAATCGTTTCGACGGCCTTTTCCCCCTGAGCCAGCATTTCCAGTATTTCCAGCCGCTTTGGGCTGGACAGCGCCTTGCCCACGCGGGCAACCTGCTCGTACAACAAGTCTTTGACTGTTCGGTTATTCATGGTTTATATTCCAACGATCGTTTGAATGATTGGTTGATTATCAAGGAAAATTCTTTGCGCCAAGTCACCGGAAGTAAATATGCAATTTGAACAGTTTGTACTTGAGCACGAGCCTGTCATCCGGCTCAGCTTCTTCTTTGGCATATTTGCCGTGGTGGGCATTTGGGAAGTCCTGGCACCTCAGCGTGCGTTGACCGTATCCAAATCCCTGCGCTGGGCAAGCAACCTTGGCCTGGTGATCCTCAATACGGTGATGCTGCGACTGCTATTCCCCATGGCTGCGGTGGGCATCGCGGCCTTCAGCGCAGCGAATGGCTGGGGCCTGCTCAACCATTTCCCTGTCCCATTCTGGTTGGCGGTCCCGCTGGCCGTCATTGCCATGGATTTCGTAATCTGGCTACAACACGTCATGGTTCACGCCGTGCCTGCACTATGGCGGCTGCACCGCGTGCACCACGCGGACCTGGATTACGACCTGACCACCGGGTCACGCTTTCACCCCATTGAGATCGTGCTGTCGATGCTGATCAAGTTCGCCACCATTACGGTGCTCGGCGCACCGGTCGTGGCGGTGGTGATCTTCGAGGTGGTGCTCAATGCGGCTGCCATGTTCAATCACGGCAACATCCGTTTGCCTGTGGGCCTGGACCGCGTGCTGCGCCAGTTCATCGTCACGCCGGACATGCACCGCGTGCACCACTCCGTCGAGGAAGATGAAACCCATTCGAACTTTGGCTTCAACCTTCCCTGGTGGGATCAACTGTTTGGCACCTACCGCGAGCAGCCCCGCGCTGGCCAGTTGGGGATGACCATTGGCATTCACGGCCATACCGATCCGCGGGAGGTGGCGCGCCTGGATGGCATGCTGATGATGCCCTTCAAGAGCAAAGTCGATGCCTATGCCATCAACCGCCGTACCTGGTCTGATTAAATCAATACACCTAACGAAACCCCAATGACAACACCCTCAAAACAACTTTCCTGGTACGCCATAGCGGGGCTGATCCTCGGTATCGCCGCGACAGCTACCCTAGTGGCATCCGGCATAGGCTCACGCCAGGGCTGGTGGCATTTCACGCTCGCTTTGCAGGTTTCGGAATGGGCATCCTATGGCGCTGCGTTGGCCCTCCTTATGTCGATAGGGGGTTTGATTCAGGCACGCCCGGGGTCTCAACGCAGGGGCCTGCTTCTGGCTGTTCTGGGCATCGTTGCATCACTGCCTCTGGTAGCAACAGCGATCCAATGGGCGGTTGCGGCCCGGATCTATCCTGCTATCAATGACATCAGCACCGATACCAGCGATGCACCTGTGTTTTGGGATATGCCGATCGCCACGGACTATCCAGGCGCCAAGGTGGCTGCGCAGCAACGAGCGGCCTATCCTGACCTTGCTCCACTGAAATTGGCAATACCACCCAGCGAGGCGTTTGAAAGCGCACTGGCCGCAGCCAAATACAGTGGATGGGAGATTGTTGCCAATGTGCCGGAAGAAGGGCGAATTGAAGCGACTGCCAAGACACGTCTGTATGGATTCACGGACGAAGTAGCGGTGCGAATAAAACCCGCAGACGGCGGCTCCCTGGTCGATGTTCGGTCGCGTTCACGCGTCGGGCGCATGGATCGCGGAGCCAACGCCAAGCGAATTCGCGCCTACCTTGCCGCGTTGGAAAAACGGGTCGCACAATAGCGCCATGGCAGCACAAGTTGCGTCTCGATTAATCCAAACTCACTCAATGGTGATGACCATGCTCGCCGTGCACGTGCTTGTGGGAAATTTCTTCCGCTGAAGCCGCTCGAACTTCCAAAACCTTGACGGTAAAGCGCAAGTCCTTGCCCGCAAGCGGGTGGTTGCCGTCCAGGTGCACGGTATCGCCCTTGATCTTGAGCACGTTGAAAACCTGCTCATTTCCGCCTTCGGTGTAGCCCTTGAGCTGGCCACCCACCTTCACGCCGGCAGGAAACTCCTTTTTGGGAATGGTGCGAACCAGGGCCTCTTCACGCTGGCCGAAGGCTTCATCGGCAGTCAGCGTCAGTGTCACCTGGTAGCCGGGTTCCTGGCCTTCCAGTGCGGCTTCAATCTTGGGAAAGGTGTTGTCATAGCCGCCATGCAGGTAAACCATGGGGTCACTGCTGTTGTCGATCAGTTTGCCTGCGGCATCCGCCACAGAAAAACGCAAGGTAACGGCGGTGTCTTTTTCAATTTTCATAAGGCTGTGTAGTCGGTTGGATGGGTGATTATCCGTGGCGTTCCGGCGCAATAGATTCAGCGTAATCGTACAGTGCGCCCAGAATGGCCTCACCACGCTCATCTGCAGATTCCGACAGTTGGTCAATCTGATCCGCCAATTGATCCATCGTGCGGGCGCCGTCCGCGCCGTCAAACAGGCGCCGTGCGCGGTGCGCTTCCCAGCGCGTGGCCTCTTCCGCAGTCAACAGACCGGGGAAATTGCGAGCACGGTACCGAAACAGCAACGCGGGCAAGCGGCCATCTTCAAAAGCGGCATTTGCGTTCGTCAGTTGCTCCGCTGACATAGCGCGCAGGTCGTTCAGGCGATGCCGGTCACTGTCTCCAACAAACCCGCCATACAGGTCCTCGTCCACGTCTGGTTGTGGCTGCGAGGGTCGCTCAAACACGGCAGGCCATATAGCGCTCATGTCCGGCAGATCCCGCGCCAGCGCTGCATGGTGCAAGTGCAATTCCAACTCCACACCCCAGCGCTGGGCCATGGCGGTGGACAAAACCTTCAAATTGGACATCACCATGGGTGATTTGTTGAGGTGAATGGACTTGATGGGCAAGCGCGTCACCCCTTGCGGCAACTCCGCCGTCTTGCTGAACAGCCGCACACGCATGTCCGCTGCGTTGAGCGAAGCCAGTTCGCGTGGGTCGTGCGCCAGATCCCAGGCAATCAGCTCGTTTTTGTTATGGGGGTGCATGGCAAGCGGCCACATGACCGCCAGACACCCCCGCTCAGAGGGGAACATGCCCGAGACATGAATAAAGGGGCGCGCCGATTGCAGTGTAGTGGGCAACCCCAGCTCGACCATCACCCGATCTTTCTTGTGCAGGCCCAGACAAAAGTCAAACAGCCGCGGCTGGGCCGCTTTGATCAGACGGGCCAGCGCAATGGTGGCCCGCACGTCGCTCAATGCATCGTGCGCGGCCTCGTGCACCAGGCCGTTGGCAGCGGTCAAGTCAGTCAGTTTGAAACTGGCACCGCCTTCCGGTTTGGCGGGCCACACAATACCCTCAGGGCGAAAGGCGTATGCGGTGCGCACCACATCCAGCAGGTCCCAGCGACCACACTCGTTTTTCCACTCGCGGGCATAGGGATCGATCAGGTTGCGCCAGAACAGAAAGCGCGTGATTTCGTCGTCAAAGCGGATGGTGTTGTAGCCCACGCCAATCGTACCGGGATGACCCAGGGCTTGTTCGATCACGACTGCAAACTGGTACTCTGGCACACCACGTTCCAGGCACAACTGCGGTGTGATGCCGGTAATCAGGCAGGACTGCGGATCGGGCAAAAAATCGGGCGCAGGCTGGCAATACAGCATGATGGGCTCGCCCACCTCGTTCAAATCGGCATCGGTGCGAATGGCCGCAAACTGTGCGGGCCGGTCGCGCCGCACCAGGGTGCCAAAGGTTTCGTAGTCGTGCCAGAGAAAGGTGTGCTGATGCATGGTGGCGCAACACTACACTATTGAACCCACTTGAAACAACAACCTCAAGGATCGCTGATGCTTCAACTCTCCAACGATGTGCTGCAACGCCTGCTGGAAGCAGCGCAGGACGCCCGCGCCCATTCACACTCGCCTTACTCTCTCTATGCAGTCGGCGCCGCCGTGCTGGACGAGCACGGTGCCATCCACGCGGGCTGCAATATCGAAAACGCCGCCTACCCCCAGGGTTGGTGCGCCGAGGTTACCGCTTTGGGGGCCATGGTGATGGCCGGAGGCCTCCGGGCCAAGGCGGTGCTGGTTACCGGGCCTGGCCCGGATGTGATCACCCCCTGTGGTGGGTGCCGCCAAAAATTGCGCGAGTTTGGCGACGACGACCTGGTCGTCATCGCAGCCGACCCCCGTGGCATCCAGCAAAGCTGGACGCTGGGGCAACTGCTGCCCGCCAGCTTTGGCCCGGACCACCTGAAATGAATGCCGCGCTCGCATCAGCCGTTGCTGAATCAATAAGCAAACTGCTGGCGGCCTTTGGTGCGGCCCCTGAGGTCGCAGTAATCTTGGGCTCAGGCTGGGCGGGGGCCGCACAAAAAGTCACTGACGCCCAACGCCTGGCCTATGCCGAGTTGCCAGCGTTCGTATCGACTGGAGTGGAAGGCCATGTCAGTGAAATAACCGTAGGTAACATGGGCGCACAGCGGGTGGCCGTGCTAGGCGGCCGCACCCACACCTATGAAAGCGGCGATTGCGCGGGAATGGCGGGGACCCTGCGCAGCCTCAAAGCCTGGGGTGTCAAGGTGTTGATTCAAACCAACGCCGCAGGCAGCCTGCGCCCGCACATGCCGCCGGGCAGCCTGATGCTGATTACCGACCACATCAATGCTCCGCAACGCTCGCCCTTGGTGGGTGAGCCCGGCAACGCGCGCTTTGTGGATATGAGCGCCGCTTATGACCCGGAACTCCGCGCACACGCCAAAAATCTGGCACAAGCCCACAAGCTGGCGCTGTCGGAAGGCACCTATCTTTGGGCGCTCGGACCGCAGTTCGAAACCCCCGCCGAAATCCGCATGTTTGCCACCTGGGGGGCCAATGCGGTGGGCATGAGTACCGTGCCAGAAACCATTCTGGCCCGACATGCTGGTTTGCGTGTGGTGGGTCTGTCATTGATCACCAACATGGCAGCAGGCCTGTCCGCCGAAGCGCTCACCCATGCGGCCACGCTGCAACAGGCAAGAGCATCAGGTGAGCACGCTGCGCATTTTTTGAGCGCGCTGATCGCCAGCTTGGTCGATCTGCCATCACTGCATAACCAGCAAGTTTCCTGAGGCCAGACATGACACAAGACCCCACCCTGACCGAATCCGCCCAACTGGCGCTTCAATGCCTGGATCTGACCAGCCTGAATGATGCGGATACCCATGCCGATGTTGAAGCGCTGTGCAAACGGGCGCAGACGCGTTTTGGACCTGTGGCTGCGGTGTGCGTGTGGCCGCGCTTTGTGGCCCTGGCGCGAAGCCTGCTGCCAGCCGATATACGGGTGGCTGCAGTGGCCAATTTTCCCGATGGCGCACTGGATGTAGTCCGCGCGCTCGCGGATGTGCAGCAAATTGTTGCAGCGGGCGGTGATGAGGTCGATGTCGTGCTGCCCTACCGCGCCCTGATGCAAGGAAAGACTCAGGAATGCGCCGATTTCCTGAATCAGCTTAGGGCGACCAGCCGTCCCCTGACCCTGAAAGTCATCATTGAGACCGGTGAACTGGTCCAACCCGAATGGATAGCCCAGGCCACGCGCCTCGCGCTGTCGGCTGGTGCCGATTTCGTCAAGACCAGCACTGGCAAGACACCGGTCTCTGCCACTCTGGAAGCGGCAACCATCATGCTGCGGGAAATTGCCGCCAGTGGACTCCCCCAAGCAGGTTTCAAGGCCTCGGGCGGCATCCGCTCGGTGCTGGACGCAAGAATGTATCTGACTCTGGTATCCGAAACGCTGGGAGCGCAGGCACTGACTCCGCAGCGGTTTCGTTTTGGCGCAAGTGGCCTGCTCAACGACATTGAAGCCGTGCTGGCGGGCCAGGCATCAGCGCCCGTTTCCGGTACGTACTGAACGCACCCAGAAGAACAAGAAGAAGACCATGCTGGCGCAAGAAATCATCCGAACCAAACGCGACGGCCACGCACTGAACGTTGCCCAAATCCAGGATTTTGTAAAAGGCCTGGTGGACGATAGCTGGAGCGAAGGTCAGGTGGCAGCCTTGGCCATGGCCATCTTTTTGCGCGGCATGGGCCGCGATGAATGCGTGGCACTGACCCACGCCATGATGCACTCCGGCCGCGTCATGACCTGGAGCGGCATGCCCGGCCCCGTGCTGGACAAACACTCCAGCGGCGGCGTGGGCGACAAGGTCAGCCTGACGCTGGCCCCCATGGTGGCGGCCTGCGGCGGCTATGTACCCATGATCTCAGGCCGCGGCCTGGGCCACACCGGGGGTACCTGCGACAAGCTCGAAGCCATCCCCGGCTACAGCACCACGCCATCGCCGCAGTTGCTCGACC
Source organism: Burkholderiales bacterium (assembly GCA_043746005.1). Lineage (GTDB taxonomy): Bacteria > Pseudomonadota > Gammaproteobacteria > Burkholderiales > Burkholderiaceae_C > Allorhodoferax. Next base: position 8,877 of record JAYTRR010000210.1, read on the forward strand.
AGATCGTGCGCACCGTCGGCTGCGCCATCATCGGGCAGACCAGCGACCTGGCACCCGCCGACCGCCGCTTTTACGCCACGCGCGACGTCACGGCTACCGTGGAAAGCGTTCCGCTGATCACCGCCAGCATCCTGTCCAAAAAGCTGGCTGCGGGCTTGCAAGGCCTGGTGATGGACGTGAAATGCGGCAACGGCGCTTTTGCTGATTCGCGCCCCATGGCCGATGAACTGGCCAACAGCATCGTCGCCGTGGCCAATGGTGCCGGCCTGAAAACCACCGCCCTGATCACCGACATGAACCAGGTGCTGGGCCGCGAAGTGGGAAACGCACTGGAAGTGGCAGAGGCCATTCGCTACCTCACCGGCGATAGCAGCGTAGGTGGCAGCAACACGGGGCGTGAGGCGCGCCTGCACGAAGTCACCCTCGCACTGGGTGCCGAATTACTGGTGCTGGGCGGCCTGGCGGCCAACACGGCGGCAGCGCGCGCGCAGTTGCAAGCGGCACTGGACAGCGGTGCTGCGGCTGAGCGCTTTGCGCGCATGGTGGCCGCCTTGGGCGGCCCCGCTGATTTGCTGGAGCGACCCGCGGCTTACCTGTGTGTAGCGCCCGTGGTGTTGCCCGTACCGGCACCCCGATCGGGCGTATTGAGGGCCATGCAGACCCGCGACATCGGCCTGGCGGTGGTCGAACTGGGTGGTGGCCGCCGCAAGGCGGGCGACGCCCTTGATTTGCGCGTGGGCCTGAGCCAGGTGCGCCAACTGGGCGAGCACCTGGAGGCCAGTGAGCCAATCGCCTTCGTCCATGCCGCCGACTGTGCCAGTGCGGAGCGCGCAGCAGCCCAGTTGCAGAAGGCGTGCACCATCACGGATGCCGGTTTTCCCTGGTCGGCAACACCCTGCGTGATGGCAACCATCGCCGCAAATGCAACTCAAGTTGACAGGGCTGCTGGGGCCGACGGCCCGTGATGCGGTGGCTGTTCATTGTGGCGGGGGCGTTGGTCGTACCTCTGGCGCTGCTGCTGTTTGCGCAATGGCCGCTGCGCGATTGGGTGCAAGCCTATTCGCGCCAGGCCAATGATGCAGCGCAGATTCTGTTTGCCGTCTATACCGCGGTTGCCATCACCGCTGCTTCACAGTCAAAAAGCCATCTAGCCCCGGCAGAATATGCGAATACAGCTACAAAAATTATAGCAAGTTGGCGCGCCTGGACTCTGCTGGCCAGCGTGGGTCCATGGGCGGTTTCATGCTCTGGACCGCTGCGCCGCAGATGCTGGCGTCCATTGCCAGCCTGGAAAAATTCAGCGAAGGCCTCACCCCTGGCTACTTCATCCTGCGCATCGCGCTGGTGCTGCTGGCCGTACTGGTTCTGATTGAGGCCATTGCCGCTGTACGGGCCAGCCTGCGCGGCCGAAAAAAACCATGAACCTGCCCTTCCCTACTGCGGGCTTGTGGATGCTGCTGGCGCTGGCGCTGCTGATCGACGCCAACGTGCTGAGCGCCATCAGTGGCCGCACCCTGGGCCTGCTGGAGCATGACCTGCTGCAGGCGCTGCCCCTGTATGTGTTTGTGGGCGTGCTGCTGCAGCGGCTCACCGTGGCGGATTCGCTGTTTTCATTGGCTGTTTCGGCGTACTGGCGCGGGCACGTCGGTAGCCGCGTCTGGGCCAGATGGACAGCGCCGCCGCCATCGCCTTGATCAGCGCATCCAGCACCATCGGCGTGGTGGTGCCGCCTTCCCTTGTATTGATTTTACTGGGCGATGCCATGCTGCGCGCCCACACCGAGGCCAGCAACCTGCCCGGCTACGTGCTGGGCGGCCAGCGCATCATCAACACGCAAGACGTGTTTCACGCCGCGCTGTTGCCCGCCGCGTGCGTGCTGGCGCTGTGGCTGCTGGTGTCCTGGTGGCAGGGCCGCAAAGTACCGTCGAAACAACCCGCGGCACCGGTTCGCGGAATGCAGTGGGTGGTATCCATCGCGGTCGCGGTGGTCACGCTGGCCTTGTTGGAGGGTATTTTTACGGGCAGAATTTTTGCAGTCGAAGCGGCAGCGACTGGTGCCATGGCCCTGGTTTGCGCCACCCTGGCGACCCGCTCACTCAAGTGGTCCCAATGGCAAGCTGTATTGAGCGACACCTTGAGCCTGAGCGGTGCCTTGCTGGCCCTGCTGGTGGGTGCCAACACCTTCAGCCTGGTGTTTCGCCTGTGGGGCACGGATGTGTGAATCACCCAGGCCGTGCTGGCATCGCCCTGGTCGCCCCTGCTGACCGCCGCGCTGGTGCTGTTGCTGGTGGCGCTGTGCGTCTGGGTGCTGGATGCGTTTGAGATGATTTTTGTCGTCATTCCCATCGTGGCACCGCTGCTCGTGGTGCAACTAGGCGACGCGCAACAAGCTGCCGTGCTGCTGCTTTTAGTGCTGCAACTGAGCTTTTTGATTCCACCCATGGGCTACGCAGTGATGATGGCGCGATCCCACTCGGGGCTGGTCAACCCGTCCATCTGGGCCACGCTATGGGGTTTACTGCTGTATATCGTGGTGCAGTGCGCAGTAACCGCATTTGTTTTTATGGCACCGTGGACCGTGCACCAGCTGGACGCAGTGAAAACGCAGGCGCCTCAGGAGGCGCCTGCGTCAAACGCGGAAGTTGAACAACTGATGCGCGACATGGCGGACCAAGCAAATACAGACGGCGGCAGAACACCCTGAAGCCCGCGTAGCCTGCGCTTGAAGGCACAAACTCTAGGGAGTCAGAAGCACTTGGATCGTGGCGACTTGTGCAAGATCGTAGGTGGATGTCGCGACAAGCGTGATGAAGAGTGGAGTGGCAAGCGGGTAGCCAATGCCCGTGTCAATCGCAACTCGTGAAGCGGTCAGTTCTGTCAGGGTGATGGCCACGCCGCCGTAGTAAACCGTAACCCCCGGTCCTGAAACGGTTGTGCCACCCACATTGAGGGACCACGTGACAGGTTCGTTTGCATTCAACTCAATAGATTGTCCGGCTCGCATCGATACGCGTTGCAAGGGCCCGGGTGTAAAAATAACACCCGTCAGCGGCTGCCCCCCGACGGCAACGTGAATATCAAACGGTGGCGTATCGACATACAAGTCGCCTCCACCGCCTCCACCGCATCCACTCAGTGCCATTGCGGCCACGAGGACGGTCGCGCCAAGCATTACTTTGGTGAGGTGCTGCTTTCCAATGATTGGTTTCATTCACCAACAACGCGCCGGATGCCCGGATGAGCCGACTTTCAATCGCAAAGAAATGTAAACAATTGTTGCTACCAATGCCGACGACCGCGCAAAGCCTCACCGTCGCCTTGCCGTCCTCACCCCATTAAGTTCCGCCACAATCCCCAGCACCTTGGCCAGGCGCCCGGAACTGCTCACCTCCACGGTAAACGTCATCCACGCAATACCTCGAATGGACTGGGTTTGCACGCCAATGACATTCATTTTTTCTTTGGCGAACACTTCGGAGATATCGCGCAGCAGACCCTGGCGGTCGTTGGCTTCCACCGCCACATCCACCGGGTAAACGGAACCATCGCCACCCGTCTTGCCGCCCCACTCCACTTCAATCACCCGGTCGCCACTGCGGGTGACCATGTTGCGCAGATTGGAGCAGTCGGCCCGGTGCACGCTCACGCCCTTGCCACGGGTCACAAAACCGCAAATGGCATCGGGTGGTGCGGGTTTACAGCACTTGGCAAGTTGGGTCATGAGCGAATCCACACCCACCACCAGCACGCCGCCTTTGGATGAATGGCTGGGGGCCTTGGGCTTTTTGAGCAGCAAAAACTCGTCTTGCGGCAACACCGGCTCGGGTGGGCGCAGCACGATTTCGATGTTGCGCAGCGAGAACTCATCTTTGCCCACCACTTCAAACAGCTCTTCGGCTGAATTGAAGCCCAGTTGGGACGCCAGGTCTTCGAGTTTGATGGCCGTCTTGCCCTCGCGTTGCAACAGCTTTTCAACCGCCTCGCGACCCTTTGCCACGGTTTCTCCCATGGCCAGGGCATTGAACCAGGCGCGCACCTTGGCGCGGGCTCGCGGGCTCACCAAAAAACCCAACTCCGGGTTGAGCCAGTCACGCGAAGGACCGCCTTCTTTGGTCACGGTCACTTCAACCGTCTGGCCATTTTTGAGGGACGTATTGAGGGGCACCATGGCACCATCGACCCGCGCACCCCGGCAACGGTGGCCCAGGTTGGTGTGCACGCTGTAGGCAAAATCAATTGCAGTGGCGCCCTGGGGCAACTCCACGATAGCCGCATCGGGCGTCAGTACATAAATACGGTCTTCAAAAAAACCGGGGGCCTTGCTGTCCATCCCGGCACCGGACAGATCGCGTTCCCATGCCAACAACTGGCGCAACACCGCAATCTTGGCGTCGTACTCGCCGCTGGCAGACACTCCGGCATAGCCCTTGACGCCCGCTTCCTTGTAGGCCCAGTGGGCGGCGACGCCTGTCTCTGCCAGGTCGTGCATGGCCTGGGTGCGCACCTGCACTTCTATGGGCTGGCCAGATGCGTCCCGCACAACGGTGTGCAGCGACTGGTAACCATTGACCTTGGGGCGGGCAATGTAGTCGTCGAATTCATCCAGCACTGGCGAAAAATGGTTGTGCACCCAGCTTAATGCTGCGTAACAATCGGGAATCGTAGGCACCACAATCCGCAGCGCGCGGATGTCGTACACCTGATCAAAACCCAGCGACTTGCCCCGCATCTTTTTCACAATGCTGTAGATATGCTTGGGGCGCCCCTGCACCGTAGCGCGAATACCCTGACTGGCCAGGTCGGCAGCCAGCTGGAGACGCAGCTGCTCTATATGCGCTTCCCGTTCCGTGCGCTTTTCATCCAGTAATCGCGCTACTTCGCGGTAGGTTTCAGGTTCCAGAAAACGGAAGGAAAGGTCTTCCATTTCCCACTTGAGCTCCCAGATGCCAAGACGATTAGCCAAGGGTGCGAACACTTGCAGCGACTCATTGGCCAGGCCGGGTGGAACCGGCAGTTTTGTGGCAGCGAAATGGCGCAGGGTTTGCAGCCTGGAGGCCAGACGCAGCATCACGACGCGCAAATCACGCGAGAACGCCAACAGCATCTTGCGCACGCTTTCCGTCTGCGCCGCCGCAGTCTGGGCCATGGGAATGGGCGTTCCGGAATGACTGGCAGAAATCTGGGCCAACCGGGCCATGCGCTGCACCCGCACCAGCTTGGTGGTCTCCATTGCCAGGTCCGCGAAATTTTCGCCAAATGCCTTGGCGATCACCTCATGCGGCTTGTTCAGATGGTCGCAGGCATACACCAGGTAGCTGGCCGCCTGCATGGTCTGCGATCCGCCGATCGACTTGAGAATAGCGGCCACCGCATCGGCATGGGCCAGGATGTTCTCGCCGGTGTCCAGCGTTTCACTGGCGAGCAGTGGCTCAGCAAAGGCGCGCGCGCGCGCCAGCGCATCTGCCTGTTCAGGCTGGCTTTGGGTCGTGGCGGCAATCACGGACGGAGGCACCACCGCGGGCGTGTCTGGGGACGAGCTTTTCATGTGGGCGTTGGTTGTTGGGGCTCAGTCCAGCAGAAAAGCAGTTACGGTCTGCGCCTGGTCTGCCGCAACCAAGGTGGGCGCATGGCCCACACCTGCAAACTCCACCAACCGGGCTTTGGGGCCGCGCTCGACCATTTGGCGGGCTGTGCCAACAGAGAGTAAATCCGACTCTGCGCCCCGAAACAACAGGGTTTGAGCCTGAATGCCGCCATACAGATGCCACAGCATGGCCTCGCCTTGTGCGGCCGATTCCTGTGTCATGGCACCAAACGGCACCGCAATGGCAGGGTCGTAATGCAGAGTCACCGCGCCCGGAGTACCCGCTACCGGCTTGACCATATGCCGGGATAACTCCAGCCATTGCGCCGGGGTGTGTGGGCCAAAGGTGGTGGACACCGCCCACATGGCGTCAGCCGCCTGCTGCAGCGATTCGAACTGCACAGACCGTCCCAGGTAGGTACCAATGCGCACAATCGCTTCCCACTGAATGGCTGGACCCACGTCGTTGAGCACCAAGCGGCGCACCGGCACGGGAAGCGGCAACCCTGGCTGGCCACAAACAGCCATGCCAATGAGCCCGCCCATGCTGGTGCCAACCCAGTCCAGCGTTTGTGGCTTCAAATGCGCCAGCAGTGCCAGCATGTCCGCAGCATAGGTTGGCAATTGGTAGCCCTGCGGGTCAATTAGCCAATCGCTCTGGCCACGGCCCGCCATGTCGGGGCAGATCACCCGGATGGCGCCACCCGCCTTTTCCACCAGTGCCTGAGCCAGCACATCGAAATCCCGGCCCTGGCGGGAAAGGCCGTGCACACACACCACTACATGCGCAGCATTGACGTCCCCCCACTGCCAATACGCCAAGCGGTGGCCTGCACCGTTGTCAGGGCACGATAGGTAGTTCAGCGTAGGTTCAGCCATGGTGCAATGTCGGTTTGATAATACGTCACCATCCTAATTGAATCCCCAACCCTTTTTTGAAAGCGACACCATGCTCAAAGGTAAAACTGCACTCGTGACCGGATCCACCAGCGGCATTGGATTGGGGATTGCCAAAGCCCTTGCCGCGCAGGGGGCTAACATTGTTCTGAATGGCTTTGGCGATGTGGAGGGCCCCAAGGCGGAAATCGCAGCTTTGGGCGTGCAGGTGACTTATCACGGCGCTGACATGAGCAAACCGTCAGAAATCGAAGCCATGCTGAAACACGCAGAGCAGACGTTCGGCGCAGTTGATATTCTGGTGAACAACGCGGGTATCCAGCATGTGGCCCGCATCGAAAACTTTCCCATTGAGCGCTGGGACGCCATCATTGCCATCAACATGAGCAGTGCCTTCCATGCCACGCGTTTGGCATTGCCCGCCATGCAAGCAAAAAACTGGGGCCGCATCATCAATGTGGCGTCCATCCATGGTTTGGTCGGTTCTGCTGAGAAGTCGGCCTATGTGGCGGCCAAGCACGGTGTGGTGGGTCTGACCAAGGTCACTGCCCTGGAAAACGCCACCACGGGCGTAACCTGTAATGCCATCTGCCCCGGCTGGGTGCTGACGCCACTGGTACAAAAACAAGTGGATGCCAAGGCTGCTGCGCAAGGCATTTCCAACGCGGATGCCACCAAACAGCTGCTCGGAGAAAAAGAGCCTTCCATGCAGTTCACGACCCCCGAAGAACTGGGTGCCCTGGCCGTGTTCTTCTGCTCACCCGCCGGCAACAACGTGCGCGGTGTAGCCTGGAACATGGACGGCGGCTGGACCGCGCAGTGAGTTGCTTTAACTGGACTGCTTGAACGCCATCACCGCCTGGTTGCGCAGGGTGCGCAGCAAGGCGAGTTCTTTTTCGTCCAGTTCCAACGAACCGTGCTCAATCTTGTCGGCATAAATCAGGCCGAACGGTGCGCCCTTGATCTGCAAAGGCAACAACAAAAAAGTGGGGGCATTCAGGGACTTGCGGTACCACTCAGGCAGGCGCTGAACAATGCGCGCCTCGGTGGCGTCACTGATCATGGTGTCAGCGCCCTTGAGGCACACTACACCAAAAAGATCCGGCGTTGCTGCCTTGAGCGGGATTTTGAAGCTCTTCACGAAATTTTCCACGCCATTGCCCAAACCAAACCGGCCGGTGACCATCTCGGTTTTTGCGTCACGCATGCAAAAAATAATGCGGTCAAACGCCATGGCACGGTACATGGTCTCCAGAATCATGCGCAGTACGTCGCTGAGCTTGAAGTCCTCGACCATGGCGTTGGTGATGTCCTGAATACCGGCCGATAGCGTGTCTGCCACACGGTTGTTTTTGCGCGGGGGTTCGACGTCACCGTCCATTGGGGTAACCTGAGTTGCCTGCAGTTCAAAGCGTCCCAGGTTGCCATCGGTATCGGGGCTCAGGGTTGCAGGCTGACTGGTCGACTCGGCTGGTGCCTTCAGCAGTTTTGCAGCTGCAGAACCTGGCGCCACTCGGAGCTCCATAACACCGGCAAGGTCAATCAGTTTTTGTCGCGCCTTCGCGGTTGCGGCCTGTGCATCCTTGAGGCTAACCCCCATTGACGCTGCATATTTCCGGGCCACCAGCGCAATTCGGGCATCAACCTCTTTGGGGTCACTTTGGAGCAACACATCGGCGATTTCATTGGATGCCAATGCGATCCATCGAATGCGCTCCCCCGCATCAGCGGGGGCACTACCAGGTGGCCTGCCAACCGGCTTGCGCATGCAGTGCTGAATGCCCTGTGGCAACCCCCAGGCTTTGGCAATGCCCAAACCCAGGTCTTCAAAGCTCAACCCCAGCACACGCGTTGATGCAACCGCCTCTATTAGCGGCTCGCGCTGGGACTGCACCAAGCCTCGCACCTGGGTAGCCTCCTCGGGAAAATAAAACTGAACCAGCAACCGCCCCAGATTCTGGAACATGGAGCCAATGAAAGCCTCTTCACTTTCACGCAACACCGGGCACAACTCACCGGCAATGGAGCCCGCCATAAGCGACCGCAAAAACTCTTCCTTGAGCTGCGCCGCATGGGCTTTGTCCTGCATGTGCTCCAGCAGCACCAGGCTCAGGGCCATGTTGCGTATACCATTGAAACCGACGAGACTGACGGCCCTCGACACCGTGCTGATATTGCCGCCGCGCGCATAGTGGGCGCTGTTGACCAGTCGCAAGAGTTTGTTGGTCAGCGCAACGTCTTTCAATATTTCATTGGTAACGCTGTTGACGCTCTCGGTTTCCGATGTGGCCATGCTCTGGATGCGAACAACCGAGTCGGACAAGGCCGGGAAGTCACTTTTGTGCCGCATGCGACGCAGCAGGAATTCGAGCGTGCTGTTGGCGCCCGCGGAACTGTCCGCGCTTGCCTCAACGGGCTTGGCCCACTGCTCCAGTTCGCTCTGGAACGCTCGCGCACTGGAAAACCGCTGTTTGGGGTCACGCGCCAGTGCGCGCATGACGATGGCGCGCAATCGGTCGTCGACCTCGGCATTCAAATTGGCCGGCAACATCAGCTGTTCATGCACTACCCGGTAAATAGCCCGGTAGGGGTCGCGCTCCTCAATCAGGCGCTTGCCCATAATCAGCTCGGCCAAGACCACGCCCGCAGAAAAAATATCCATGGATGCCGCAGGTGCCGCTCCATTGGCGGCCTCCGGGGACAAATACCCCACCGTGCCACCACTGGCGGCTACGGGATCGCTGTCATTGCGGTCCTTGATGCGGGCGGCAATGCCAAAGTCCATTACACGGGCGCGTCCGGCAGCATCCACCAGCACATTGGAGGGCTTCAGATCACGATGTACCACACCGGCGGCATGGGCCACGGCCACCGCGTCGAGCACATCCATCATCAGCGCCACCGCTTCGGGTGGAGGCAAGGCGCCGCGTTCCTGAACCAGCTGATCCAGCGTTTTACCGGCAACATACTCAAACACCAGGTAAGGCTGGTTCCCCTGAATATCGGCTTCGTACACTGGCACGATATTCGGATGCGTGACACGTCCCACGCTACGCGCCTCCTGCAGCCAGGCCGACACAGCCTGGTCGTCCGATCCGTCGCCAGGGCGCATGACCTTGATGGCCACTTCGCGCTCCATGCGTGGATCAAACGCCAACCACACCGTCGACTGGGCCCCTTGCCCCAGGACCTTGCGCAATTCGAACCGTCCCAGTGTGTCGGACGGCCGCAACGCGCCGGTCGCTAGCGAAGGACGGCTGTTTGAGAATGAAGAAGTTTCTGACATGCTTTGGAGAAATAAGGGAAACGCACGTTTTTTATACCGGCGTCAGTATGACACCGACCGGCTTCACCCCGAACGATGCAATTTCCGCAATTTTCGCTTGTGCAACCGACCCCAGGCGACTATTTGAGCTGGACGGACCCTGTCGCGTTCACCACAACCGACGACTTGCCGGCCTCCATTGGGACGGGCGCATCCGAAGCCATAGCCTTCATCTCCATGGAGACGGCACGCGGACGTGGTCCAAAGTTCTGATCGTTGGCATTTACGGAAACTTCACGCAGAGTGTAAGAACCAAACCCAAAGCCCTGTGCGATGTCCGCAGCCTTGGCCTTGAAGCGATCAATGGCCATGGTCTGGGCCTCGGTTTCCACCTTGTTGCGCAACTCACGACTGAGGCTGAACGCACCATTGCTGATGGTGAGGGTTTGTATCTTGCCCGCGGTGGCGCCAATGCGCACAAAATCCCGCCCCTCCAGAACAAGCTCGGTAGTGCCCTGCCAGCCCGAAATCTTGCCGTCACGCCCGTAGCGCGGCTGCAAACCGAATGCGCCGGTCCGCACATCCATGGCACCTGCCTGGGCCGTCTTTTTGGCCTCGGTAAGCGCTGACTCCAGGGCCAGCCGGAGTTGCGTCTGCACCACTGCAGGGTCCGTACCCTCTCTGGTGCTGCCCAACGTTACGGTCAACAGATCCTGCTGGACTTCCACCACCCCACTGGCGGCAAGCTGGACGACGTTACGCAGCTCAACCGCTGATGACTGCGCAAAAGCACCCATAGCTCCCGTCAACATTGCGCAGACAGCTATGTATTTGATAGCGAATTTCAAAATGGACCTTATGAAGAAAACAATGGCTAACAAGCCCTGACCGGATTGACTAGCCAGGTGAGTCGCGGCGTTGCTGCCGTAATTGCTCCCGCAACTCGGCGCGCTCCTGCGGGTTGAGCTGTCGCACGACTTTGGATGGTGCGGGTGCTGGCGCAGGCGTGAACCCATCGCGCTGCGCCTGCAGGGCCTGCCGCAAAGCCGCTCTGCGAATCTGCGCGTCTGCGTCGGCTGGCTGCATGGAAACGGTGGCTCTGTCCCTCTCGGCGTCACGGTTGCCCATGCCCGGCTGCGCGAAGGCAGAAAGCACCCACACCCCGACAGAGAAACCAACCGCAATATGTTTGAACATGGCATTTAAACGGGTCGAATGGTGACCCAGTGGACATTGTTGGCCTGTCGGCGCGGAATGTGGTGTCCATATTTGTAACATTATGTCAAATGGCTCTATTCAGTTAGACACTGCGTCCAGAAGCCGCGCAAAATAAAGCTTGTTACATATTCAATACTCCCATGCAGCAACCGGCAACCCGACCCTACAAAATCCTGGTGGTAGACGACGACGCACGCATTCGCGATCTGCTCAGGCGTTATCTGTCTCAGGAAGGTTTTGAAGTCCTGATGGCAGAAGACGGCAAGTCGCTGACGCGGATCATGCTCCGTGAAACCGCCGATCTGATCGTCCTCGACCTGATGATGCCGGGGGAAGACGGGCTTTCGATCTGCCGACGCCTACGTGCCGCCAATGACCATACGCCCATCATCATGCTCACCGCCAAGGGTGAGGATATCGACCGCATCGTCGGTCTTGAAGTCGGTGCGGATGACTATCTGGGCAAACCCTTCAACCCACGCGAACTGCTGGCCCGGGTGCATGCCGTCTTGCGCCGCCGCCCGGCTGCCGAGGTTCCTGGTGCACCATCCACAGACAACGAAGTGGCCCGCTTTGGTCCTTTTACCTTCGACCTCGGTGCCCGTACCCTCCACAAGAGCGGAGAAGAGTTGACGCTGACGACGGGAGAATTCGCCATGCTCAAGGCGCTGGTGCGCCATCCGCGGGTGCCCTTGTCGCGCGAGAAACTGGCGCAGCTGTCGCGCGGCCGCGAGTTTGAACCCTTTGACCGCAGCCTGGACGTCCAGGTCTCTCGCCTTCGCAAGCTTGTTGAAACCGATCCCGCAGCCCCCCGGCTGATCCAGACCGTATGGGGCGTTGGTTACGTTTTTGTACCGGACGAAGCATCCTAGTGCGAGGGTCCGCATCGGTGGCCAAAACAAAAGTTATCGACTTTGAAAGCAGCAGCCCTGCCCCGCTGACCAAGACGGCAGACGGCCGCGCCGTCAAACCCTATTCCGGGTTGAGTCTTTTCTGGCGTACATTTTTTCTGCTCGCACTGCTGTTGCTGGGAAGCATATTGGCCTGGCTGCAAACGCTGCGGTCGCTTGAATTTGAACCCCGAGCCATCCAGACGGCGCAGCAACTGGCATCCCAGGTCAACCTCAGCCGCGCCGCGCTCATTCATGCAGATGCCATTGCCCGCGTATCGCTTCTCAAAACCATGGCCGACGAAGAAGGCCTGCGCATCGTTCCACGCGAACCCACGGACCAGTTCACCCCGTTCAATGCGGACGCGATCAGCCGTCAGGTCGCGCTGGAGCTGACGACACGCCTGGGGCCCGGCACCGTGGTTGCCAGCAGCGTCAACGCTCAGCCAGGGCTGTGGGTCGGGTTTAATATTGACGGCGATGACTACTGGCTTTTGACCGATCAAAACCGCTTCAACCCGGCAGGCGGGAGAACCTGGGTGATCTGGTTGACCGTTGCGGCAGCGCTTTCGCTGGCCGGTGCGGCGCTGATTGCACGGCTGATCAATCGCCCCTTGAAAGAGTTGTCGTTTGCAGCCACCCGCGTACGGGAAGGCGACTTTGCCGCCAGCCGTCTCGATGAAACCGTCATAACCGGCGAGATACGCGAGGTCAATATCGGTTTTAACCGCATGGCACAAAGGCTCGCAAAGATCGAGCAGGACCGCGCGGTCATGCTGGCGGGCATCTCACACGACCTGCGCACACCCTTGGCGCGACTGCGCCTGGAGACCGAAATGAGCGTATCAGATCTGGATGCGCGCGAACATATGGCGGCCGACATCGCCCAACTCGACGCCATCATTGGCAAATTTCTGGACTACGCACGGCCCGACAAAGGCAAGCTCGACGCCGTCATTCTTTCGGATGTGGTTGAAGCCTGCGTCTATTCGCTCAGCAAGCAAAGCGACGTGCTCATTGACGTCCAGCTGGAAGATGACCTTGTGATCAAAGCCGATCGCGTGGAGCTCGGAAGAATTGTTTCCAATTTGCTGGAGAATGCCCGGCGCTACGGCAAGTCCGCAGACACGGGGATTGCAAAAATTGACATCAAGGCGATTGGCCGCGACAAATGGGTTTTGATCAAGATCCGTGACCACGGCCTGGGCGTGGCACAAGAGCAACTGGCCAACCTCACCCAGCCGTTCTACCGTGGGGAAGCAGCCCGCACCGCAGCCAATGGCGCAGGCCTTGGGTTGGCCATTGTCGAAAAAACCATTCAGCGCATGGGCGGCACTTTTGCGTTGACCAACGCCACATCGGGTGGCCTCTCCGCACACATCAAATTGCAGCGGGCGACGCAGGCCTGAACAACAGCGCGATGGCGCGGGCTTCCATCGCGAGGCCCTCTCCTACCGGGCCCATTTTTTCGGCCGTCTTGGCTTTGACGTTGATCTGGTCCATCTCAACCCCCAGCACGTGGGCGATGCGCATGCGCATAGCTGCAATGTGCGGCGCCAGCTTGGGGGCTTGTGCAATCACGGTGCTGTCGACATTGCCAATCTCGTAACCCTTTTCGCGCACCCGGCGCGCGGCTTCGGCTAGCAGTACGGTCGAGTCAGCGCCCTTGAACCGGGCGTCGGTATCGGGAAAATGCGTACCAATGTCGCCCATGGAGGCCGCCCCGAGGAGCGCATCGGTAATGGCGTGCAACAACGCATCCGCATCCGAATGCCCTAGCAGGCCCTTGCTGTGGGGAATTTCCACTCCTCCCAGAATCAGTTTGCGCCCTTCCACCAGGGCATGGATGTCCCAACCTTCGCCAATTCGGAATTTCATGGTGTCCCTGTTTTCATAGATGGGGCGCTCTCCGCGCGCGCCAGCAACACCGCCTGCGCCAGCGCAAAGTCCTGCGGATAGGTCACTTTGAAGTTCTGCGCGCTACCCGCGACCAGCAAGGGCGGCTTGCCCACGAACTCCATCGCACTGGATTCATCAGTCACCGCGTCACCCGCCGCCTGCAGCGCAGCCATCAGTGCGTCAATGTGAAACATCTGCGGTGTCTGCGCCAGCCATTTGTCGCCACGCTCCACGGTCTCGGCCACGCGTCCGCCGACTTCACGCTTCAGCGTGTCGGGTAACTTGAGCGCCAGCAAACCGCCCACGGCGTCCGTCACGCAGGCGTCAATCAGCGCGCGGATCTGTTCCGGGGTGATCAGGCAGCGCGCAGCGTCATGCACCATCACCCAGTCACCGGGGGCTGCACCCCGATCCACCAGCGCACTTAGACCATTAAATACGCTTGCAGCCCTCGTAGAACCTCCGCAAGCAGCTATCAAAACAGTAGCATTCACCGATTCAAAGAACCGGTCTCCTTCCGTCACCACCACCAGAACCCCTGCCAACTGGGGCACCAACCCGAAAGCCGCCAGCGTGTGCAGCACCATGGGCCTGCCGGCCACGCTTTGGTATTGTTTGGGACCGTCGGCACCCGAGCGCGAGCCGGTACCAGCACAGGGAATCAGGGCCCAAATACGGGCGTCGGGATGGGAATTTGGAGGGGTGTCGGTCATGGTGGTGTGCCCCATTCTAAAATCGAAGCCATTCACTTCACCAAATCCCCTGTTGCAGCGGCCCGAAAAGCGGTTTGCTGGGCACCCAAACCATCCATGGATCTCCCAAAACTATACGTTGGCAAGCGCTTCTCCCTGCCCCGGCCCGCAGGTTCTGCCGATGCCATGCTGCTAGCGCGCCTGGGCGAGCGCGAGAAGGCCGCCGGCCACCCCATGACTGTGGTGACCGCAGATGCCAGCGATGCCCAGCGCCTGCTGGATGAAATTGCGTTTTTTGCGCCCAACCTGCGCTGCGCCCTGTTTCCCGACTGGGAAACCCTGCCCTACGACACCTTTTCGCCCCACCAGGACCTGATCAGCGAACGGCTTGCCGCACTGTGGCGCATCTCACAGCGCGACAAGGAAACCGGCGCCGACGTCATCATCGTGCCCGCCACCACCGCGCTGTACCGGCTGGCACCGCCCAGTTTCCTGGCGGGCTACACCTTCCAGTTCAAGGTCAAGCAGAAGCTCGACGAGGCCAAACTCAAGGCCCAGCTGACCCTGGCGGGCTACAGCCACGTGACGCAAGTGGTCAGCCCCGGTGAATACGCGGTGCGCGGCGGTTTGATCGACCTGTTTCCCATGGGCTCGCCCGTACCCTACCGGGTCGATTTGTTTGACGACGAGATCGACAGCATCCGCACGTTCGATCCCGACAGCCAGCGCAGCCTGTACCCGGTGCCCGAAGTGCGCCTGCTGCCCGGCCGTGAATTCCCCATGGACGACGACGCCCGCGCCAAGTTTCGCAGCCGATGGCGCGAACTGCTGGAGGGCGACCCCACCAAGAGCCGCATTTACAAGGACATTGGCAACGGCGTAGCCACGGCCGGCATTGAGTACTACCTGCCCTTGTTTTTTGAAGAAACCGCCACCGTATTCGACTACGTGGGCGCGGACGCCACCGTGGTTCTGCACGGCGATCTGGATGGCGCATTTCAGCACTTCTGGCAGGACACCAAAGACCGCTACCGCCTGGTGCGCGGCGACCCCGAGCGCCCGGTGCTATCCCCTGAGAGCCTATTTTTGGGCACCGAGCAGTTCTATGCGCGTGCCAATGACTATGCCCAATTGGCGCTTAAACCCGTGCAAGCGGATGCGCATGCGACCGACTATGCGGACATCGCCCGGCTGCCCTCGCTCACGGTCGAGCGCGGCACCGACGACCCGCTGGCCCGCCTCAAGACCCATGCGCGCAACACCCAGCACCGCATTCTGGTGCTGGCCGAAAGCGATGGCCGGCGCGAGAGCCTGCTCGACTTTTTGCGCGCCAGCGGCATCAACCCGCCCGCGTTTGATTCACTGCTCGACTTTCAGACCAGCAGTGAAAAATTTGGCATTGCCACCGCCGCGCTGACCACGGGCTTTAGCTGGCTGGAAACTGCCGGTTCACGTGGCGGCGGCATTGATCTGGTCACCGAGACCGAGCTCTTTGTAGCCGGCCCCACCACGCGGCGTCGCAAAAAGCAGGAGCAAGTCAGCGATGTGGAAGCGCTGATCAAAGACCTCAGCGAACTCAATGTGGGCGACCCCGTGGTGCACTCGCAGCACGGCATTGGCCGCTACCGGGGTTTGATCAACCTGGACCTGGGCAACAAACTGGCCAATGGCGACCCCGAGATGCAGGAGTTTTTGCATCTCGAATACGCGGACAAAGCCACACTGTATGTACCCGTGAGCCAGCTGCAGTTGATCAGCCGCTACACCGGCGTGAGCGCCGACGAGGCCCCGCTGCACAGGCTGGGCTCGGGCCAATGGGACAAAGCCAAGCGCCGCGCCGCGGAACAGGTGCGCGACAGCGCTGCCGAGTTGCTCAACATCTATGCCCGACGCGCCGCGCGCGAAGGCCATGCCTTCCGGTACTCGCCCAGCGACTACGAAACCTTTGCCAACGATTTCGGCTTTGACGAGACGCCCGACCAGAGCGCCGCCATCCACGCCGTGATTCAGGACATGATCAGCCCGCGCCCCATGGACCGCCTGATCTGCGGCGATGTGGGCTTTGGCAAGACCGAGGTGGCTTTGCGTGCCGCCTTCATCGCCGTCACCGGCGGCAAGCAGGTGGCCATCTTGGCTCCAACCACCCTGTTGGCGGAGCAGCATTTCCAGACGCTGACTGACCGGTTTGCCAAATGGCCTGTCAAGATTGCCGAGATGAGCCGCTTTCGCTCGGGAAAAGAGATCACCGCAGCCCTCAAGGGCGTGGCCGATGGCACGGTGGACATTGTGGTGGGCACGCACAAGCTGCTCAGCCAGGACACGCATTTCAAGAATCTGGGTCTACTCATCATCGACGAAGAACACCGCTTTGGCGTGCGCCACAAGGAGGCCATGAAGGCCCTGCGCGCCGAGGTGGACGTGCTCACCATGACCGCCACCCCCATTCCCCGCACCATGGGCATGGCGCTGGAAGGACTGCGCGATCTGAGCGTGATTGCCACCGCGCCGCAGCGCCGCCTGGCCATCAAGACTTTTGTGCGCACCGAAGGCAACGGCGTGATCCGCGAAGCCGTGTTGCGCGAGCTCAAGCGCGGCGGCCAGGTGTACTTTTTGCACAACGAAGTGGAAACGATTGAAAACCGCCGCGCCAAGCTCGAAGAACTGCTGCCCGAAGCCCGCATTGCCGTAGCCCACGGCCAGATGCCCGAGCGCCAGTTGGAGAGTGTGATGCGCGACTTTGTGGCCCAGCGCTACAACCTTCTGCTGTGCTCCACCATTATTGAAACCGGCATTGACGTGCCCACGGCCAACACCATCGTCATGAGTCGGGCCGACAAGTTTGGTCTGGCGCAGTTGCACCAGTTGCGCGGCCGCGTGGGCCGTAGCCACCACCAGGCCTATGCCTATTTGATGGTGCCCGATCTGGAAGGTCTGACCAAGCAGGCCAGCCAACGCCTGGATGCGATTCAGGCCATGGAAGAACTGGGCAGCGGCTTCTACCTGGCCATGCACGACCTGGAGATTCGCGGTGCCGGTGAGGTGCTGGGCGAAAACCAGAGCGGCAACATGTTGGAAGTGGGCTTTCAGCTCTACAACGAGATGCTCTCAGAAGCGGTACGCTGCCTCAAGGCCGGTATTGAGCCCGACCTGTTAAGCCCCCTCAGCGTGACCACCGAGATCAACCTGCACGCCCCGGCGCTGCTGCCCGATGACTACTGTGGGGATGTGCACCTGCGCCTGAGCTTCTACAAGAAGCTTGCGACCGCAAAGACGACCGAACAGGTAGACAATTTGCTGGAAGAAATTGTGGATCGCTTTGGCAAGCTGCCCCCTCAGGCCCAAACGCTGATTGACGTTCACCGCCTGCGTGTGCTGGCCAAGCCCTATGGTGTGGTCAAGGTGGATGCAGCACCGGGTGTGATCACCATCACCTTCCAGAAAAACCCGCCGATTGACTCCATGAAGATCATCGCCTTGATCCAGAAGCACAAGCACATCAAACTGGCTGGCAACGAGAAGCTGCGGATCGAGCGCGAACTGCCAGAGGCCCGTGACCGGGCGCAGATGGTGCGGGATATTTTGAAATCTCTGGGTCAGCCAGTGGTGGCTATCGCGTCAATGGCTTGAAGCCGAATTAATGGCCATTTAGCCCTCTAGCCCCTGTAACCATTGCGCAAGCAGCTACTATTTTTATAGCAAATGACGACTCTATCTACCCAAGAAATAGCCCCTGGCCTGGTGATCCAAAACGTCCAGCCGAACCTGAAGCTGAGCGATTTCAAACTTATCGCGTTTGATATGGACTCCACCCTCATCAACATCGAGTGTGTGGACGAGATTGCCGACGCCGCAGGCCGCAAGGCCGAGGTGGCGGCTATTACCGAAGCCACCATGCGCGGCGAGATTGCCGATTTCAAAGAAAGCCTGCGCCGGCGCGTGGCGCTGCTCAAGGGCGTGACCGTGGCCGATATGGAAGCGGTGTACGCCCAGCGCCTGCAACTGAACCCCGGTGCCGCCGCGCTGGTGGCGGCCTGCAAGGCAGCAGGATTAAAGGTATTGCTGGTATCAGGGGGCTTTACCTACTTTGCAGACCGCGTGCGCGAGCGCCTTGGCATTGACTTTGCGCGCTCCAACGTGCTGGAGATTGAGAGCGGCCCCAACTGCGGCGTGTTGACGGGCCGCATGGTCGAGCAGACCTGGGGCGATATTTGTGACGGCGCCGAGAAACGCCGTACGCTACTGGAGGTGGCCTCGCTGATGGGCATTTCCATGAGCCAGACAATTGCCATGGGCGACGGTGCCAATGACCTGCCCATGATGGCGGCTGCGGGCCTGTCGGTGGCCTATCACGCAAAACCCAAGGTGCGCGAGCAAGCCATGGTGGCGATTCAAAGTGGCGGGCTGGACCGGTTGCTCGAAGTCGTCAGGCCTTAGAAAGCCGCTCAGGCGAGCTCAATCCGCGACGTTCCGGCTGCCACGGTAAAGCGGGCCAGTGTGGAAATCTTGGCGTCACGCTGGGTTACGTCATCGACCACCCGCAGCGTGGTGGTGAGCTGTTTGGGCGTGAACTCCACCACACCGTAACCCCGGTGCTCGCTCTCGGCAAATACAAAATGCGGGTTCTCGACCAGCCTTTCAGGCAGCTTGTCGTTGCTGCCCGCGCGCGACGTGATGCTGGTGCCGCAAAACTCGACCCCCACGGCGGCACTGTCCGGTCGTGCATAGTCAGCCTTCACATGGCCGACCCAGTTGGCATGCACGTCGCCGCCCAGCAAGACCGGGTTGGCCAAACTGTGGCGTTGCATCGACCCAATGAAGCGCGAACGTGCGGGCGCATAGCCGTCCCACCCGTCGTTGGATAGCGATTGGCCCGGGCCCGGCTTGAAATCGCGCTGGCCAAACACGGTTTGCTGGCCCACTACGTTCCAGCCCCGGCTGCCCTCGCTAAACGCCCGGTCCACCCACTGCTCTTGGGCGGCGCCCAGCAGAGTGCGCTGTGGGTCATTCCAGATCGCGCAGCGGGCAGGGTTGACCGCACTTCCGCCCAACTTGCCACCAGGGCTGCAGGCTTGCGCATCGCGGTATTGGCGGTCATCCAGCAAGTGCAGCGTTGCCAGCTTGCCGTAGGGCACACGGCCATAGATGCGCATGTCGGCAGCGAAATGGGAGGCGCTGACCCCACCGCCCAAGGCGCGGGTCAAACCACTGGCGCGCAGGGGCATGTTCTCGTAATAGGCTTGGTAGGCTGCAGCGCGGCGCGCCGCAAAGTCCGCAACAGGCCACAGGCCGCTGTCGCCCGCCGTCGTGCCGGCGTAATCGTTTTGCACTTCGTGGTCATCCCACGTCACCAGCCATGGGCAGGCCGCGTGCATGGCCTGCAAATCGGCGTCGCTTTTGTACAAGGCATAGCGGGCACGGTAATCATCCAGAGTCGCCGCCCAGCCGCCCGTTACGCTGCGAACGGCCGTCAGCGCACCGGGGTATTCGTAGATGTAGTCGCCCAGAAACAGCACCGCGTCCAGGTTCTCGCCCTGCATGTGGCGCCAGGCGCTGTAGTAGCCATGTTCCCAGCGCTGGCAGGAGGCGTATCCCAGGCGCAGCCGGGCCACGTCTGCACCGGGGGCCGGGAAAGTGTGGGTGCGTCCCACCGGGCTCACCGCGTCGGCCACCATGAACCGGTAGTGGTACCAGCGGTCCGGCTCCAGCCCCAGCGCCTCCACATGCACCGAATGCCCCAACTTCGCCGCAGCATAGGTCTGGCCACTCTGAACGATGCGTTTGAATTGAACGTCATGCGCGATTTCCCAGCGCACCGTGATCGCATCCGGGCCCGTGCTTGTGCCGCCCAGCAGGCTAGCCAGCTCCAGGCGGGTCCACAACACCACCGACTCATGGGTGGGCGAGCCGCTGGCCACACCCAGAGTGAAGGGGTTGCTCGCCAGGCGTGGCTGGCTCCATGCGCTGCGCGGCACCCACAAGGTGCCCGCGGCGGACGAAGCCAGGAGCAGCAGTTGGCGACGGTCCACTCAGGCGGCCGCTAGCTGCAGCAACGCCTGTTCAAACACCTCCGGTGGCTGCCCACCAGAAATCAGGTGGCGGCCATTGATGACTACTGCCGGTACCGAGTGAATGCCCTGCTGCAGAAAAAACTGCTCCTGCTCGCGCACCTCGGCGGCAAAGGTGTCGCTGTCCAGAATGGTTTTGGCTTGAACCTTATCCAGCCCAACCTCACCCGCCACGCGCACCAGAACCGCGTGATCACTGGGGTCTTCCCCGTCCGTGAAATAGGCCTTGAGCAAGGCCTTTTTCAGCGCAAGCTGTCGTTCTGCACTTTCAAGGTGCGCCCAGTGCAAAAGACGGTGGGCATCAAACGTGTTGTAGATGCGGGAGCGCTTGTCCAGGTTAAAGGTGAAACCCAGTTCTGCACCGCGGGCACGAATGGTCTCGCGAATCGCTGCCGCCTGTTCCGGCGTGGAGCCGTATTTCTTCGCCAGGTGTTCCGTGGTGTCTTCCCCTTCAGGAACCATCTGCGGATTCAACTCGAAGGGTTGAAAAGTCATCTCCACCTCAACCTGCCCTGCCACGCGCTCCAGCGCGGTTTGCAGGGAGGCCAGACCCACAGCGCACCAGGGGCAGGAGACGTCGGACACAAAGTCGATTTTCAGGGGGGGTTTCATATTCATTTCTCGCTTCAGATGGTGAACTATTTGAACAGACCTTTGACGGCCTCTGCCGCTGCAGCCATACCACGTGCGGCGTCCACCACCGCGCCGCCGATGTTGAAAGGTGCCACGGCTTGACGGGTACTTTGTGTAATGGCTGTCGAGACTTGCCTGGCAACCTCGGCCGGGGTGGCCCCGCCAATCACCTTGCCAAGGTCCTTCAAATGAATATCCGGTAGCGTTACCGATAGCGCCTTGCCCTTGAGCATCTCCGCACTCAATTTGACGCGGCCGCCCCGAATGTGGAGGTCGCCAATGATCAGCTTTTTCTCTGATCCCGACTGGTTGACCGGCTTTTTTCTCCCAGACGTGCCGGCGATATAGGCCTCTACGTGGCGCTGGATGACTTCCAGATTACTGCCCTCGGACGCATGTTCGTAAGTGATATCTGGTTGCTTCAGGCAAATTTCGTAAATAACGATCACTGGTTTTGCCAATGAGGCTACATCCAATTTCAAGCTGATCATCGCAACGGCGAGTGCTTCTTTTGTGCGAAAGCCCTTGGGGTTGCCCAGCCGCAAGGCGCTCATGGTCGCCATTCCCAAAGCCGGGTGAATAACGACTTTTCCCAGTTTGACTGTGACGCCCAGAACCTGGGGCCCATATTCACGGACAGAGAACGCCAGGACCGAGCCAAGCGACTGGTGCAGCCACCAGACTCCACCTGCCAAAACCAGGACCACCGCCAACAGGGCTATCCACATCATTTCACCCGCGCTTTCTGACCTGAAGGACCATGAACTGAATGCACGCCCGAATTACTCATGAAATCCATTCATCCGAACTGATTTCGCTGCAAAATACCCTGACTACAACAACCGTATCATCCAGCCCAGTATGGCGGACATTGGACATTTTTTTCACTCAGTCAAATTGCCGGCCATACCCGAGGTTGCACAGGCGCTCATTCGAACGCTGAAAGACCCGGCGTTCACCGCCAGCCTTCTGCGCATCGCGAACAGCGCCCTGTTTGGGCTTTCTCGTAGCGTCAGTTCGCTCGACAGTGCGGTAAGTGTGGTGGGCATGTCACAGATCCGTGTTCGTGCCCTGTCGATCTGCATCGCCAATGCGTTCCGGTTCCCCCCCAATCTGAGCCGCCTTGAATTCTGGCGCAGCAGCATGGTCTGTGCGGGCTACGCAAAATGGCTGGCTGGAACGATTGGCCTGGATGAGCACCAAGCATGGCTGACCGGCATGATGCTGCGCTTGGGCGAACTGGTCATTGCACAACGCAACCCGGACCTTCTGGAAGCCATCGAACGTCACCCGTGCGATCCAGGCAAGCGCTGGACACGGGAACGCAGTCTGGCGGGTTTTGACGAATGCCAGATCACATCAGAACTGGCGCGTCGTTGGGATTTTCCGACAGATGTGACGCAGGCTCTGGGGCTCGACCTGGATACACTGAAAACACATATGCCGTACGCTGAATCATTCAGCGACATTTCCATGCTGCCGGCCTAAGGCCCACAACCCCTTACTCCATGCCATTCCTATCTCTCGGACTTTCCACCACCCTCGCCCACGCAGCCAGTGAGCTCGGTTTCTCGACGCCCACGCCGGTCCAGATCGAAGCCATTCCAGCCATTTTGCGCGGAGCGGATGTGCTGGGCTCTGCGCAAACCGGTTCGGGGAAAACGGCAGCATTTGCACTCCCCCTGCTTCAACGACTACAGGAATCTGCTTCGGAAGACCGGCAGCAGGCGCCACGGGGCGTTCGCGCCCTCGTTCTGGTGCCTACGCGCGAATTGGCGGCACAGGTGGGCGAAGTCATAGCCGGTATCGCAAAGGCCCTGCCACAGCGACTCAAAGTCAATACCGTATTTGGGGGCGTGTCCATCAATCCGCAAATGCTGGCGTTACGGGGCGGTGCTGACGTACTCGTCGCCACACCCGGTCGCCTACTCGATCTGGTCAGTCAAGGGGCGGTCCAGCTGTCCACCGTACGCCTGCTGGTACTGGACGAGGCCGACCGCCTGCTGGATATGGGTTTTACCGAAGAGTTGACCCGCATCCTGTCGATGCTGCCTCCGAAGCGGCAAAACCTGTTTTTCTCGGCTACCTTCCCGCCGGAAGTGGAGGCACTCGCAGCCAGCCTGCTGCGCGACCCGGTGCGGGTAGAAATCGTGGCCACTGAAGTCAATGAGCCCGTTATAGAACAGCGTGCCATTCAGGTGGATCCCAAACGGCGCACCCAGTTGCTGCGTCACCTGATCAAAGACCAGAGGTGGAAGCGCGTGCTGGTGTTTGTAGCTACCAAATACTCGGCGGAAATGATTGCCGAAAAACTGTACAAAGCAGGCGTGTTTGCCACGGCCTTCCACGGCGAACTGAGCCAGGGCGCGCGCAAGCAGGTTCTGGCCGAATTCAAGGATGAGCAGTGGGAAGTGGTGGTGACCACTGACCTGGCCTCGCGCGGCATTGATATTGCAAAGCTACCGGTGGTGGTGAACTACGACCTTCCCAGGTCCGCAGTGGACTATGTGCACCGCATCGGCCGCACAGGCCGTGCGGGCGAAACCGGCCTGGCCATCAGCTTTGTGAGTGCGGATACGGAGGCCCATTTCCGGCTGATTGAAAAGCGCCAGGGCGTGAGCTTGCCGCTGGAACACATACCGGGTTTTGAGCCGGTAGAGACCGCCACGCCCATCACGCCACAGGTGGCACCGGATAACGGCGGCATCAAAGGCAAGCGCCCCAGCAAGAAAGACAAGCTGAGGGCCGCGGCGCAAGGCCTTTAATAAAGCCTCTTTGACAAGTTTGGCTGATCAGGAATCGTCGTCAAGAAAGTTACCTGCGACCTCACCCGATGTCACCCGATCCGAATTGGCTTCGGACCTCGGCTGGCGTACGCCGTGCTTGGCCAGAATTTCAACGTAAAACTGCTCACCCGCTTCGGCGACCACCGCGTCAATCAGACTGGTGAGTGTCGCAAAGTGCACCACCACAGCCGTTTCTTCGGTCTGGCCAAACTTGCAGTCAAAGTCCCAGAAATCCACGTCTTCTGGCAGATCACGGCGGCGCTCACGCTTGACGTATTTGCGGATCTCGTGCTTCACCGCCTCCAGAACGCGATCGCGATTTTTACCTTCGATGTTGAGTTTGAATGTTTTTTTCATGGGGTGATTATCGGCGCTTGCTGATGGATGCGGTTTTTCCTGCACACTCGATTCTTATGCATACCACCCAAGAGACCCCGAACAAGGAGCAAATCGCCTTGCTTGACCCCTTTGACCGCCTGGGCCTTGACCGCATCGTGCTGGTATCTACCGCTGAGCAGGCTCATAAAGCCTGTGCCGAACTGGGCACCGTGAAGGTTTTGGGGTTTGACACCGAGTCCAAGCCCACTTTTTTCAAGGATCAGGTGTCCGAGGGCCCGCACATCGTGCAATTGGCTACGGTCGAAAAGGCCTGGGTGTTTCAGTTGCATGATGTGCAATGCAGCGCCCTGGTGGCAGACCTGCTGGCCCTTCAGGGGGTGACCAAGGCGGGTTTTGGTCTGGGCGATGACCGCAAACGCATCATCAGCAAACTGGGCGTCGAACCTGCTGATGTGCTGGAGCTCAACACCATTTTTCGGGAGCGCGGCTACCGCAAGGACATGGGCGTAAAAGGCGCCGTAGCGGTGCTGTTTGACCGGCGCTTCATCAAATCCAAGAAGGCCGCCACCTCCAACTGGGCAAACCCCCGTCTGACAGAAGCACAGCTCGTCTATGCTGCCAATGACGCGTATGCCGCCATTCGCGTGTTTCACGCACTCAAAATAACGGGCTGACTGAACATGACTCCTTTATCCGTATTGGACCTCTCTCCCATCACCGAAGGCAGCGATGCCGCGCAGTCATTTCGCAACACGCTGGATCTGGCGCAACATGCAGAGACACTGGGATTCAACCGTTACTGGCTGGCCGAACACCATGGCATGCCCGGCATTGCCAGTGCGGCCACCGCCGTTCTGATCGGCCATGTGGCGGGCGGCACCCGAACCATCCGTGTGGGCGCAGGCGGCATCATGCTGCCCAACCATTCGCCGCTAGTGATTGCCGAGCAGTTTGGCACGCTGGAATCGCTCTACCCCGGTCGCATCGATCTGGGCTTGGGCCGCGCACCGGGTTCGGACCAAATCACCGCCCGTGCACTGCGTCGCAACCTGTCGTCTGAGGCCGATGAATTTCCACGCGATGTGGTGGAACTGATGGATTTCATGTCCGACCAGCCGCGCCAAAGTGTGCGTTCCGTACCGGGTACCGGGCTGAAAGTTCCCGTCTGGATACTGGGCTCCAGCCTGTTTGGCGCCCAATTGGCCGCCATGCTCGGCCTGCCCTACGCCTTTGCCTCACACTTTGCGCCGGCGCAGATGATGCAGGCAGTCGAGCTGTACCGTACCACCTTCAAACCGTCGGCACAACTGGCCAAGCCCTATGTGATGCTGGGGTTCAACGTCTTTGCAGCAGATTCCGACGAACAGGCCCACATTCTTGCTACGTCCATGCAGCAGGCGTTCGTCAACCTGCGTAGCGGACGCCCGGCCAAACTGCCGCCGCCCAAGCCGGGTTACGCAGAACAGGTGGGGCCTGCCGAACGCGCCTTACTCGATAGCGTGTTGTCATGCACCGCGATTGGCGCACCCCCCACCATTCGCAAAGGCTTGCACGACTTTATTGCGCGCACGGGCGCAGACGAATTGATGATCACCTCGCAAATGTTCGATCACGCCGCGCGCAAACGCTCGTATGAACTCACCGCGGGCGCCATGCGGTAAGGGGACTCGCTTGGATCAGAGCTGGCTCGGCATGCGGAAGTTCAGCAGCCGCGTGGCAATGACGGTCTCAAATAAAAAGCACAGCAGCGCCAGTAAAAAGCACCCCACCCCACCCAAAAATCCGCCAACAGCCCACCGGCTGATCTGAAACCCGGTGGTCTCCCCCACAAACAGCACGATGATGGTGAGCCCAATCAAAAAAGCACACAAGGTCAGCAGCGCAATGCCACCATTGGCCAGGCGCCCGCGCATCCGCAGTTCGGTCAGTTCGGAGTAGGCGCGGGCCAGAAATTCGCGGTCAGTGGAGTCGCGGGCACGGTCTTCCACCAGACGCGCCCGGTCAATAATGCGCGCTAGCCGCCCTGCAATGGCGCCGATCATTCCCGACACCGCCGTGAGCAGGAACACGGGTGCCACGGCCAGTTGAATACCGTGGGTCACGGCGTCGGCATCGAGTGTAAAAATCATGTTGAAACCAAATCGTCGTAATAATGAAAGCTGTGGCAACTGCTCGCCCAGTGCGCATTGGTCGTCTTGCGTGCACCGACCCCCACGACCCGGCACCCGGCGGCCTTGATCTTCTGTGCTGCGGGCATGAAATCACTGTCGCCACCCACAATCACCACCGTGCCGATGTGCCCGTGGTGGTCCAGGTCTTCCAAGGCGTCCAGACACAAGCGGATATCGGCACCATTTTTGGCGGATCCGCCCGGTGGAAACAGCTGAATGAGCTCCATGGCGTTGTGCAACAGTGCATCGCGGTAGCGGCCAAAATACTGCCAGTTGCAATATGCACGGTTAATGGCAAGAGGCCCCAACGAGGCAGCCAGATCAACGATGGCCTGAATATTGACCAAGGGCTCCTGCACCTTGAATCGGTTGTCGGGTGTGCTGTATGAGCCTTCTGATCGGGCCTCGCACAGGGCTGCGTGCAGGTTCTCGAAGTCCCAGTACAGGGCTACGCCAGGTTTGTCTTGATTTTCACTCATGCGCATAGTGTCTCTCACTCTGCCACCCCGTCACCCGCCCGCGCGTTTGACGGTGAAACCCTGCGCCTTCAGCACCT
Organism: Burkholderiales bacterium; assembly: GCA_043746005.1. GTDB lineage: Bacteria > Pseudomonadota > Gammaproteobacteria > Burkholderiales > Burkholderiaceae_C > Allorhodoferax. The sequence goes on from JAYTRR010000210.1 coordinate 35,872, forward strand.
CCATGATGCGGTCGCAGTGATCACCCTGCACCTCAATCACACCGTCTTTTGCCGTGCCGCCGCTGCCACAGGCGGCCTTGAGTTTTTTACCCAGTTCCGCAAGGGCGGTCGGGTCCAGTGCCACCCCTTTAACCAGGGTTACGGCCTTGCCACCCCGGCCCTTGGTTTCGCGGGAGACCCGCACAATGCCATCGCCCGCGGGCACCGCAGATTTTGCTTTGCAGATGCACTGCGCCACCGGCTGGCGGCAGTCGGGGCACATGCGCCCCGTGTCGGTGGAATACACCAGCCCGCCCAACGACGATAGGCCCGAGGATTTTCCCTTCATGACCATTTACCCCCCGATCCGCGCCAGCGCCGCACCACCCAATCGTGCCGCTGTGTCCAGACACAGCGCCGAGACTTGAAAACTGCCTTTTCCCAGGCGTCGGTATTGCATACGCATCTCCATAATATAAGCTAAATAGGGCCTTAGACCGCGTATTCATTGCGCAAGTAGCTATCAAAACAATAGCATACAGTCACACACCCAGAACCTGGCATTGGCTGACCTGCGTGCGCCAGCGAACAGACTGTACGTGAACGAAACCCTATTCTTGATCCAACGAGAATTTTCTCGGCATGAATTCCACTTGAGGCGCTACAACATGAACAAGATTTCGGGACTACTGACCGCGGCCATGGCCGCCGCCGCACTTTTGCCACTGACGGCCACCGCCCAAATACAAGACACAAAAAACCAGGGCTACCTGCTTGACCGTGACACCGGATTTGTGACCAATGCAAGCGGTCAATGCTGGCATACCGGTGACTGGACGCCCGCACGCGCCGTAGAGCCTTGCGACCCCGCCATCAAGAAAATTGCCACCAATGTGCCGGCGCCAAGGCCGGTCGAAGTGGTAGCTGCGGCACCTGTTGTGGTGCCTGCACCAGTCGCTGTGCCGCCCATGAAACAGAAGATCAGCTTCTCGGGCGATGCGCTGTTCGCATTCGACAAGTCCGTCCTCAAACCAGAGGGGGAAACCATGCTGGACGGTCTGGTGCAGCAACTCAGCGGCGCGACCTATGACACGGTGCTGGCTACCGGCCACACGGACCGACTGGGTAGCAATGCGTACAACCAGAAGCTCTCCGAGCGCCGTGCCCAGACTGTAAAAGACTATCTGGTGAGCAAAAACGTCCAGGCTGGCCGCATTGATGCGCAGGGCAAAGGCGAAACCGAACCCGTCACCAAACCCGGTGAGTGCCGCGGTGCACAAAGCGTGAAAGTTATCGCTTGCCTGCAGCCCGATCGCCGTGTTGATGTCGAGATGACTGGCACCAAAGCGGCCGCTGGAACGCAGTAAATCGAGCCAAGTCCCGTCACAAACAGCGCCGTGCGGCAAACTTGGCGGCAGGCCTTCACGAGATGACTCCCAATATTGCCACCCTCGCTTTAGCGGTTAGCTGTCTCATCATGGGGACGGGCTGTGCGGCGTTGCCGGACACCCAGTTCCTGACGGATCGATATACCCTGCAGGCTGCACGCATTGAAAATGCGCAGGGGCCACTCTCGAAGAGTCGAAGTGCGGAGATCATCGCGCGGCTCAAACGCCAGGCGGGAGACCTCGACATCCTGGACAAGCAAGTGGCGCTGGAGCAGGCCATCGTTGGGAGCCCACTTGTTGTGGGCAACAGGGTGACCCTGCTGCAGGATGGACCGGCCACGTACCAAGCTATGTTCGCAGCCATTCGCAAGGCTAGAGACCACATCAATGTGGAGTCCTACATCATTGAAGACGGCGAAGTCGGGCAACAGTTTGCGGATTTGCTGATTGAGCGCCAGGCGCAAGGTGTCCAGGTCAACCTGGTGTACGACAGCGTAGGTGCGTTTGGCACTCCCAAAAGCTATTTCGACCGGCTGACCCAAGCCGGCATCCATGTTCTCGGGTTCAACCCGATGAATCCACTGGCGGCAAAAAAAGCCTGGAATATCAACCATCGGGATCACCGCAAACTGCTTTTGGTGGATGGGCATACGGCGTTTATAGGTGGCATCAATATCAGTAGTGTTTATTCGAGTGGATCTTCGTTCAAACGAAGCAAGGAATCGCGGGACACCACGCGCGGATGGCGCGACACCGACATCCAGATTGACGGTCCGGTAGTTGCCGAATTTCAGAAATTGTTCATTGAAACCTGGGCCAAACAAAACGGCAAAGCGCTTGCAGAAAAAACCTACTTTCCGGCAATTTCCCCGCAGGGCAAGGAGATGGTGCGGGCAATAGGCAGCACGCCAGACGATCCCTACAGCCTGATCTATCTGACCCTGATATCCGCAATCATGAACGCCGAAAAACAGGTGTACATCACCAACGCCTACTTTGTTCCGGATCCGCAACTCATCAAGGCCTTGCTGGACGCTGCAGGCAGAGGAGTGGATGTGCGCCTGATCCTTCCGGGTCAATCAGACTCGGCCTTCACGTTCCACGCCGGTCGCTCGTACTACGCCCAGTTACTGGAGGGGGGCGTCAAAATATTCGAGCGCAGCGGCGCCTTGCTGCATGTAAAAACAGCCATTGTGGACGGCGTGTGGTCTTGCGTGGGCTCCAGCAATCTGGACTGGCGCAGCGCGCTCGACAACGATGAAATCAATGCGGTTATTTTGGGACCTGAGTTTGCGCGACAAATGCAGACGTCTTTCGAAAAAGACGCAAGCGCCTCCGAAAGAATTGATCACGCGACATGGGAAAAAAGACCTCTGCTATTCCGGTTGAAAGAAGGAGCAGCCCGACTTTTGGGGCGACTGCTTTGAAGACCTTCTTCACCATTGCCGGTGCGAATACACGAAAAGTCCGGGGGAATGGGTGTTATGGTCAGATGAGACACCCAATCACCAATCACCAGAACGGGAGCACCGCGCCACTCCCCTCAATGCAAACATTCGATCTTCGCGCAGAGCGCGGCGGGCCACACAACCAAACAGGTATCAAAATGACAATCTCGGAAAACGAAATCCTCGCCGCCAGCATTCTTATCGTTGACGACCAGGCTGTAAACATCACCCTGCTGAAACAAATGCTGCAGGAAGTGGGCTTTGACGATGTGACTTCCACGATGAATCCACGGGAGGTCTGTGGACTGCATGCCAAAAATCACTACGACCTGATCCTGCTCGACCTGCAAATGCCTGGCATGGACGGTTTCGAAGTGATGGAGGGACTCAAGGCCCAGAACACAGACGCCTACGTTCCGGTGCTGGTCATCACTGCCGAACCCGGCCACAAGCTGCGCGCACTGCAAGCTGGCGCGAAGGATTTCATCAGCAAGCCGTTTGACCTGATCGAAGCCAAGACGCGCATTCACAATATGCTGGAAGTACGGCTTCTGTACAGGAAGCTGGAGAAGTTCAACAAGGAACTGGAACAGACCGTTCAGGAGCGTACGGCTGAGCTGAGAGAAAGTGAAGCGCGCTACCGCAGTCTGACCGAACTGGCTTCCGACTGGTACTGGGAGCAGGACGAGGCAGGACACTTCACCAAAGTCTCCGGACCTGTTCTTGAAATGCTGGGCATTCGCGTGGACACCAATGCAGAGCGGACCAATGACACCCAGAAAGCGGGCTGGAACGAAACCGAACGCACGGCATTGCAGGCGCGCATTGCAGCGCGAGAGCCCTTTCTTGACTACGTTTTCAGTCGCGTCAATGCCGATGGCTCCAAGCAAGAGTTTCGGGTCAGCGGGGAACCCATGTTCAACCAGTCCAGCCGCTTCGTGGGCTACCGCGGAATCGGTGTCGAACTGATCGCCCTGAAATAGCGGCCCAACCCCGTGAAGCCACCGATGTCATCGCCCAACCATCCGAACCAGAATCATCTTCTTGCCGCCTTGCCGGCGGAGGATTTTGAGGGTTTGATGCTGCCTCTCGAACTGGTGGCCATGCCACTGGGGGAAGTCCTGTATGAGCCAGGTGGATCCCTGCGGCACGCTTACTTTCCCACCACAGCCATCGTGTCCCTGCAATACGTCACCGAATCCGGTGCAGCGTCCGAAATGGCCGGCGTCGGCCACGAAGGCATGGTGGGCGTCTCACTGCTGATGGGCGGCGACACAACGCCCAGCTCGGCCGTGGTGCAAACGGCAGGCCACGCCTACCGTCTCAATCGAAGCGTGTTGAAGCAGGAGTTTGATCGTTTGGGAGCCCTGAATCGCCTGCTGCTGCGGTACACCCAGGCGTTGATGACCCAAATGGGCCAGACCGCGGTCTGCAACCGGTACCATTCCGTTGAACAGCAACTGTCGCGCTGGCTGCTGGTAACCCTGGATCGCATCCCCTCGGGGGAATTGGTCATGACGCAGGAACTCGTTGCCAGCATGCTGGGCGTACGCCGTGAAGGAATTACCGAGGCGGCAGGCAAGCTGCAGCTGGCGGGCTATATTCGCTACCGCCGAGGTCATATCTCGGTGCTGAACCGGGCCGGGCTGGAGACAAGAACGTGCGAATGCTATGGCGTGGTCAAGAAGGAATTCAGCCGCCTGCTGCCAAGCAGCCAAAGCAGCCAAAGCAGCCAGGATAACGATTAACGGGGTGGTCAGACTTCAGTTTTGTCGTTCTGATAACGTGTCCATAGGGCCATCACGGACCCAGCCAAAGACACCATCTGCAGCAGCCCGGTTGGAGTAAAAAATCGACTGACCGCGCCTCCTGTTACTGGTTTTTTCTCGCGCTTGGTCCTGATCTGCCCCAAAGCAAAGCCAACCCCCGTCGCCAAAAGCAGGGCCGTAGGCGAACCCAGTTTTTTTCTAACGCCTGCCTTCAGTGCCGCTGCATGGGCGGTTGATTCGCAATAGCGCAACGCCAAACGCCGTTCCGTCGCATCAATTTGATGATCGAGTGAGCCAGATTGACTGGCTGGCAGCGATTTCCCGGTATTGGTTATCACGCGGTGTCCTTGGGAACATCCGCGCTGCGGCTTAACTGAAGGCTGCGCTGCGTTGCGGGAAAACGTAGAAGTCGGCTTCTTCGGCGTATAGCGAAGGCCAGAGAGGCCATCCCCATCACATTGAATAATGCAAAAAGCAAAAGGGCGGCGCCTGGCGCAACCCCATAGCCAACCAGCCAGAACACCAAAGCGCCCGATAGGGCCAGCCAGGTGCTCAGCAGTAGCACGCCAATCACCAAGCTATATGCCAATATGTGAGCGAGACTTTCTCCTGCGCGCTGCGCCTCCAGTGCAAGCAGTTGCACGTGGTCTTGTACGATGCCCCGCAGGTCGCCCCACAGGGCATCGGCCGTGTCCATCAACCCGACCGGGTCAACCGTCTCTTGGGCGGATGACTCAGTGTCGGGATGTGGCGCATCGGAGGATGTCATGCCCATTGCGCGCGCAACACTAGCGTTGGCGCAGCGCCCAGCTCAACAGGAAGCCCGACGCAACTGCGATACCAAGCGACGTGAGCGGCTTTTCCTGCACGTAGGTGCGGCAAGTCTTGGTCAACCGAGACTGCGCCAAAGCCAACTGCTCTCCTTTGGAGTCCAGCGTTTTAGTGGCCATATTGGCCGCTCCCACAAGCTTGTCCACCGCTTGATGGACACCGTCAACCAGGTGGTCAACCGCTGGTCGCGCTGCGTCGGTTGTTCTGTCGACAGCGTTGTGTACGCTTGCAGCCGCATGGTCCAGCGTGCGGGCCACGGCATTGCTCATATCGTTTATTTCAGTCATGTTATTTCTCTATCTTTTCGGAGATCGACGATTCAAGGTTTGCCGAATGTGGCTTTGGCTTCCTTGAGGCAGTTGGTCTTGGCATCACCTGACATCGCATCGCATTTTTCCTTGGCTACGGCGTAGGCTGCATCACGCTTGTCGGCTGCAGCGTCCTTGCGGACCTCCGTGGTCTTTTCGCGCGCTGTGGTGTTGGCTTCAGAAGTTTTCTCAACGACCTTGGCGTCTGCCTTGGCTGCTACAAAAGCACTTTTGGCCTCCTTGCGGCACACGTCCTTGCCGTTGCCGGATGCGTCATCACATTTTTCCTTGGCGACTGCATAGGCTGCATCCGCTTTCGCAAGGCGCACGGCATAGCGGTGCTTGTCAGAAGGACTGTAGTTTTCTTCCAGTTCGGCCTTGGCAATTTTTTCCTGGCCTTTAGCTTCTTCAACGCAAATATCCTTCGCATTGCCGCTCTGTGACTTGCAGGCATCCTTGTCGGCTTTGTACTTTGCCGAAATCTCCGCTTTCGATGCTTTGTACTCTGCCTTGGTCGGTGTTGCAGCAATCGCACTGGAGCCAACAAGAATAAGGAAGGCTGCGGATAATGCGGTGAGTGTGAACTTTTTCATAACTGGCTCCTGTAATTACATAGGGATGATGGAATGGAGCGCCGTCGTTTTGTTTCGACGCCCTGCGGCAAGAATAGTCGCGGGCCTTGCGCAGGTCTGTATGCCACCGCACATAGAAAAACTTGTTTTTATTGAGAAATATCAAAGCTGTGTGCGCCCGCGCACAGAAGGCCGGTGCGCAACCGATTAATCTGCAGTTTTACATCAACCAGGAAAAGTAGCCATGAGCCAAATCAAACACATTTCTGTACTGCTTGCAGCCCTTGCCATGACCGCCATGGTGGGATGCGCATCCACAGCCACACAGGAGAGCACCGGTCAATATGTGGACGACACCGCCATCACCGCCAAGGTGAAGGCCGCAATTTTCAATGAGCCCACACTGAAGTCAGCCGAAATTAACGTCGAGACGTTCAAAGGCCGCGTTCAACTCAGTGGCTTCGTGAATTCGCAAGGCGATATCAACAAAACCGTAGCCGTGACACAAGCGGTCACGGGTGTCACTTCTGTCAAGAACGACATGCGTCTGAAATAGACACGCCATCCCATTTTTTATACAAAGGACTTGATATGCAAACACTCAAAAAATTAGCCGCCAGCTCGCTGGCTGTGACCGCCCTGCTAACGCTCGGTGCCTGCGCCGGAATGTCGGAGCGAGACCGAAACACAGCCATTGGTGCTGGCGTCGGAGCCGTCGGCGGCTCCGTACTGACCGGCGGTAGCACCGTGGGAACTGTTGGCGGTGCGGCGGTTGGCGGCATCATTGGCAATCAGATTAAAAAATAATCAAATTGACATGAACACCCACATCAGCAAATTTCCCCAGTCGCTCATGTGGGTCGCAGGCATAGCGATCACGCTGTTCTGCGCGACGGGTATTGCAGCCTTTATGGGCTGGATACCCAACTCCATGGGCCGCTCGGCGCAGGACACGGATTTCACCGTATCCGAACGACCCAACTCAGCGGAGTCCCGTACCACAGCGGTCAACGCTGCGACCAAGAAACCGATAGCCTCAACAACGCAGCCCAAGGTTGTGAAATGCCCGGACTGCGGCCGGGTTGAGTCCGTGCAACAGATCAGCACCAAGGGTGAAGGCACCGGTCTGGGTGCTGCTGGCGGTGCGGTCGTAGGTGGTCTATTGGGCAACCAAGTGGGCGCAGGACAGGGTAAGGACATTGCTACCGTGATCGGCGCCGTAGGCGGCGTGATGGCTGGCAACGAGATTGAAAAACGGGCCCGCGCCACCACGGGGTACGACATCACCATTCGCATGAATGATGGATCAACCCGTGTGATTCATCAGTCGGCACTGCCCTCATGGCGCACTGGAGACCCGGTCAAGCTGGTTTCAAATTCTCTCCAATCCAACTAACTCAGAGGAAACATCATGCTCTACACCATTGCCGTCGTTCTTATCATTTTGTGGCTTCTGGGCCTGGTTACCTCCACCACCATGGGCGGCTTTGTCCACGTGCTACTGGTGATTGCCATCATCATGATCCTGCTGCGGGTCATCAACGGCCGCGGCCTGTAGATACCTGATCGCGAGGCGGCAAGGTTGATTCAATCCGGTACAAACCGGTCATTGAACTTGGCCAGATCAATTTCCTGATCAAACGTTACCAGTTGCCCCATCTTCATGTCCGCCATCCGGCAGGCGGCAAAAAGACTTGCCTTTCCTTTGAAGTAGAAGTTGGGCAAATCAATGAGCGTGTAGGGATAGGGCACGAAGACCTGGTGCACAAAAACCTCGGCATGCACGTTGCGCGGAGAGGGAAAGAGTTTGTAGTCCGCAGTGGTAAATGCTTTTTCAGCCATGGATTCGACAATCTCAAAAATCAAAGACGCTAGCATAGGGCTTGAACCCACATCAGGAGCAACCCATGGCCGATACGCCCGCAACACCTCCACAAGACAAACGCAGCATCTGGATGCGCGCCTTGATGATGATCCTGATGGCAATGGATTTTTGCACTTGTCAGTGGCACGCCCAACGCCCGCTTGACTCGTGTGGGCAAGGCTGTGGGCAGCTATCTCCGGCAGATTGCTGACTTTGTGAGCTTTGGCACCGAAGAGGTGCCCTTCCCGTTCAACGACTGGCCATCGTCGAACTAACCTTGCACTGGGAGTCGCGCGCCAGGCGCTATGCTTGCGGTTTTTGCATAAAGCACGGGAGACTGCATGATGTTGTCGCTTTTTCCACTGGGGTGGGAGCATTACCTGACCGGGGGACTGTTGATCGGAGCCGGGGTGAGTCTGTTATTTATCCTGACCGGCTGGGTGGGCGGCATGAGCACGGTCTTTACCAGCACCTGGTCATACGTGTCCCGTCGGCCTTTCTTTCAGCAAGACCGGTTTGTTGAGACGAGAGTCTGGCGACTTGTTTTCGCATTCGGGTTGGTGCTGGGCGCCGCCATCTGGTGGATCTGGATGGGGCCGACCGGCGGACTGCGCACGGGCGTACCCCTGTGGCAGCTGGGCGTTGGCGGATTGCTGGTGGGCTTTGGTGCACGGCAGTCGAATGGGTGCACATCAGGTCATGGCATCTGCGGCCTGAGTTCGCTGCAATGGCCCTCACTAATGGCGGTGCTTACCTTCATGGCCACCGGTTTTGTTACCGCCAATGTGGTGCTGTTGATGGGAGGCCGCTAATGTCTTTTTCCAAATTTCTTGCTGTGGTTGTCAGCGGTATCCTGTTTGGCTTTGGGCTGGCAGTCTCCAGCATGGTGTCGCCTGAGGTGGTGCTGCGCTTCCTGCGTTTTCAGGACTTTGGCCTGATGCTGGTGATGGGTGGGGCCGTCTGCGTTACCGTGCTGGTGTATCAATTGGCGCCCCGCCTGCTGGGCCGCCCTGTGCTGGGAGACCATTTTGCGGTGCGACCGTCCGTGCTGGACCGGGATACCGTGGTCGGGGCGGCCATTTTTGGTATCGGCTGGGGCCTGTGCGGGGTGTGTCCCGGCCCGGCAATTGCCGGTTTGGGCACCGGCAACTGGTCGCTCGTGGTGGCCTTGGCAGGTATTACTGCAGGCGCTTACGCGCAGGGTTGGCTGAAGGACCGCAAGACGAACGGGGCTTAAAAAGCCTTTAAATATGACTGAATCTCCCGTACTCATTGCACAAGCAGCTATCTATTTAATAGCAAATATTACTTAAATACTCCTTTTACATTGTTCAATCCTCTGTGCCATACTGATTATTGAGGGGGACGCACGAGTCGTCCCTGTCGTCTGAATCTACTTCCCGGAGAGAAACCATGGCGATCGATACTCACATCAAATTCAACGGCATTGAAGGCGAGTCGACCGCGTCGGACCACAAAGGCGAAATCGAGGTGCTGTCCTGAATTGGGGGGCTCGCCCAGTCCGCTGCGGGCCCTGCAGCGACAGAAGTTGGATCCGCCCAAACTCAAACCAATCCCCGAGCAGTTTTGCGTGGCACACCACTACGACAAGGCATCACCATTGCTGGCAAAAAATGCGGCCTCCGGAAAAACCATCAAAACCGCCGTCCTGACAGCCCGCAAGGCCGGCGAGGGTCAGAAAGATTTTCTCAAGATCACGATGAAGGAAGTCTTCGTCACCTCCAGCTCTTGTACCCCAACAGGGACCGGCAGGTTCCAGACGCAGAACTCCTGGCGTTGCTGGAGCAAGTCAACCTGCCCGATATGGCCGACCGATTTGGCGGGCTGGACGTGGAGATGGATTGGGAAGGAGTGCTGCCCATCGGCGAACAACTACGCCTTGCCTTCGCCCGTGTGCTGCTGACGCGTCCCCGGTTCGCCATACTGGACGAAGCCACCAGCGCACCGCTCTACGATTCTGAAATACCGCAAGCAGGTACTGGAACTCACTGGCGATGGCCAGCGGCAAGCACGGTCCGCAGCAGGCTATCGCTTCGACCTGTAGCAACAACTGGAATATGTATTTGCCGAAGGTGCGCCAGCGAACAGTGGAGATTCTGAGAGCGTGTTACGGTCGGGCTTCACCCCAAAAGCACAGATTTTGCGATTTGACGCTCTTACCTAGAAGAACAATGAAAAAAACCACCGTTGAACAGATGCTGCTGACAGGTTTCAGCCTGACGCTAGCGGTCTTGCTCCTGGTAGGCGCCATTGCCTGGAACATCGTCACGCCCCTGGCTCCGTTCCAGTCGGTAGACCATACCCGGCAGGTGATGTCCACTTTGGACGAGATGCGCTTCCATGTGGATCGGGTCGAGTCCCGCCAATGGGGCTACTTTCTAACCCACGAAAAAAAGTTTCTGGCGGACCGCGCTGAGGCAGTGAGAGCCCTCAAGCCGGACTTTGCAGAATTGCTGGTGTTGACGGAAGACAACGGCATACAGCATGCGCTCATTGAAGAGTTGCAAGCGGCGGTCGACCGGCGAACGGCCCTCCTGGATGCGAGACTCGAATTGTTTGAAGTGGACGGCAACAATGCCTCAAGCGATCAAATCGCCGCAGGGCAGGCGGCAGCCACTCTGGTGCAGGATCTCACCAAAAGGGCCGAGGCCAATGAACAAGTCCTGCTCAAGTCCCGCAAGTCCAATGAGTTGTCGCGGCTGATGATCATCTTCGGGAGTATTGCTCTGCTCCTGGTTTTTCTGGCATTTCTGACTTTGCGCATACTGCGAACCATTCGTACACGCACTGCAGAAAAAAAACTGGCTTTAGAAGCACGCGAGACCCTGATTAAAACCGGAGCCTTGCAAAATGCGATTTTTCAGAGCGCCAACTTCTCCAGCATTGCCACCGATGCGCAGGGCGTGATCCAGATTTTCAACGTCGGCGCCGAGCGCATGCTGGGCTACAAGGCCGAAGAAGTGATGAACAAGAGCACGCCCGCTGACATTTCAGATGCGGGGGAACTGGTAGCCCGGGCTGCCGCCTTGAGCCAGGAATTGAGTACCCCCATCACCCCAGGCTTTGAAGCACTGGTGTTCAAGGCTTCGCGCGGCATCGAAGACATTTATGAACTCACCTACATCCGCAAGGATGGCAGCCGGTTTCCGGCGATTGTATCGGTCACCGCGTTGCGTGATGAACAGGACAAGGTCATCGGCTACCTGCTGATTGGCACCGACAACACAGCGCGTAAGCGCGTTGAAGCAGAACAGGCGCTGCTGGACCAGCGTTTGCGCGATCAGCAGTTCTACACCCGCTCGCTCATCGAGTCGAACATCGACGCCATCATGACCACGGACCCGCGCGGCATCATCAGTGACGTCAACCAGCAAATGCAGGAGCTGACCGGCTGCTCGCGTGATGAATTGATCGGTGCACCCTTCAAGAAATTCTTTACCGACCCCGATCGGGCCGATGCAGCCATCAGCCGTGTGCTGAGCGAAGGCAAGGTCACCAACTACGAATTGACCGCCCATGCCAGGGATGGGACTGAGACGGTCGTGTCCTACAACGCGACCACCTTCCATGACCGGGACCGCAATTTGCAGGGCGTTTTCGCAGCGGCCCGCGACGTCACCGAGCGCAAGCAGTTTGAGTTGGCGCAGCAAAAAAATAACGTGGAGCTGGAAGCTGCGACGGCCGCGGCAGAAAAGGCCAATCGTGCCAAATCAGAGTTTCTCTCCAGCATGAGTCATGAGCTGCGCACGCCGCTCAATGCCATCCTGGGCTTCGCCCAGCTCATTGAGACCGGTCTGCCGGCGCCCACGCCCGTTCAGAAGCGAAACATCGATCAAATTCTGACCGCCGGCTGGTACTTGCTGGAATTGATTAACGAGATTCTGGACCTCGCGTTGATCGAGTCGGGTCGGTTAACACTGTCCAAAGAGGCTGTCTCACTGAACGAAATGATGCTGGAGTGTCAGAACATGATCGAACCGCAGGCACAGAAGCGCGGTATCGGCATGACCTTCCAGGGTTTCGACGCCCCCTACTTTGTCAAGGCGGACCGCACCCGCGTGAAACAGATTTTGGTGAATCTGTTGTTCAATGCGGTCAAGTACAACCAGGCCAGCGGTTCGGTTTCAGTGGAATACATTGTTGGTACTGCCAACTCCATTCGCATCAGCGTGCGGGACACCGGGCTGGGGCTGTCACCCGAGCAACTCGCGCAGCTTTTCCAGCCATTCAATCGCCTCGGCAAAGAGAACAGCACAGAGGACGGCACCGGCATTGGCCTGGTCGTGACCAAGCGACTGGTCGAGTTGATGGGAGGCACCATCGGGGCGGAGAGCGTGGCCGGTGTGGGGAGCGTGTTCTGGTTCGAATTGAACCTGACTGCGCCACCAAAACTGGCAGCACTGGGGGTAGAACATGCGGAGCAAGCACTACTACCGGCACCGCTGAACGCGCATCTGCACACACTACTCTACGTAGAAGACAACCCGGCCAACCTGGAACTGGTGGAGCAACTGATTTCCAGGCGCTCCGACCTGCACCTGCTCACTGCGTCCGATGGCAACATGGGCATCGAATTTGCGCGGGCCTGCCAGCCACAGGTGATTCTGATGGACATCAACCTGCCCGGCATCAGCGGAATTGATGCCATGCGCATCCTGCGGGCAGACCCAACAACAACGCACATTCCGATCATCGCGGTCAGCGCCAACGCAGCCCCTGGCGACATCGCAAAGGGGCTTCATGCAGGTTTCTTCCGGTACATCACCAAACCCATCAAGGTCAGTCAATTCATGGAAGTCTTGAACGAGGCTCTGGTCTTCTCGCAGACACAAGAAGGCCACTCCGCGGAACAAGAGCCCACCTGAGGTCACCCAGAAGGCCGTTTATTTACGACCTCCAATCGACGCGTATGTGGCGGCGAACAGACTCCACGCACCGATCGGAACAAAGTGCAGGTAGCGGTCCGTTTTGGCCGTGTGCTACTCAAGAGGAATCGTTATGAAATATTCATTGACATTGGTGGCTTTGGCTACCGTGCTGGGTCTGGGTGCATGTACGGGCCCCATGGGTCCGCAAGGCAACACCGGTACCGGCGACAGCACTATTCTGGTCGTACCACCCACACGTTGATATCAGGCTTTACCCGGCACGTCCACCTGGCCCCCCAGGTGCATTCCAGAATCCAGCAACACCAACTCGCCCGTCACGGTGCGGGCACCGTCCACCAGCCAGACAACGGCATCGGCCACATCTTCAGGGCTGCAGGCACGCCTTAACGGCGTCGCTTTTTCGTAAGACGCCTTCACCTTCTCATAGCCTTCCTGGCCAATTCCATCGACAAACCAGCGTGAGGTAATGAGCCCCGGGCAGACGGCATTCACCCGAATTTCCGGCGCCAGTGCACGCGCCAGATAGAGCGTCATGGCATTGATCGCACCCTTGGATGCGATGTAGGGCACCGATGAGCCAATACCCAGCGCCCCGGCAATGGAAGACACATTGATGATAGCGCCTTCGCCCCCCGCCTTCAGATGCGGGACACAGGCACGCACCATCTGAAAAGCACCCACCGTGTTGACACCCAGAATGTGCTGAAAGGTTTGTGCATCCAGCGCGTCCCAGTTGGCGGCACCGGCAAATGAGGTGATGCCCGCATTGTTCACCAGCGCATCGATGCGCCTCCAGCGTGTAACAGCGGCCTGCGCAATGGCTCTGCAGTCGGCATCCACGGCCACATCGCCCTGCACCAGCAGGGTGTCTGCGCCTGCACGCTGACAGGCGGCTTGCGATTCCTGGGCCTCCGCCACGCTCTTGGAGTAGTTGATCAGCACGTTGTAGCCACGCCGGGCCAGCAGCAGCGCGGTGGCAGCGCCCACACCGGTTGCCGAGCCGGTAACAATGGCAACTTTGCGTTCACTCATGGAGTCTCCTTGGGTTGTTTTGGCCATTGTGCCGCATGATCTGTGGGAAGAATAGGGCTTCATCCCTCGTGTCTATTGCGTAAGCAGCTACTAATTCAATAGCAAAATGAATCTGCACCCGTGAGCCAAACATGACTGATCCGAGGCGCCTGCAAACCGCCCTGACCCTGTTGCACGAAAGCGTCCGGCCCGGTGAACTGCCCGGCATGGCGCGATTGGGCATCGTGGGCCACAACCGCCTGGGTCTGTCGATGCCCGCCGAGCTGCCTTTGCCCTGCTGGCCACCCTGGCCGTGAACGACAAGCAAGCCAGCGACGGGCAGTTCACCAGGCCGCACGCTGGATCGCGGCCGATGCGCTGCGTGAACTGGGGAGTGACGCGGTTCAGTCAAGGATGCAGGGAAAATCACATCAAAAGAGCCGCTAGCCCTCGCAGATACTGCGCAAGAAGCTATCATTTATATAGCAATCTAACCCGCCTCAATCTTACTGACGCGCTTGATCGGCTGCCAACCAGCAAACTCCGGGTGGTGGCGCTGCACCACGGGTCCGTCGAAAGCCCAGCCAATGCATTTTCCCACGTAAAACGGCGGCTCGGCGCTCTGTGCAGCGGGCGCCCCCGCCTGCCTGCGCAGGCGCTCACGATACGAGGGAATGGTCTGATAGGCCGCTGTGGCCATGTTGAAAAGCATCTCGCGCAAATGGGTGCAACCTTTGGCGCCGCCTATGGCCCGGTCAATGGTGTATTGCCAGCCCGAACCCATGGTGGTACCGACCATCTTCTGCATCGGGTCATTGCCCTGCTGGCATTCACCAAAGGGCGTGTGGTTCATCGTGCTGGAAATCTCGCGAATCGTCATGCTGTCATCGAGCGTGACGCGAATCGCCAGGTCATGCACGGGCGTGCCAGGCGGCATGGGACCCCGCTCGGATCGATCCAGCGTGTAGGTCTTCACATCGGTCATCTCGGCTTCAATGTCCCACAGGCCGTCTTCACGGTGGTAACCGCGATAAACAACGCTACGTGTGTGCAGGTGGATTCGGGATTGGGGGGCAGGCAGTGGCATCGGGATTTGGCGTTATAAATTACAAATTAGATAGGCGGATTCATTTTCTCACCTGCGACACTCAGGCCATGCCCAACTCTAACCGCCTGCGCGCGGGATTGCGGCGGATCCCTTGCAGGAGTTGTGGAGTGCGGCCGTTCAAGCCCGAATACTGATAATAAAGGTCAAATAGGCCGCTAGCCCGCGTGTTCATTGTGCAAAAAGCTAGCATTTCAATAGCAGATTCAATACACGGGGTCGTGGTCGCTCACATTCACCGGGGTCACTTGCCCATCCTGAATCAGCAACTCCAGCGTGATGCGATACGACAGGTTGATTGATACGGAATGCAGGCTATCGAGCCATCCGGCCAACGTGCCCCGCTAGCCTTCCCCCTGCCTCTAGTGCAGAATAAAATCTCATTTTACAGAAATTGCAAATAATCAATAAATTAACTATTATTTATATTAATAGCTATTTAATTAATGTCTAAAAATTCAACTTCCCTGCACGGCCTGCCCCCGGTCGCACTGGACATGCTGGTGCAACTGGGTCAGCGGCTGCGGGCCCACCGCCAGCTACAACAATGGACCCTCGATGAGATGGCCCAGCGGCTGTTTTGCTCGCCCACCACCTGCCGCGCGCTCGAATCGGGCAAGCCCGGCACCAGCGTGGGCGTGCTGGCCCACGCCCTGTGGCTGCTCGGGCAACTGGATTCCTTGAACAACCTGGCGCCGCTCACATCCAGCTTTGCCGCCACACTCACCACGGGCCGACGCGTGCGCCGCCGCGCCGCCACCAGCCAGCCAGGAACGATTGCAGAACATGACCGCGACTTCTGAACACACGCTGTATGTCGGTCTGGCCCACACCGCCGGACAGGGCGTCGCACACGCCGTGGTGCCTTCAGGGGTGCTGAAGCTGGCCCAGCGCGGCAACGTCGCTTCAGGCGAATTTGCCTATGGCAGCCAATATTTGCGCCGCCCCGACGCACAAGCGCTCAACCCCATGCACTTGCCCCTGCAGCAAGCCGTCTTCACGCTGCCCGAACGCCGCCTGCGCGACGGTGGTGCCATGCCCTTGACGTTTCGAGACGCCCTGCCCGACAGTTGGGGTCGCAAAGTGCTGGAGGCCCAGCACGGGCGTCCCGTGTCTGACGTAGAGGCACTGTTGCTCACCAACGCCGACCGCGTAGGCGCCATGGTGGTCAGCATCACATTACCCATACAAAGCCACGAGCCTGAACCCGAAATTTTTGCGTTGCAAGACCTGGCCCAGGCCGCCCGGCAGTTGGAGCTGGGCCAGGAGCCCGATGCCACCCTCAAGCGCCTGCTGCAAGGCGGCACTCTGGGCGGCGCGCGGCCCAAGGCCACGTTCATTCACAACCAGCAGCGCCACATTGCCAAATTTGCAGCCCGAGGTGACGACCACGATGTCACGGTACTCGAAGCCAGCACCTTGGCGTTGGCCCGTGAATGCGGCATTACTGTGCCGCCATTTTTTGTGCATCCGGTGCCCACCGGCAACGCATTGGTGCTGCAGCGCTTTGACCGCAACGGCCGCATCGACAACGAACAACGGTTTCATTACCTGTCAGCGTCGGCGCTGCTGAACGTAGCCTATGAAGACAACGCGAGCGGAAGCTATGTCGAATTGGCACAGGTGCTGCGCCGCATATCGGCCCAGCCCGAAGCAGATCTGCAGCAGCTCTACGGCCGCATGGTGTTCAACCTGGTGGCGGGAAACACCGACGACCATGTCAAAAACCACGGTGTCTTGCTGCCGGATGACCCGGGCCATGCACAAGGTTATCGTTTGGCTCCCGCGTTTGATCTGGTGATGCAGCTAAACGGCAATACGGGATACCAATCGCTGGCGATCTTGCCGGGGCAAATGGAGTCCAGTTTGGCACTGGTTCGTCAGGTCGCGCCGCAGTTTGGGATGAATGCGCCTGAGGCTGACGCTGTCATCCGTGCGATTACCGATACCGTGCAGCGACTTGTGGAAAGCACCTTGCAGTCGTATGGCGCGTGCGATAGGTTGATACGCCGGGTGGGCGAATTTCTTGGGCGGCAGCGCACGCGAATTGAGGGCTGAACCAAGGATCAAATGGGAGTGCAATCCCCGTAAATATTGCGCACGCAGCGACCAATTTGATAGTGGTTCTTCACCAGTCAACTTGGGGGAAATTTTCCGAATGGCTTCCTGCTATTGTCGGCCGTGGGGTTACTTGTCAAATCCTTGTACAACCCATTTTGTCGACATGCCTGCTGCATAAAGTGCACCAATCAACGCCGTCCATCCCAGGATGACGTACAAGGTGAATTGAAACTGTTCATCCACAACGATTTGGGTGTCAGTGTCCTTTTTTTTGGTCTTGTTCCCTAAGTCGCCTTGCTTCCTCAGATTTTTCAAAGATTGGTGCATTTCTAGTCTGAATGCACTCGTCGTACTCTGTCCTATTTAATTTCATCAGGTTGCAAGGATGCTCTTCATTAAGTGCAATCTTGTACGCAGCAAGGTAAGCATCGTCCGACCACGTTTAAATTGTTCGGTCGGCAGTTAGGTTCTCGTAGGTGGGGAACTTTGCATACCAAAATACACTTGCTGAAACACCTGCAAGAATTGAAAAAACAAGCCAAATACCGCCGAAGAATCAAAAAGGGGGGCGTGACGCCGACCCGGTTCCGCCCTGGACGCATTGAGGCCATTGCGAACGCCGTCCGATATGTTGATTTCAAGTTGAACTAAATCGCCGCCGCCAGCCGCCCCACGCCCTCCTCGATCTTGGCCACATCGGCAGTGGCGAAGCTCAGCCGAAGTGTGGACAGATCCGGGTTGGATGCATAAAACGGCGCACCTGGCACAAAGGCAACGCCTTTCTCGATAGCACGCCGGGCCAGTTCGGTTCCATCTTTCAGCTTGCCGCCAGCACCCGTCAGGCGCGCCCATACAAACAGTCCCCCCTGCGGCTGCACAAACTCAATCGCGTCGCCGAGGTCTTTGCGCAGCGCATTGCCCATGGACAATGCACGCTCGCCGTAAACGGTGCGCACATGGGCCAGCGTAGCGGGCATGCGACCGGCCTTGAGGTACTGGGCGGCGGTAGCCTGGGCAAAGGTGCTGGTGTGTGCGTCACTGAACTGCTTGCACATGGTGGCTTTGGCCAGCAGGTCGGCCGGCGCAATCATCCAGCCCACGCGCAGCCCGGGGCTCAGCACCTTGCTAAGGGAACCGCAGTGCGCCAGCAGTTCGCGGCTACCGGGCACCTCTGGGCTCAGGGCAAGCATGCTGGGTGGCGGCGCATCGTTAAAGTACAAATCGCCATATGGGTCGTCTTCCACAATCAGGGTCTGGTACTTCACACCCAGCTCCAGCACGCGCTTGCGGCGCTCCAGGCTCAGCATAGCGCCACTGGGGTTGCCGAATGTGGGTATCAGGTACACAAACTTGGGCTTGTGTTCGGCAATCAGCGCTTCCAGCGTATCGGTCTGGACACCGTTGGCATCGATGGGCGCGCTGATCAATTCAGCGCCATACAGTCGAAAGCACTGGATGGTGGCCAGAAACGTGGGGCCTTCCACGATGACCTTGTCGCCCGGGCTGATCATGGTTTTTCCCAACAAGTCCAACGCCTGCTGGCTGCCGGTGGTGACGATCAATTGATCCGGGGCCACGTCTTTGGCGCCCTTGCTGGCCATGAAGGCAGCCAACTGTTCGCGCAAAGGGTTATAGCCCTCAGTGGCGCCGTATTGCAGTGCAGCGCCTGGCTCTTCGGCCAGTGCAGCGTTGACCGCCTCCTTGATGCCATCCACGTCAAACATGGCGCTATCGGGAAAGCCGCCCGCAAAGCTGATGATGCCGGGCTTGCCCAGCAGCTTGAAGAGTTCGCGGATGGCGGAGGTTTCTACGTTGTTCAGGCGGTCGGCAAATTGGAGTGGCATGGTGAGAGTCTTGCTAGGCAGGTTTTTGCAGGGTAACGGACGATATTAGCGCGGGAATGGGACAATGCCACCATGATGAAAAAAGAACACATCGCCCGCTTCTTTGCCACACTGCAGGCCGCTAACCCCGCGCCAGTAACCGAGTTGGAATACAGCAGCGTGTTTGAACTGCTCGTGGCCGTGCTGCTCAGTGCGCAGGCCACTGACGTAGGCGTGAATAAGGCCACGCGCAAGCTGTTTCCTGTCGCTCATACACCGCAGGCCATTCTGGATCTGGGCCTGGAAGGGCTGGAGAGCTACATCAAGACCATTGGTCTGTACCACAGCAAGGCCAAGCACCTGATGCAAACCTGCCGCATGCTGGTGGAGCTGCACGGCGGACAGGTTCCGCGCTCACGTGAGGCGCTGGAGGCTCTGCCCGGCGTGGGCCGCAAGACGGCCAACGTGGTGCTGAATTCAGCGTTTGGCGAGGCCACCATGGCAGTAGACACACACATCTTCAGAGTCGCCAACCGCACGGGCCTGGGGCCGGGGAAAAACCCTTATGAAGTAGAGATGCAACTGCTCAAGCGCATTCCTGAAGCCTATCTGGTGGATGCCCACCACTGGCTGATTTTGCTGGGGCGCTATGTGTGCCAGGCACGCAAGCCGCAGTGCGGGCAGTGCGCAGTAGCACCCTACTGCGACTTCAAGCCCAAGACCACCGCGCCATGAAACGGCTCGATACCCTCGCCTCTTTACAGGCGCACCACGGGCCCCGCTATCGCTGGCTGCTGCTGCTCTCGGTCATGATTGGCACCATGGCGTCGATCATGTCGTCCACCATCATCAATGTGGCAGTGCCCGACATGAGCCGCTTCTTTGGTCTGGGGCAAGACCGGCTGCAATGGGTGTCTTCGGGTTTCATGGTGGCCATGACGGTGTCGATGCTGAGCACCCCCTGGTTGCTGTCGCGCTATGGCTACCGCAAGACTTATTCCTGGGCGATGTGGCTCCTATTGAGCGGCGGTGTGGCGGGCGGGTTGAGCAGCCATTTCGACCTGGTGCTGGTGGCGCGCGTGGCCGAAGGACTGGCCGCGGGTGTAGTGCAGCCCATTCCGGCAATCATCATCTTGCGGGCTTTTGCTTCCAATGAGCAGGGGCGCGCCAGCGGCATATTTGGTATGGGCGTGGTGCTGGCACCCGCCATAGGCCCCAGCGTGGGCGGACTGCTAGTAGACTGGTTTGGATGGCGCTCCACGTTTTTCATGGTGGTGCCGTTTTGTCTGGCCTCGCTGTACATGGCACAGCGGTTCATTCCGGCGGTTAACCCTGGTGATGCATCTGCCAATGCCGCAGGCAAAGCGACACTGGACTGGCGCGGCCTGGTGCTTGCCACGGTGGCCACGCTGTGCCTGCTTAACGGCATGGTCACGCTGCAAAGCGGTGGCGTTGCCAGATCTGCCCTCCTGCTGGGCGCGTCGGTAGCAGCGTTGGTCGTTTTTATGAAATGGCAACAGCGTCTCAGTCACACCCACCGTGGGCCACACCAGCAGGCGCCGCTGATGAACCTGGCACTGTTTAACCACCGCCAGTTCGCAATGGGAAGCATCGTCGCATTCATCTATGGCACGGCCCTGTTTGGCTCCACCTATCTGTTGCCGGTTTACCTGCAAATGGGATTGGGGCTGTCAGCCTCTTATGTGGGCACCATGCTGCTACCCGCCGGCGCGGTGCTGGCCATCACCATTGCCATCGTCGGCCGCCTTGCGGACCGTCAACCGGCCCATCGTCTGGTCAGCGTTGGGTTGACAATGCTGGCGCTGGGGTTTGCACTGATGGTGACGGTGGACCTGCAAACCTCCATCTGGGTGATCGTGGCATGGGCCATTGTGGGGCGTATCGGTCTGGGCTTCATTCTGCCCTCGCTCAATCTGGGCTCCATGCGGGGCTTGCCTTCGCACCTGATTCCCCAGGGCTCCAGCGTCATCAACTTTGTGCGAATGGTAGGCGGGGCTACCGGCGTCAGCCTGTGCGCCATTGTGCTGGAGTGGCGGCTGGCGGCGCATGGGCAATCGCTTGCGCACCCCAACACCAACCCCGCACGCCTGTTGGCGTTCAATGAATCGTTTTTTATGCTGGCCGGCATTTGCGCCCTGGCCATTGTTGCGGCCTGGCGCCTGCGAGCGGAACACCATGTGGTGTCGGGTTAAAGCTGATCTGCCCGTGTCTTCATGAGCCAAACCGGTTGTCGGCCTGCTTTCGGAATTCGGATGGAGTCATTCCCCGAATCTCCAGAAACCGCCGGTTGAAATTGGCCACGGTGTTGAACCCCACTTCGTAGCAAATTTGCGAAACCATTCGGTCGGACTCCATCAGCAATTGGGATGCCCTGTTGATGCGAATGCGGTTCACAAAGTCTGTAAAGTTATTGCCTGTAGCGTGACGAAAGAATCGCGAAAAGCGACTCTCGCTCATGCCCAGGCCAATCGCGAGTTCGGACAGCGAGTGTGGCTGTGACAGATCGGACGTAATTCGATTGACAATGGTATTAATCTGATCCAACTGGGCGTCGTCATTCACACCTTGCATTTGCACGTTGGACAGCAACCGGTAGTCAGTGCAGCGAGCCAGATCACTCATGAAGTCACAAAATGCAGCGAAGCGCCGGGCTCCGCGGCTTGCCCGGATCTGCAGCCAGTGCTGCCGGGCGATCTGCCCCATTTCAAAAAACTCAATGCCGTGGCTAGCACGGTCCAGCAGCGGCATTAACTCGGCAAGTTCCGTGATCTGTTCCGCTGCACGCTGCAGGGGCTCATGCCTGAACTGAATGACCATATCCCGCTCGGGAACACCGCCTTCGGGCAAATCCAGTGATATCCAGTTGTGCGGCAGGCGCGGGCCGCACAGGACTAGGTGGCCGGGCTGAAACGGTCCAATCCAGTCACCGACAAAGGCTTTTCCCGATGTGGCGGTGATCAGATGAAGCTCGTACTCGTCATGGTAGTGCCAGCGTGCCAGTGGCGTTGGAAAGCCGTGAGACAGGCAACGCACCAGTCCCGTGTCTTGCGTGGCCTCGTAGCCCAATTCCGGCGAGCGTGCAAAGTCTTGCTCCAGCTCGGGAAGGCGCTGCCGTGCCTGGTGAGAGGGTTGACGGGAAGGCACGATGATAGCTCCTGTTAACTCATGACGCTACCGCCGTCGACGTTAAGCGTCTGGGCAGTAATGTAGGAAGCCTCCTGGCTGGCCAAAAACACGGCAGCACCCGCAATGTCGTCAGGTGAGCCCATGCGGCCCAGCGGCACGGCCAGACCGACTGCCCTCTTCTTTTCACCGGGCTGCAGGCCCTCGTAGCGGGCGAAGAGGCTGTCCACATGTGACCACATAGGGGTGTCGACAACGCCTGGGGCAATCGCATTAACACGAATGCCGTAGGGGGCCATCGCCAAGGCTGCGCTCTGGGTATAGCTGATGACTGCGGCCTTGGTGGCGCAATAGTGCGACACCAGCGCTTCACCACGCCGTCCCGCTTGCGAGGCAAGGTTGATAACGGCACCCACACCACGCAATGTGTTGTCGGACACCATCTGCTGCAGCACCGCCTGCATGACAAAGAACATGCCTTTGACGTTGACGGCAAACAGCTTGTCGTACATGGCTTCATCACTCTCAAGCAGTGGTGCCATGTCAAAAACTGCCGCATTGTTGTAAAGCACTTCAATGGTACCCAGCTTGCTGCGAGCCGTGGCAATCAACCGGTCAATTTCGCTTCTGCGCGTGATGTCGGCAGCAATGTAATGGAACTGACCCGGATACTGATCCTCAAGTGCCAGCACACCCTCCGACGGGGTACTGGCGATATCCACCACGCTGCACTGCGCACCCTCACGGAGGTAGGCGCTCAACACTGCCAGGCCAATGCCACCGCCCGCCCCAGTCAGCAAGGCATGGCGGTTTTCAAGACGTTGGGTCATGACAGGTACTCCTTCACAAGATTCTCGACCCGAATATGGGCAACCCGCACTGCGGCGGTCAGCCGCTCATCACCGGCCAGATGACCCCACAAAACCTCATCCTTGCAAAACGCACCAACCGGGTCTGCAGCACCGCAGATTGCATGTGCAGCCGCGGCGTCCATTGCCTGGTCCTGATAGGTATAGGGAATTTCACCTTGATGCCAACGCTGCAAATAGGCCAAAAACAAAGCAGGCAACATTGCTACGCTCGCAATGGATTCGTTGCGCTCCAGTCGCTCCCGAATCGTGGGCGCTATAAAACCAGGAATTTTGGAGAAGCCATCCATGGCAACGCGCTGATTAGTGTCTTCAATGGCCGGATTGCCAAAGCGCTCCAGCACCACGTCGCGGTAGGCAGGCAAATCGATGGGACTAGGGGTTTCGGGCGGATTCAATGCTGGAATGGCATCGTTGGTTGCATAGTCATAGGCAATTTCACGTATTCGCGCGTCGTGCGTGCCCTCGTGAATGAACTGATAACCCACGAGGGTGCCAGCCCATGCAATACAGCTATGGGTTGCGTTAAGCAAACGGATTTTGGCCTCTTCGTAGGGCGCAACCGATTGGACCATTTCCGCACCCACTCGCTCCCACTGAGGTCGGCCGGCAGCGAAGTTGTCTTCAATTACCCATTGAATGAAACTCTCGCCCATCAGCGCTGCCGGGTCGTCTACCCCGGTTGCCGCAAGCACCCGCGCGCGCACGTCGGGTGTGGGCCGTGGTGTGATGCGGTCCACCATGGCGTTGGGGCACGTGGTGTTGGTTTGCACCCATGCCAGCAACGCAGGCTGGTCGGCCAGTGCGATGAATTCCAGCAAGCCGCCGCGCACGCGTTCACCATTGTGACGCAGGTTGTCGCAATTGAGCAGTGTGACTGGGCCGCCTCCCGCCTGCATGCGGGCCAGGAGCAACGCCATCAATGCGCCATAGATTGTGCCGCCCGGGCGACCGGTACGGGCTGCATCCATGTCTGCCACCAAATCCGCGAAATTGAAGTCCAACTTGTCTTTGGCATCAAGGTAGTAGCCCGCCTCCGTGACAGTGAACGAGATGATCCGGGTGTTGGGATCTGCGCCCACTGCGATCAGATTGCCCATACCCGACTGGTAGGGCAACACGTCGCGGATAGACGTGATACGCGTGTAGCTGCGCACGCCCTGCGGCGTGACAGTCTCCAGCTTGTAGGCACCGCCACTGGCCTGCAGAGCGGCAATGGTGTCTGGCATGTCGGGACGCAGGTTGCCGCCCGCCAGCACCCACGATACGTCACCCAACTCGTGCAGCTGATGCAAATAGACGGCCTGATGAGCACGATGAAACGAGCCCAGACCCAGGTGCAAAATTACGTGCGGCTTGGACGTGCTTTGCTTCATGTTGTCATCCTTGAAGAGTCGTTTTGATCGCAGCATGGACAACGCGACCGTTGGCATCAAACAAATGCGCACTGCTGGTATCAATTGCCACGCCAACCCGGTCTCCTGCGCGCAGCGCACTGCGGGTGTTGAGCCGGGCAACGAGCGCGGCTCCCTGGTCAGTAGTAACGTAAATCAGGGTCTCAGCACCCAGTGCTTCGACCAAATCAACGGTTGCCTGCATCAACTCAGAGGCACCAACATGAAGACTCACACATTCCGGTCGCAAGCCGACTGATCCGTCCGGGGGCACTGCGTGCCCGATCACAGCTGTCAGCCCCGGCAATTGCGAAGCAGGAATCACATTCATCTGGGGCGTTCCAATGAACTGTGCGACAAACTGATTGGCGGGGCGGTCATACAATTCCAGCGGTGTACCCACCTGTTCAATCAAGCCGTCGCGCAGCACCACCACGCGGTCAGCCAGTGTCATGGCCTCAACCTGATCGTGGGTCACATAGATCGTGGTGGCACCCAGATCACGGTGCAACTTGGCGATCTCGATACGGGTTTGCCCACGCAACGCGGCGTCCAGATTGGAAAGCGGCTCGTCAAATAGAAAAACCTTGGGTGCGCGAACGATCGCCCGGCCAATGGCCACCCGTTGCCGTTGGCCGCCTGAGAGTTCCTTGGGAGTGCGATCCAGGTAATCGGTGAGGTTCAGAATTTTGGCGGCACGACTCACTTTTTCCTGAATCACTGCCGGGTCTGCGTTGGCCAACTTGAGCGCAAAGCTCATATTCTCGAACACGCTCATGTGCGGATAGAGCGCATAACTTTGAAACACCATGGCCAGATCGCGTTTGCTCGCTGGCAGATGGGTGATGTCGCGGCCGTCCAGGTGGAGTGAGCCACCGTCGGTGGGCTCCAGCCCGGCAATCAGACGTAAGAGTGTCGATTTTCCGCAGCCCGACGGGCCTACGAAAACGACAAATTCCCCCTGATTGATGGCCAGATCGATGCCTTTGATAACACGGTGTTCACCGAACTTCTTTTCGACGCCGCTGAGTGTGAGGTAAGCCATTGAAAGATCTCCGCTATGTTTTAGTTGGTTGTATTGCCAGGGATCACTTGACAGCGCCAAAAGTCAAGCCTTGCACCAGTTGTTTCTGGCTGAACCAGCCAAACACGACGATGGGTGCAATTGCCATGAATGACGCCGCTGACAGCTTGGCCCAGAACAGCCCTTCGGGGCTGGAGTACGACGCAATCAGCGTAGCCAGTGTTCCAGCCTTGGCTGCGCTGAGATTGAGCGACCAGAAGGCTTCGTTCCAGCTCAGTACCAGGCACAGCAAACCGGTGGACGCAATACCTCCCATGGTCAAAGGCAGCAACACGAGCCGAAATTCTTGCCATAGCGTGGCGCCATCCATGCGGGAAGCCTCAAGAATCTCGCCCGGGATCTCTTTGAGGTAGGAGTACAGCATCCACACCATGATGGGCAGATTACTCAGGGTAAATACAATGACCAATGCAGTGCGCGAATCCAGCAGCCCCGTGGACTGGGCCAAAACATAGATTGGTACCAGCGCACCTACGGCAGGCATCATCTTGGTGGACAGCATCCACATCAGGATGTCTTTGGTCCGCTTGCTTTTGAAAAATGCCATGGAATACGCAGCAGGGAACGCCAGCATCAGCCCGAGCACAGTGGACGCCACACTCGTAATGAACGAGTTTTGCGCGTAAAGCATGTAGTCGCTGCGCTCCTGCACGATAGAAAAGTTTTCAAGCGTGGGCGTGAAGATTAGCAGTGGGGGCACCGAGATGGCCTGCAGCTCGGTCTTGAAGGCCGTCAGCACGAGCCAACCCAAGGGGAAGAAAAGCAACAAAGTCACAAGCCAGGCACTCACGGTGCGCAGCCAGTAGAGCACCAGGGGAAGTTTGGATGGGTTCATGGTGATGCTCACTTATCCAGGTTTTTTCCGACCATGCGAATCAAAAATATGGCGGCAATATTGGCCAGAACGACTGCGAACAGCGCGCCGGCCGATGCCACGCCGGCATCAAAGTTCAGCAATGCCTGCTTGAAGATCAGGAAAGCCACATTGGTGCTGGCGTCGCCCGGACCACCACTGGTGGTGGTGTAAATCTCCGCAAACACACTGAGCAGGAAGATCATTTCAATCATTACCACCACGGCTACCGAGCGCGCCATGTGCGGCAAGTAGAGGTAGCGCAATTGCTGGAAGTAGTTGGCACCGTCCATACGCGATGCCTCCAGCTGCTCCCGACTCATCGACTGCAGTGAGGTGACCAGAATCAGCGTGGCAAACGGTAGCCACTGCCATGACACGATCACAATCACGCTGAGTAGCGGCCAATCGGTCAACCAGTCGACCGGCGTGGCGCCGAAGAAGATCCACACCTGTGCCAGCACGCCATAGATGGGATTCATCATCATGTGCTTCCACAACAGCGCATTCACCGTGGGCATCACGAAAAAGGGCGAGATAAGCAAAATGCGCACCAGACTGCGGCCAGGAAAAGGCTCGTCAATCAGCAACGCCAATAAAGTACCGCCCACCACCGTGATCAGAATCACGCTGCCCAACAACAGCAACGTGTTGACTACGGCGGTGCCGAAGGATGGGTCGCTTACAAAGTATTCAAAGTTGGCAAGTCCGGCAAAGCCATCCTGGTCAGGCTGCATCAGGTTGTACCGGATCAGCGAAAAATAGATGGTCATGACCAGCGGCACGATCATCCAGAGGAAGAGCGTGGCCACGGCTGGTGCCATCAGGACGCGGGGAAGAAAGCGGTTCATTGGAAGACCTCGCAGAGAAGAGCGCGGGGGATAGGTACCCCGCGCGTCAAGGCAAATCAGGCAAGGCCACCACTGGCCTCTGCCCGTCTGGGTTGTGCCTTATTTGTAGTAGCCAGCCTTCTTCATTTCACGATCGGCTGCAGCCTGCGACGCCTTCAGGGCCGCATCTACTGTCGTTTTTCCAGCCAGTGCCGCGCTCATCTGTTGACCAACCGTCAAGCCAATCGACTGAAACTCAGGGATCGCGGCAAACTGCACACCAACATACGGGCTCTTGGGCAGCGTGCTGTCGTTCGGGTTGGCTGAATCAATAGCCATTTTTTCGGCTTTGGCAAAAGACGCTGCCTTCTGGAATTCGGCGTTGGCATAGGTGCTCTTGCGCGTGCCGGTCGGCACATGGCCCCAGCCGTTGGTCTTGGCAACCAGCTCGATGTATTCCTTGGAAGTGGCCCAGCTCACAAACTTCTGTGCAGCATCCACTTTCTTGGAACCCGACGGGATGGCCAGTGCCCATGCCCACAACCAGTTGGCACCCTTTGGCGTCACAGCCGTTGGTGCCTGTGCAAATGCGACTTTGTCAGCTACTTTGGACTGCTTGGGGTCCGTGATGAACGAGGCGGCAATCGTGGCATCAATCCACATGCCGCACTTACCCTCGTTGTACAGCGCCAGGATTTCGTTGAAGCTGTTGGCCGATGAACCAGGAGGGCCGTAGTTTTTCAGCAGATCTACGTAGAAGTTAATGGAGTCTTTCCATGGTTTGGATTCGAGCTGGGGCTTCCAGTTCATATCAAACCACTGTCCGCCATTGGTGTTGACCAATGTGCTGAGGAACGCCATGTTGTCACCCCAGCCAGGTTTGCCGCGCAGGCAAATGCCATAGACGCCTTCTTTTGGGTTGTGGATTTTGGCTGCCAAGTCTTTGACTTCGGTCCAGGTGGGATGATCAGACACCTTGATACCTGCTTTATCCGCCAGATCCTTGCGATACATCAGCATGGAGCTTTCGCCGTAGAAAGGCGCGGCATACAGTTTGTTGCCTATGGACAAGCCGGTGCGCATAGCGGGTAACAGATCGTCGACGTCGTACGCGGCATCGGTCTTGAGCTCTTGCAACCACCCTTTTTTGCCCCAGATCGGGGTCTCATACATACCAATGGTCATCACGTCAAACTGACCGCCTTTAGTGGCGATGTCTGTGGTGACGCGTTGACGCAGCACGCCTTCTTCCAGCGTGACCCACTTCACCTTGATATCGGGATTGGCGGCTTCAAAGTTTTTGGTGAGCTTTTGCATCTCGATCATGTGCCCGTTATTGACGGTTGCAATCACGAGTTCGGTGGCCGAATGGGCCATGCCAGCCATCAGGCCGAAAGCCAGCGCCAGGGATGCTTTAAGTTTCATGGAATGTCTCCAGTATTGGAATTTATCGGTTTACATGCATGCGATGCCACGGTCGACACCACGCAAAAATAGTAAGCGACACGCGTTTGCGTCGCTAATACCAAAAACCTATTCAAATATACTTTTATGCATACAGACCTAGTGAATTCCCTAGGTTTTCAGTTATTAGTATTGGTATCGCACCATAACCAACAACATTCTGAACAACCTGCT
>JAYTRR010000211.1:0-10783 GCA_043746005.1 Burkholderiales bacterium
CGCTGGATGCCGGCGCCTCCACCATCACCATCGAGATGGAAATCGCCGCAGTGCATGCAATTGCCGAGCTGGCCCAGGCCGAGCAAAGCGAGGTGGTCGCCGCCGCATATGCCGGAGCGCAGCTTGCATTTGGTCCGGAATACCTGATTCCCAAGCCCTTTGATCCTCGCCTGATGATGAAAATTGCGCCGGCTGTGGCGCAGGCGGCAGCCGCCAGCGGGGTGGCGCTGCGCCCGATCACCGACATGGACGCTTACCGCGAGAAGCTCCAGAGCTTCGTCTACGCCTCGGGCACGACCATGAAGCCGATTTTTGCGGCCGCCAAAAAGGCCGTCAAAAAACGCGTGGCCTACGCCGAGGGTGAAGAGGAACGCGTGCTGCGTGCCTGCCAGATCGTTGTGGACGAAGGGCTGGCGCGCCCGACGCTGATCGGCCGACCCGCCATCATTGCCCAGCGCATTGAAAAGTTTGGCCTGCGCCTGAAGGAAGGGCAGGACTACGACGTGGTCAATGTGGAGCAAGACGCCCGTTACCGCGACTTCTGGCAAACCTACCACCGCATGACGGAGCGCAAGGGCGTGACCATACAGGTCGCCAAGATCGAAATGCGCCGTCGGCTCACCCTGATTGGCTCCATGTTACTGCACAAAGGCGATGTCGACGGCCTCATCTGCGGCACCTGGGGCACGACAGCATTGCACCTGCAATACATCGACCAGGTGATTGGCAAACGCCCGGTCACGGGCCAAGACGCTTCGCGGGATGTTCCCATCTACGCCTGCATGAATGGCCTGATGCTGCCGGGACGCCAGGTATTTCTGGTGGACACCCATGTCAACTATGACCCCACAGCGCCTGAGTTGGCCAAGATCACCATCATGGCTGCCGAAGAAATGATGCGCTTTGGCTTCAAGCCCAAGGCAGCCCTCTTGAGCCATTCCAGCTTTGGCAGCAGCAACGAACCCAGCGCGGTCAAAATGCGCCAGACCCTGGCGCTGTTGCAGCAACAAGCACCCTGGCTTGAGGTAGACGGTGAAATGCATGGTGACGTGGCACTGGACGGCGCAGCCCGCAAGGTGCTCATGCCCAACAGCACTTTGCACGGCGACGCCAATCTGCTGGTCCTGCCCAACATCGACTCCGCCAACATCGCCTACAACCTCCTCAAAACGGCTGCCGGCGGCAACATTGCCATCGGCCCGGTACTGCTGGGTGCGGCCAAATCGGTGCATGTACTGACCGCCAGCACCACGGTGCGTCGCATCGTAAATATGACAGCCTTGACTGTGGCCGACGCGAACGTGAGCCGCTAAAGCCTTAGCCAGTAGTTGGCACACACTCACACGCGTAAAGACTTTGATTGCCTTGCCTAATTATTGGGCAAGGCCTTGCTTTTTTGCACCAAATACGCGACACTCACGTCTCTGGATTTATCGGGTTTACCCGAAGTCGCTTGAGAGGTTTTACGGTGCGCCAAGGTGTTTTAAAGTTAGTACTTACCAGCTTGTTGCTGACGCTTCCCTTCGTAGGGAGTGGGGTACAGGCAAAACAGTGGGGTTCACAGACTGAAGAAATATCAGTCTCCCTGAGCAGTTTGCCGGAGCAGTGCCAGGAAACTTACCAGTTGATTCGCCAGGGCGGTCCTTTCCCTTTTGAGAAAGACGGTGTGGTTTTCGGCAACCGGGAGCGTTTGCTTCCTGCCCATAAACGTGGCTACTACCGTGAATACACCGTGAAGACGCTTCAGTCGCGTGACCGGGGAGCCCGGCGCATTGTTTGTGGTGGCCAGGCCACCACGCCAGAGGCCTGTTACTACACGGCCGATCACTATGCGAGTTTTCGCAGGATCGTGCCTTGAATTGAATTTGTATTTTTAAAGAAAGAGACGCGGCGATGGAAATGCCACTTCGAACAGTCAGACCTAACATCGTTCAGTCGATTCGCGCCTTCAGGGTGCCTGAGCTCCAGGAAGCCGCGCAGGGCTTGGGGCATCACTTCTTGTATGCCAACCTAGCCAATGCACAAACCAAGCAGGATGTGCTTGACCTGATCGGCCAGCAGTTCACCCTGCCTGCCAACAGCGGCAAGAACTTTGATGCGCTGTATGACAGCATGACCGATCCGGTGCACAAGTCGGGCCCACAGCCCGGTTTCATTGCCGTGCTCGAGCATATTCCGGCCAACGCCAAGTTTGACAAAGAGGCGCGCGAGCAGCTTCTGGACATCTTCCGCGACACGGCGGATTACTGGGGAGACCGGAAGATACCCTTCCGATGCTTCTATTCTTTTCTGTAGCCCGTTCTGCACACACCAGCCAAGCAGAACGGGCTAACGAGGCAAGCAGCACATCCACGCAGACGGAGGCAGTCGCGGGGATCAATCTGATGACGGAAAGCGGCGAGAAAATGCCAACTGACAAGCTGTTGGACGTATCACCCCTGGCACTGCGCATGAGCAGTCCATTCAATGCCGGGTATTGGTTAGCTGCCGCCTGAAACCGGTCAGCCCGTCGGGGTCGCTCTGTGCGTCTCCGTTGCCGTGCCAATAAAAATGCCCATCCCTGCGATGGGCTTTTTTTATGCGCATAGCGCTGTAATATCACTCCAATTCAACTCGAATCCCCCTGCCGCAATGGGACTACTGGCTAGATTACTGCCTTCAGCGCTCAGGCGTTGGCTGCTGGCATCGCTCGGCGATCCCAGCGGGGACAAGTTCGCCCGGATATTCCATGCCAGCCCGGACTGGATTGTCATCACGCGGCTGAGCGACAGCATGATTGTGGATGCCAACCAAGGCTTCGAGACGATCAGTGGCTACCGCGTAGCCGAGGTCATTGGGCACCCTATTTCACAATTCAACATCTGGGTGCATCCGGACCAGCGCACCAAAATGGTCGCCGAGCTCATGCGAACCGGCACGGTCCACGACACGCTGGCGCAGGCGCGCCGCCGCGATGGCCAGATACGCGATTTCATGGTCACCTCCACGCTGATCACACTGCAAGGCAACACCCATACCCATGCGGTCTGGATTGCCCGGGACGTGACCGACCAGAACGTCATCCATGAGCAGTTCAAGGCTGCATTTCAGCTGACGCCAGAGTTCATGTCCATCACGCGTCTGCGCGACGCCCGGATCGTTGAAGTCAATGCCGCTTTTGAGCGAATCACCGGCCTGAGCCGCGAACAGGCCGTGGGCAAGACCTCCGCTGAACTGAAGCTGTGGCACGACCCGCAGCAACGCGCTGCGGTCTTTAAATTGATTCAGATGCATGGGTACGTCCGCGAGCACCACGTACTTCTCAACGCCCGGGACGGCCAGGTGCGCGCGGCATTGTTGTCCTCCGAAAAGTTTGAAGTTGGCGGTGAGCAATACATGTTTGTCGTGCAGCGCGATGTGACGGAGACCCAACGAGCGATCAAGGCACTGGAAGAAAGCGAAGCGCGTTTTTCACGCCTGTTCGAACAGTCACCGATGCCCATGTGCTACTCCAGTGATAGCGATGGCTTCTCCTCCGCCCAATGGAACCAGGCATGGTTCGATACCTTCGGTTTCGATGTCGCCACATCGCAAGGCAAATCGGGGCTGGCGCTGGGAATCTGGGTGAACCAGGCGGATCGCGCCCGCTGGCTGGAGAGGTCGCTGCGCGGCGAGAACACGACGGATGCAGAAATGCTGATGCGGCGGGCCGACGGTGAGCTGCGCTGGATTTCCATGTCCAGTCGCACGTTTATCGAGCCGCAACGTACGTTGGTTCTGTTCACCTACTTCGACATCACGGAACGTCGGCGTGCACAGCAAGAGATTCTGGAACTCAACACCCAGCTGGAAGCCCGCGTCGCACAACGCACGTCGGATCTGCAAAGCGCCAACTTCGAGTTGTCACAAACGCTGGCGACGCTGAACATGGCCAAAGACCAGTTGGTGCAGTCCGAAAAACTCGCCGCTCTGGGCGCACTGGTTGCGGGTGTGGCCCATGAACTCAACACGCCCATTGGCAATGGCCTGACTGTGGCGAGCTCCCTCGAATACCGGGTTCTGGAGTTTGACCGCTTGATGGCCAGCGGAATGAAGCGATCCGACCTGCAAAGCTTCATTGACGACACCCGGCAGGCTGCCGACATCCTGTCACGCAACCTCATGCGTGCTGGCGCATTGGTAGCCAGCTTCAAACAGGTGGCGGTGGACCAGACCAGTTCGCAGCGCAGGCGCTTCTCGCTTGCAGGCGTGGCGTCCGAAATATTGATCACACTCAATCCGGCTATCCGCAAATCCGCCTGCAACATTTCATTGGATATGCAGAACGATTTGCGAATGGACAGTTACCCGGGCCCCTTGGGCCAGGTGCTGACCAACCTGATCAATAACGCCATAGTGCACGGGTTTGATGGGGGCAAAATTCCGGGAACAATCACGCTCGTTGCGCGCGCTGAGGGTGTGAACCAGGTCGTGATTCAGGTTCGGGATGCCGGTCGTGGCATTCAGAAAGCCGACCTTCGCCGGGTGTTTGAGCCATTTTTCACAACCCGGCTGGGGCAGGGTGGCTCCGGGCTGGGTTTGCACATAGCGCACAGCATTGTGACCGGCGTGCTCGGCGGCTCAATCGACGTGAGCAGCGATGTCGGCAACGGGGCCACGTTCACGATGACACTGCCCCTCAGCGCTCCAGAACTCCTGGATAGCACCACGTGAAGTGGTGACCGTCCGTCTTCAGGGCACGGGCTTGAGCTGCTGCACCAGTTCCACATAAGCCGCAACGGGCACTTCTTCGGCGCGGCGCTGAACGTCAAAAGTGCCACCAAACCCCTTTTCTTCCAGCCACCGACCCAGTGTATGGCGCAGAAGCTTGCGTCGCTGGCTGAAGGCAACCTGCACTAGCTCGCTCAGCAGTTTCTCGTCCAGAAGCGGGGGTTTGGCCAGCGGCACCATGCGTACCACCGCGCTATCGACTCTGGGCGGCGGATCAAAACTCTCCGGCGGAACATGCAACACATTCTCCATGGCGTAGCGCCACTGCAGCATCACACTGAGGCGCCCAAATGCCGATGTAGCCGGTTTGGCCACCATGCGGTCGATCACTTCCTTTTGCAGCATGAAGTGCTGGTCTTCAATCGCATCCACGAACCCCAGCAAATGAAAAAGAATCGGAGTCGAAATGTTGTAGGGCAGATTGCCCACCACCCGCAGCTTGCCAGAGGACATCGCCGACGCTTCGGTACTGTCTACTGCTGCTGGAGCGACGGGTTGTGCATTGATATGGACGAAGTCCACCCGGAGTACATCCGACTCAATCACCGTGAGCTGGCTATGCGCGCGCAGCCGCTGCGCCAGGTCCCGGTCCAGCTCGATAACGATCAAATGGCCAAGGCGCTCCACCAGTGGCTGTGTCAACGCCGCCAGACCAGGCCCAATCTCCACCATGCGCTGTCCGGGCTTG
The DNA here is from genome assembly GCA_043746005.1 of Burkholderiales bacterium. Classification (GTDB taxonomy): domain Bacteria; phylum Pseudomonadota; class Gammaproteobacteria; order Burkholderiales; family Burkholderiaceae_C; genus Allorhodoferax. The sequence goes on from JAYTRR010000211.1 coordinate 5,438, forward strand.
GGGCCGATGGAATCGACGATGGCACCGATGATGCCGCGATCCGTCAGAAAATGCTGGCCAAACCGCTTGCGCGCAATATGCTTCATTGGGGTGGCTCGCGGAACTCGACGAACGCGCGGGCACGCACATCCTGAGCCCATGTGGTGAACGCTTCTTCGTAGCGCGCTTCACGCAACTGGTTGTGCACCAGCTCACGCACCTCGCGCGGACTCAACTCAGCCCGACGGCGTTCAATCAGCTCAATCAGGTGCGCGCCAAAACGCGACACGACCGGGTCACTGATCTGACCTTCCGTCAACCGGTTCATGGCCTCGTCAAACTCTGGCACAAACATGCCCGGGCTGGCCCAACCCAGATCACCCCCCTGGGCTGCGCTGCCATCCTGGGAATTCTCGCGCGCCAGACTCTGGAACGTGGCCGTACCGGCCTGAATGCGTTTCTTGAAGTCCGCCAGGCGGGCCAATGCTGCAGCCTGTGTCAGTTGGGGCGTTACCCGCAACAAAATGTGCCGTGCGTGGCTTTGCACCACGGTTCGCGTCACCGTAGCGGGCGCGCGCTTTTCCAGGACTTTCAATAGATGGAAGCCGGCACCCGAACGCACGATTTCCGACACCTCACCCGCTTTAAGGTTCTGGGTTGCCAAAACAAACGAAGGAGGATAGCGGTCCGCCCGGCGCAGGCCCAGCTGGCCCCCATTGGCGCGGTCTGCCGCAGACAACTCCTGCACCAGAAGGGCGAAGTCTTCTCCAGCGCGAATGCGGTCCAGTATCTTCTTCGCTTGCAGAAACAAGGCAGCCGCCTGCTCCGCGTTGGCTTTTTCAGGAACTGCCACCAGCAGATGTGCCAGATTGATGTCCTGCGCAAAAGGGTCGGCGTTGTTGGCCTGCTGCTCCTGAAGGGCACGGTCCACATCGACGTCCGAAATGCGGATCCGGGCATCCACTTCGCGCTCATGCAGACGAGTCAGCAACAGTTGATCCCGCAACTGCTCGCGAACGCGGGTTGCGTCCATTCCATCCTTGGCCATGCGCAGACGTAACTCGGCCACATCGACCTGGTTTTGACGCGCCACGGCCTGCTCGGCCTGGTCGATGGCCGCGTCGTCCACACGAATGCCGGTCTCGCGGGCCATCTGCAACTGGGCCCGGTCGTTGATCATGCGTTCAAGCACCCGCCGGCGCAGCTCCGCAGGTGGCGGAACCGTCTGGCGCTGCTGGGCCAATTGCTGGGAAGCACGCAGCACCTCGGCGCGCACCTCACTGTTCGTGATCGGCTCGGAGTTCACCACCGCCACAATAAAGTCCGCCTGCTGTGCGGTCTGGGCATGCACGCCCGACACCAGCAAGCTGCCAAGACAGATAAGGGCAGGGGCCCAAAGGCGTAGTTTCATGGTCTCTCAATCGTAGTTGCTGAAACGACTGTTGGTTCCAACCGTTTCACGCAAGTTCTCGTAGCGGGAAATGTTTTGCTTCAGGGTCTGCTGCGGGCTGATACCCAGCCGGGTGAAGCCAACAAACTCCAACTGAAACATCAGGCGTTGGGTCGCTGAAGTGGTGCTGGTCTGCACCCGCTCCAGCACGACACGGCCCAGCCAACAGCCCGCATCGTACTCGACCCCAAAAATCGTGTCGACCAGGCGTCTTTCGTTCATGCTGTAGTTCAACCGGCCCACACTGTAGTAGCGCCCCTCGCCCTGACCGCGCCCGGCTCCCAGGTCCTGGCCCCGGTCGCCCCACAGGTTGTTGAGCGGCCACTGCCAGCTGACGTCAATCTGCTCACTCACGTCCCGCTGGAAGCGGTAGGCTGCGTTAATGACCCGGTAATTGCCCGGGCTGTAACGCGCACCCAGGGTGGACCGCACGGACTGGTCGGTTCTGGCGTTGTACTGCACGGTGGAGTCCAGCGCCCAGCTGTCCATCACATTGACCGAGGCACCCAGCAGCACATCGCTAAATCCGGCAATAGCAGGAGCGGTGGCGGTGTTGATGGTGACCTGCTGGTCTTCAAACCGAAGCCGCTGGGCAATTCCGAAACGGGCGAGTTGGGCACCGCTATCGGCGTCCAGCAGCCGCGTGGTCAGTCCCAGTGTCAACAGGTTGTTGTCCGATATCTTGTCGTGCCCCACAAAGGCGTTTTCAGTGAAGATGGTGGCAAAGTTGAAGTCGTTGACGCCGGTATCGTAGTTGGGCAGCACACTCTGATTGCGGTAGGGGGTATAGACGTAGAAAGCCCGGGGCTCCAGCGTCTGAACCAGGTTGCGCCCCAGCATATTGGTTTCGCGCTCGAACACCAGGCCACTGTCCAGGCTGAACGTAGGCACCACGCTATCGGCGGACTGCGCCCCGTTGGACAGCGCTGCATCGAATTGATAGGCAGTCGCGTGCAGTTGCAATTTGGGGATCGCGAACCCGGCAGGCCCCAACAAGGGACGGCTGGCCTGCAACAGAGCAAACCCGCGCTGCGCATTGGGCTGCAACGTGAGTCGCCGGTCCGCATCAAACTGGGTGAAATCGCCGTCCACCGACCAGTCAAATCCGCGTACATTGGTCTGCACATAGCGTGCTGTCAATTGCGGAACGCGGTCATAAGGAGGCACGATAGGTGCCGTTGGGTCTTGCAGCGTTTGCCACTTGAGTACGCTGGCTGTCGTGGAAACTGCACCACTGGCCCACGCCGCACTGACCGTGCTGGGCAACAGGCGCTGGGTCAGCGTGGCGCTAGAGCGGGTGAAATCGCGCCAGTAGTTGTCGTCACTCACGCGATTGATGTTGGCATTCACAACCACGTTTCCGACTGCCGGCAAGCCCGTCGCCACGGTGCCCACATGCGTATAGGCCAACCCCCAGCGGTCGGCATCGCGCAACTGGTCGCTGGGCATGTAATCCGCGCGCACCATCCCCGTATAGGTAGGCTCCAGGTAGCGAAATTCTCCCCCCACATTGACGCCGCGAGCGGACATCAGTGTCGGGGTAATCGTCGCGTCGCGGTTGGGGGCAATATTCCAGTAGTACGGAACCGTCAATTCCACGCCATTGACGGTGTCCACACCAATGTTGGGCGGAAGCACTCCCGACTTGCGTTTGTCGGTGAGCGGAAAGCTGATGGCGGGCACCGGCAATATGGGGACGCCCTTGAAACTGAGCACGGCACCCTGGGCAATGCCCACTTCCTCATCATTGTCCAGACTGATACTTGTGGCCCGCAAAATCCAGTCCGGCAACCAGTCGGGGCCGGGCTTGCGGCGGCAGGTGGTGTAGGTGGCGTTATGGATAACGGTGTGGCTTTCGTCCAGAAAGTCCGCCCGGTCTGCCTCTCCGTGGGCGTCGTTCTGAAGAAAATGGTAACGCGGCTGGTTGAAGAAACCCTCAAACGCCTCGACCTTGAGTTCCATCAAGGGACCTTCGTAGACGTTGCCGCCCCGGTTGATCCGCACATTCCCGGTCGCTTTGGCCAAGTCCGTGGGCTGGTAGTACTCCAGCCGGTCGGCATGGATCACGGTGCCCGTTTTGCGCATCACGGCATCCCCCTCAATCACGGTCTCCAGATCCGTTCGGCCGGAAATCCGGTCCCCGATCAGAAATACCGGTGCTCCCCCGGTTTGGGCTGGCGCGATTTTCTCTTCCAGCATTCCACTGGGCTTGAGAATCAGCGCACTCTCCGGTATCGCATCCCTGACTGGCTCGACCGCCTGCCCATGGGCCGCCAGACCGCCACCCGCGAGGCAGGCAAGCACCAGCATGCGGTGCAGCACTGCCAATGGAAAGGGCGCCGTCGGGCCTCGCAAATCGCTTATCGGCTCACGCATGGGTAGAAGGACAGTAAGGGCAGGAAAGGCAAGGAAAAACGGTTCGGCGCTGGGGAGCGTGAAGGGCGTAGTCAATAAACAATGGGCTGGAACGTGGGAACCGGGACGGGCCAGGTGTCTTTGTAGAATGGATTATCCATGAGCCCAACCTCCACACCATCCGCATCCGCAAACACACCCATCCCCCTGTGGGCCGATCGACAGCGCAAGGCCCTGTTTGAAACCTGGTTTGCCGGTGTGCAGACGCCCCACAAGCTGGCACCGGACACCCTGCGCCTGGCATCTACCGATGCGAGTTTTCGCCGCTATTTGCGGGTGGACCGCCATGGAACAAACCCTTCCACCAGCCTAGTCATCATGGACGCGCCGCCGGACAAGGAGAATTGCAAACCCTTTGTGCACGTGGCGCAGCTGATGACGCAGGCCGGACTCAAAGCCCCTGAGGTTCTGGCCTGGGACGAAGCCAATGGCTTCATGCTGCTGACCGACCTGGGTGCACAAACCATGATGCAAGTGATTCGCCCAAGCGACCCCCCACCGCTGAGCCTGTACCTGGAGGCAGTCGAGACCCTGATTCAATGGCAACTCGCCTCGCGTGAGGGCGTGTTGCCCGCGTATGACCGGCCTTTGCTGCTGCGCGAGCTGGAGTTGTTTCCCCAGTGGTACATCGGCGCGCACCGCCAGGTCACGCTCGACGCCGCCCAGCGCAAAACGCTGGACGACGCCTTTGCCGCGATCGTCACCCACAACCTGTCCTGGCCCAGCGTCTATGTGCACCGCGACTTCATGCCCCGCAACCTGATGGTCAACCCCCACGGCGGCCCGCTGGGCATCCTGGACTTTCAGGACGCGGTCTACGGCCCCATCACCTACGACATCGCCAGCCTGATGCGCGACGCGTTTTTGACCTGGGAAGAAGACTTTGTGCTGGACGTGACGGTGCGCTATTGGCAAAAGGCCCGCCAGGCCGGGCTGCCCGTGGGCGACGACTTCGGCGAGTTTTACCGGGCGGTAGAGTGGATGGGCCTGCAGCGGCACCTGAAAGTGCTGGGCATTTTTGCGCGGCTCACCCTGAAAAACGGCAAACCCAAGTACCTGGCGGACACGCCCCGCTTCATCGCCTACGCCCGCGCCACCTGCGCGCGCTACCGCCAGCTGGGCCCGCTGATGGTCCTGCTGGACGAGATTGAAGGCAATGAAACCCGCGTGGGGTACACCTTTTGAGCCACTTTACAGTATTTTTTAAGCCGAATAAGCCTCCAGCCTGCGTTTTTATTGACGATACAGCTACTGATTTAATAGCGCGCACAAGCCCTGCCCGATGACCGCCCGTTTCTACACCGACATCGCCCTGGCCCCTGCCACCCTGGTCAGCCTGCCGGACGCCGTGGCCCGCCATGTGCAGGTGCTGCGCCTGCAGCCCGGTGGCCACATCACCCTGTTCAATGGCCAGCCGCACGCGGGCCACGCCGAAGGAGAATTCAACGCGGTGGTCGAGCGCATGGGCCGCAGCGACGTGGACGTGACCGTTGGCACCTTCA
>JAYTRR010000212.1:0-3495 GCA_043746005.1 Burkholderiales bacterium
CCAATTACCATGGTCTTGGCCGCGACCTTTTTATTGTGTTTGTTGATGGTTACCAAGCCCATGCGGCGCATGGCATCGGCCGCCGCCCATAGCGCCCCCGAGGCCGAATAGCTGTTGCCGGTGGTGATGGGGATGCTGGAGCGCCGGGCTACCGTCACACCCGCATCGCCCACCACTTTGGTGAAGGCGCCCAGGCCCATGATTTGAGCGCCCATTTTCTCGGCAATTTTGGCGGCGTGCAGCAGGCGGCGGTAGGTGAATTCGGGGCTGCGCGACAGCATCTCTTTGGGCGTGCCTCCTACCGATATCAGCCAGCCCTCGGCCTCGGCGCCGGTCGGCGAAATGATGTTGCCCATCTTGCAATAGACCATTGGTGGCATGTGGGCGGCAAACGCTTCGACCTTGTCCATGACGAACTTGGGCGTCCCCTTGGGGATGGGGAATGCCTTGCGGATGTAGTCCTGGCTCAGCGGGTGAATCACGAACGCAAACCGGCGGATGTTGCGGAAAGTGCCCATGGGGTGCAGCAGCCGGGGTGTGATGTCAAGCTCATCCAGAATTTCTTCAAAATCATCGTCCGACACTTCCTGTGGCGGCTTGTCCAGCGCCGCCAGGATCATGGCTTCAATCGTGTTGATGCCCACCACTTTTTCGAACAGCTTGGGGGACACGTCCACCACCAGGTTGACCTTGCATTGGGTGAAGAATGCCATGCGCTCATCGTCCACGGCCGAGGTGATCAGCGTCTTCCCCTCTAACGTGGCGGCGCTTCCAATGGCTTTGATTTCGGCAAACGTGCCCACGATGACATGCGACTTGGCGGCAACGCTGGCGGCACGCTGGTTTTTGAAGTGGCTCAGCGATGATTCCAGCATCTCACCCCGTTTGCCCGTGAGCATCAATTCGCTGCCCTTGGCATACAGCTCCAGCTGCTCCAGTGACGTCAGCATGGCCGGTGCGCCGGTCTGAAACAGGGCGTCGGCAAAACTCAAATTCTTGGTGTAGTCGGATAGGGCCACGGCCATATCGTAGTTGCGCATGCCGGACAGAAACAGTACCAGGTTGTTGTTGAAATAGTGGCCCAGCTCTTTTTGCACGTAGCGCACCGCACGCACCTGCAGCAGGCGGCGCAAGGTGGCGCCGGTGGTGACCGGCACACGGGTAACGACATTGGTGAGGCGCTCGGTTTCCTTGTTGACCACCGAGCGCAGGCCCACGTGGTAGTGGTCGCTGGCCTCACCCAGGCCGATCGCGTCAGCCGTGGCCTGCTGGCGGCGCATCAGTTCCCAGGCTTTGCCGGAATCCTGGTCCGCGCCCATTCGGCGCACGGAAAACTGCTGGCCCAGAAACTCGGTCTTGAATTCAAAATCCTGCTTGGAAGAACCCAGCGTGACGGTGACTACTTTTTTCATTCGATTGCTCCTCTTATTGTTTCGACTGCTTGCTGTCACTCTGCGTTGGCACGCATCTCATTCGCGCGGATACCTTCAATCCGCTTTCTTTCGCTTGCGCGCTGGCGCGGTTTTTTTGGGTAGCGCCAGTCGGATCAAATCTTCGCATTCCTCCTGCGACATGTAGCGTGGCACCGGGTAGCCGGTATGGGCTTCCCAGCAGGCGGCTTTGGCCAGTGCAGGAATGTCGGCTTCCTGCAAGGCTTCCAGGAAAGTGGGAATGCCCAGATCGTGGTTGAGCTGGTCGACCGCGTCCAGAAATTTTTGCGCCAGTACGTCAGTGACCTCACCGTCACTGCCCACTTTGGCCGCGACCGCCAGCAAAGCCAGCCGTTCGGTGATGGCGGGGAGGGAATACTTCAGCACATACGGCAGCATGATGGCATTGGCCATTCCATGCGGCGTGTGGTACAGCCCGCCGAACTGGTGGGCGATCGCATGCACATAGCCTACATTGGCGCGGGTGAACGCGAAGCCGGCATACGTAGAGGCCAGTGCCATCTTCTCGCGGGCTTCCAGGTTTTTGCCGTGGGTGTACGCCGTGCGCAGGTTATCGAAAATCAGGCTCACCGCCGATAGCGCCATGCCGTCGGAATACGGTGTGGCCCAGTGGCCCACAAACGCTTCAATGGCATGAGTGAGTGCGTCGATGCCTGTGGCGGCGGTGATGTGCGGTGGCAGCCCGGTCATGAGGCTGGGGTCCAGCGCGGCCATTTTTGGCACCATGCGCGGGTCCACGATGACCAGTTTTTTGTGCGCCTCGGGGTCGGAGATGACGGCTGCCACGGTGACTTCGGAGCCGGTGCCGGCGGTGGTGGGCACGGCATAAATCGGGACCGGCGCGCGCAGGCCCTTGAGATAGCCCGCCAGCTGGCGCAGAGGCTTGGGGTTGGACACCGCCACCGCAATAGCTTTGGACGCATCCATGGACGAACCACCACCAAAGGCCACGATGGCATCACAGCCCTGGCGTTGGTAAAAGGCAATGCCTTTTTCAATCAGTGGAATCGGCGCATCGGGGGTGATCTCGTCAAACACCACAAAATGCGCACCGCCCGCGGTCAGTGCATCGGTCAGACCTTTGAGCAAGCCGAGTTTGGCGATGATGCTGTCGGTGACGATCAGGATCTTGCGGTGTCCAAAGCCGGCAACCGCTTGCCCCAGGCGCCCACTGGAGCCCGGGCCCACCAGCAGGGTCGGTTGGGGTATGGGAATGAATCGGGTGACCAAGCCAGCGCCCCGCATCAAGGCACCGAGGCCCGCGGCACGAATGGAATTACGCATGGAATCGGATATCACGGAATGCCTCCTGAGCAAATGGGTCGAGGACTGCACTGTAGTATGCCCATGCCAGCAGGTGTTGGGGCGTCACACTAGACGCGTACAAACCCTGATGCGACCCTTGCCGCCTGCGCTGAGCGCCCTACATCAGCAGGCGTGCGAGGGCCGTCAGGGCGGCCGTTTCGGCGCGCAGCACCCGCGGGCCCAGCGTGACCGGCGCGAACCCGCATTCGGCCGCAGCCGCTTCTTCGGCGGCGCTCAAGCCGCCTTCAGGGCCCGAGAGAAACGTGGTGGGGGAGTGCGCGCCATGGGCCATGTGCTCGTGTAACGGGCCAGACCCTTCACAGAGCGACAGCAGCAAGCGGGTATTTGTCGCTTCAGTCACCTGGGTTTTGAGCCAGTTGCTCAGGGTGGCGACGGGGTGGATGCGTGGCACGCGGTTGCCGCCGCACTGTTCGCAAGATGCAATGGCTACGCTTTGCCAGTGCGCGACTTTCTTTTCAGCGCGTTCACCCGAAAGGCGTAGCACACTGCGCTCCGTCATCAGGGGTTGAATGCTGGTCACACCGAGTTCAGTGGCTTTCTCCACCAGCCAGTCCATGCGGTCGTTGGCTGGCATGCCGACGGCCAGGTGCACGGCGCGCGGTGTTTCGCGGGCGGTGGGGCTGAAGGTGCCAACGGTCACGTCCACGTCGCTGCGGCCCATGCGCTCGACCACCGCGTTGAATTCTCCTTCGGCGTGGCCCGCGTGCGGCTGGCCATT
>JAYTRR010000213.1:0-29225 GCA_043746005.1 Burkholderiales bacterium
CAATGACAGGGAAAATATCGTCCAGATCCTGCTCCGTCACCTGATTGACAAAACTGCCCCGACGCGGTTCATGGCGAACCAGGCCTTCAGCCGTGAGTACCTTGAGGGCCTCGCGCAACGGCGTGCGCGAAATCTTCAGACTTTCACACAACGCTGTCTCATCAATAAAGCTTCCCGGAGCCAGGGTTCCAGCAAAAATTTGATCGCGCAAAAGCACCGCGACTTCAATGTGGAGGGAGTTATGAACCAGACGCATGGTGCAGTTTGACCGGGTAGCCACAGGTGTCGTGGTTGGGTTGGTGATTTTCTATAATTACCGATAATTATCAAACCTTCCACCCCTGCGGACAAGAGCATTTACCCCCGGACAAACCCGGGGGTCGCAATCATTTTTTACTTGAGCGGACGGGATTGCGCCCACACCCACAGCGCAGCCCCGCCCACAATCATGGGCACGCACAACCACTGCCCCATGCTCATACCCAGGGACAGCAAGCCCAGATGTGCATCGGGTTCACGGAAGAATTCAGCGACAAAGCGCATCACGCCATAACCAAACAGGAAGGCGGCAGCCACCTGCCCCTGCTTGGGAGCCCGGCGTGCGTACCACCACAACAGCACAAACAACAGCAAGCCTTCCAGCAAAAACTGGTAGACCTGTGATGGGTGCCGGGGCAGGTCGCCCGCCCCCCGAAACACCATGCCCCAGGGAAGCGTCGGATCGGCCAGACGGCCCCACAACTCACCGTTGATGAAATTGCCAACCCGGCCAGCTGCCAGCCCCGTGGGCACACACGGCGCCACAAAGTCGGCAACCTGCCAGAAAGGCTTTTTGCGCGAGTGGGCAAACCACACCATGGCTGCAATCACCCCGAGCATGCCGCCATGAAAGCTCATTCCACCCTGCCACACCGCGAACACCTCCAGCGGGTGGGCCAGGTAGTAAGCCGGCTTGTAAAACAGGCAGTAGCCGATGCGCCCGCCCAACACCACACCCATCACCCCCATGAACAGGATGTCTTCCACGTCCTTGTAGGCCCAAGCACCAGGGCCGGTGATCGAGACAAACGGCCGGTGCCGCAGCCTTCGACTTCCTAAAAACATGAAAAACGCAAACGCAGCAAGGTAGGTCAGACCATACCAATGGACGGCAACAGGCCCCAATTGCAGGGCGATGGGATCGATTACAGGATGAATCAGCATGGCCTTATTGTGCCTGCCATACGGGTTGTTTGACAGAAGGAAGAAACTCGACGAACCGCGCCAGTGCGGGGTTGGGTGATGCACCGGACCACACCAGGCTGGTTTCGCAGCCAGGAATTTCCAGACCCGGTGCGGCTGAAACAGGTCGGTACACCACGCCCGGCCGCTGAAACTGTCGCACGCTTTCAGGCACCCAAGCCAAGCCCAGACCGGCAGAGACCAGATTGACGATGGTCTGCATCTGGATGGCCTCCTGGGCGATCTGTGGCAACTGGTTGGCACTGTGATAAAGCGAGAAAATGGCGTCGTGCAGTGAAGGCAGAATGCGCCGCGGAAAAATAACCAGGGGCTGTACGAGCACATCATCCAGATGCAGTTGCGCCATGGTAGCCAATGGATGGTGCTGGGGCAGGGCCACAATCAGTGGCTCGCTCGCAATCAATACGCGCTCCAGTCCCACTGGCGCAAAACCGGGTGAATGCAGAATGAACCCGGCGTCCATTTCGCCCCGCTCCAGTGCAAGCAATTGCACATCACCGGTGGCTTCGATCAATTCCAGCTGAATGCCGCCATAGCGTTCGCGCAGTGCCCGCACCCATTCAGGTAACAAACCAAAGCCCACGGTCGACACAAAGCCCAGACGCAAACGCCCCAACGCACCCGTCGCCGCCGCGCGTGCATGAGCTGGCAGCGCTTCGGCGCGCTCCAGCAACTCGCGCACCTCGGGCAGTAGCGCGACACCCGCGGCGCTCAACGCAACACGCCGCTTGGTGCGCTCAAACAGGCGCACCTGCAGCCGCGTTTCCAGCAAGGCAATCGCTTGCGTCAGCGGTGGTTGGGATATGTGCAGGCGCAAAGCGGCACGGCCAAAGTGCAACTCTTCGGCCAACGCCACGAATTGTCGCCACACACGCAGTTCAATTTGATGCTCACTCATATGCTGCACATATTAATATAGATGATTAAATATATTGGAAAAACAGGTTTGGCGAGGGCATACTTTGGGCTCACAAGCCCCCTCCAACCCAAGGCGAGAAACACCCCATGGACACCAAACCCGTCATCATGAATCCGCGCAGCCGCAACATCACCGAAGGCAAGTCGCGCGCACCCAACCGCTCAATGTACTACGCCATGGGCTACGAGGAAGGCGATTTTGTCAAACCCATGATTGGTGTGGCCAACGGTCACAGCACCATCACGCCCTGCAACTCAGGCCTGCAAAAGCTGGCCGATGCAGCCATTGACGCCATTGAAGAAGCCGGTGGCAACGCCCAGGTTTTTGGCACCCCTACCATCAGCGATGGCATGGCAATGGGCACCGAGGGTATGAAGTACTCACTGGTCAGCCGCGAAGTCATCAGCGACTGCATTGAAACCAGTGTGCAAGGGCAGTGGATGGACGGCGTGGTCGTCATCGGCGGCTGCGACAAAAACATGCCCGGCGGCCTCATGGGCATACTGCGTGCCAATGTGCCATCGATCTTTGTGTATGGCGGAACCATACTTCCGGGCCGCTACAAGGGCCAGGACTTGAACATTGTGAGCGTGTTTGAAGCCGTGGGTGAGAACGCTGCCGGCCGCATGAGTGACGAAGACCTGCTACAGATCGAGCGCCGCGCCATCCCCGGCCCTGGCTCCTGCGGCGGCATGTACACCGCCAACACCATGTCGTCCGCCTTTGAGGCCCTCGGCATTTCACTGGCCTACTCCAGCACCATGGCCAACCCGCACGACGAAAAAGTGGAGTCGGCCCGCGAGTCGGCCCGTGTGCTGGTTAACGCCATCAAAAACGACCTGAAACCGCGTGACATCGTGACACGCCAGTCGATTGAAAACGCGGTGGCGGTCATCATGGCCATCGGTGGCTCCACCAACGCCGTGTTGCACTTTTTGGCCATTGCCCATGCGGCGGGCGTCGAGTGGACGATTGACGATTTCGAGCGCGTGCGCCAGAAGACGCCCGTGCTGTGCGACCTGAAGCCCAGCGGCAAGTACCTGGCGGTGGACCTGCACCAGGCAGGCGGCATTCCACAAGTGATGAAAACACTGCTGGCGGCTGGCCTGCTGCACGGTGATTGCATCACCATCACCGGACAGACCGTTGCCGAGGTGCTTAAAGACGTGCCCAATGCACCCCGTGCAGACCAGGACGTGATTCGCCCCTTGGATAACCCCATGTATGCGCAAGGGCACCTGGCAATCCTGAAAGGCAATTTGTCACCCGAAGGCGCTGTGGCCAAAATCACCGGACTGAAAAACCCGGTGATGACCGGCCCGGCCCGCGTGTTTGAAGATGAACAAACGGCACTGAAAGCCATTCTTGCCAACCAGATCGTGGCGGGCGACGTGATGGTGCTGCGCTACCTGGGCCCCAAGGGTGGCCCCGGCATGCCCGAAATGCTGGCACCTACAGGTGCGTTGGTGGGTCAGGGCTTGGGCGAGTCTGTCGGTTTGATTACCGATGGCCGTTTTTCAGGCGGCACCTGGGGCATGGTGGTAGGGCATGTGGCGCCCGAAGCCGCAGTGGGTGGCACCATTGCCTTCATTCAGGAAGGCGACTCCATCACCATTGACGCGCACCAGTTGCTGCTGCAGTTGAATGTGAGCGATGCCGAAATCGCCAAGCGTCGTGCGGCCTGGACGGCTCCGGCACCGCGCTACACCCGCGGAGTGCAGGCCAAGTTTGCGTTCAACGCCTCAACCGCAAGCAAGGGTGCGGTACTGGATAATTTCTAGACGATTAACCTGTAGCAGACGAAAAAAACGCCGCTTAGCGGCGTTTTTTGCTTTTTAGGGTACCAATCGCTTCGCGGTTCTTGTCAATACGTGCTTTACGCCGCGCATCCTCAACGTCCATGGCTTTTTTCTTGGTGTAGCCGGAAGAATCCGCCCAAGCCCACCATGCCACTGCCAGTCCGAAAGGGGCCAATACAACCCACCAGTCCCACACGGCAACCGGGCCCAACTCCAAAAACTTCATAGCCAGGAGAACCAGACCCAAACCCAGAAAATACATGACCGTCTCCCGTTTTTCTTGCGTACGACGGCCAGATACTACACCGGCCTGTCAATAGGCCTGACCCAACTGGTCAAGAATAGCCGGATTTTCCAGCGTAGAAGTGTCCTGGGTAATCGCCTCGCCTTTGGCCAGCGAGCGCAGCAGGCGGCGCATGATCTTGCCGGAGCGGGTTTTGGGCAGGTTTTCGCCAAAACGGATGTCCTTGGGTTTGGCAATAGGACCAATCTCTTTGGCAACCCAATCGCGCAACTCCTTGGCAATAGCCTTGGCTTCGTCGCCCACGGGGCAAGGACGCTTGAGCACCACGAAAGCACAAATAGCCTCGCCGGTGAGGTCATCCGGGCGTCCCACCACGGCAGCTTCTGCCACCAGGTCCGACTTGGCAACCAGTGCCGACTCAATTTCCATGGTTCCCATACGGTGACCCGACACATTCAACACGTCATCAATACGGCCAGTAATGCGGAAGTAGCCACGATCAGCGCTGCGCACAGCACCATCACCCGCCAGATACATCTTGCCGCCCATTTCCGCGGGGAAATAGCTCGATCTGAAGCGCTCAGGATCATTCCAGATGGTGCGAATCATGGAAGGCCATGGACGCTTGATGACCAGAATACCGCCCGTGCCGTTGGGGATGTCATTGCCGACTTCGTCCACGATGGCGGCAATGATGCCGGGCAGTGGCAAGGTACAGCTACCGGGAACCAGCGGCGTCGCGCCAGGCAACGGCGTCATCATGTGACCACCGGTTTCGGTCTGCCAGAAGGTGTCGACAATCGGGCACTTCTCATGGCCGATGTTTTTGTAGTACCACATCCACGCTTCGGGGTTGATGGGTTCACCCACCGAACCCAAGATGCGCAGGCTGCTCAAATCAGAGCGATCAGGGTGCACTTTCGGGTCGGACTCGGCTGCCTTGATGAGGGAGCGGATGGCGGTGGGCGCGGTGTAGAAAATGGTGCACTTGTGGCGCTCGATCATTTGCCAGAAACGGCCAGCGTTGGGGTACGTGGGTACGCCTTCAAAAATGATCTGGGTCGCACCAGCAGCCAATGGGCCGTAAGCCACATAGGTGTGGCCGGTGATCCAGCCGATGTCGGCGGTGCACCAGAACACATCTTCTGGCTTCAAGTCAAAGGTCCAGTCCATGGTCAGCTTGGCCCACAGCAGGTAGCCGCCAGTGGAATGCTGAACGCCCTTGGGCTTGCCGGTAGAACCCGATGTGTAAAGAATGAACAAGGGGTGCTCGGCGCCCACGGGCACGGGTGCGCACTCGGTGCTTTGGCCAGCAGTGGCTTCAGCGAATGTCTTGTCACGCCCGGCCACCATGGCGCAAGCAGTCGGGGTGCGCTGATACACGTACACCGTTTTGATGGACTCGCATCTGCCCATTGCCAGACCTTCGTCCACAATGGCCTTCAGTGGCAGCTCTTTACCGCCACGCATCTGGTAGTTGCAGGTAATGACCGCGACGGCACCCGCGTCAATGATGCGCTCCTGCAAAGCCTTGGCCGAGAAGCCGCCAAACACCACACTGTGGGTGGCGCCAATGCGGGCACAAGCTTGCATGGCAATCACGCCTTCCAGCGTCATCGGCATGTAGACCAGAACGCGATCGCCCTTTTTGATGCCATCGGCCTTGAGTGCGTTGGCAAACTGACTCACGCGGGCGAGCAGTTCCTTGTACGTGGTCTTGGTTACGGTTCCGTCATCCGCTTCAAAAATGACAGCGGTTTTGTTTTCGGTTGGTGTGCCCAACCACTTGTCCAGACAATTGGCGGACGCATTGAGTTCGCCATCATCAAACCATTTGTAGAACGGGGCATTGGACTCATCCAGCGTCTTGGTGAAAGGTTTGTTCCATAGTACGTTCTCGCGCGCCAGCCTGGCCCAGAAACCCTCAAAATCCTTCTCGGCTTCGGCGCAAAGTGCGTTGTAGCCGTCCATACCCGAAATGCGTGCGGCCTTGACCATGGCATCACTGGGCATAAACACCCGGTTTTCGACCAAGGTGGATTCGATGGCTGAGGATGAAGTACTCATGGAAATGTCTCCTGACTTAATTATTGGAACTACAGCGATGGTTATGGACTGCACTTACATCTCACTGACTCTCGATAACGCCCCTGCCCATAGCTGGACCATCCCTTTTGTGCGAACTGCCGCCGCGCAATGACCGGCACCTGCCCGTTCCCAAGGCTTCTACAATGGCGTCCATCTCGATTTATAACCTACTTGCAACATGAGCCAAGCACCACCTCCCAAGCGCCGCACTGCCGCAATGTCACCCCTGTCACGCCTGATCTTTGCGAGCCGATGGCTGCAACTGCCCCTGTATCTGGGCTTGATTGCGGCACAAGCGGTCTACGTTTTCCATTTTTGGGTGGAACTGGTTCATCTGCTGGAAGCGGCCTTGGGCAACCAGGACGCGCTGGCCCAACTGGTGAAAAGCATAGGCTACAAAGATTCGATCACCGTCACCGCGCTGAACGAAACCATCATCATGCTGGTGGTACTGGCCCTCATCGACGTAGTAATGATTTCCAACCTGCTCATCATGGTGATTGTGGGGGGCTATGAAACATTCGTGTCCCGCATGAATCTGGACGATCACCCGGACCAGCCAGAGTGGCTCAGCCATGTCAACGCCTCTGTGTTGAAGGTGAAGCTGGCCACCGCCATCATCGGCATCAGCTCCATTCACCTGCTGAAAACCTTTATCAATGCGGCCAATTACGATGACAAGGTTTTGATCGCCCAGACCGGCATTCACATCACCTTTTTGCTGTCGGCATTGGCCATCGCCTACACCGACCGCTTGATGGCACGTACCCAAAACGAAGCGCATTGATCTTTTATTGCTCTGAAAAAAAGCACCGTCATGACCAATATCCGCCAGTCCGACCTCATCGAATCCGTTGCTGCCGCCTTACAGTACATCAGCTATTACCATCCTGCTGATTACATCGCCCATCTGGCGCGTGCCTACGAGCGCGAACAGAGCCCCGCAGCAAAAGACGCCATTGCGCAAATCCTGACCAACAGCAAGATGAGCGCTACGGGTCATCGCCCGATTTGCCAGGACACCGGCATCGTCAACGTGTTTCTCAAAGTCGGCATGGACATTCGCTGGGAGGGCTTTACCGGCAGTCTGGACGACGCCATCAACGAAGGTGTGCGCCAGGGTTACAACCACCCCGACAACACCCTGCGCGCCAGCGTGGTGGCCGACCCTGAATTTGCCCGAAAGAACACCAAAGACAACACACCGGCCGTCATCTTTACCGAAATCGTGCCTGGCAACACCGTGGAAGTGACGGTAGCAGCCAAAGGCGGCGGCTCCGAGAACAAAAGCAAGATGATCATGCTCAACCCTGGCGACTCGGTGGTGGACTGGGTGCTGAAAACCGTGCCCACCATGGGCGCGGGATGGTGCCCGCCCGGCATGTTGGGCATCGGTATTGGCGGCACGGCAGAAAAAGCGGTGTTGATGGCCAAGGAAAGCCTGATGGACGACATCGACATGTACGAGCTGCAAGCCAAGGCAGCAGCGGGTCAAGCACTGACACAAACCGAAGAGCTGCGTCTGGAACTGTGCGAGAAGGTGAACGCGCTGGGCATTGGCGCGCAGGGTCTGGGCGGACTTACCACGGTTCTGGACGTCAAGATCAAGATGTATCCCACGCACGCGGCCAGCAAGCCCGTCGCCATGATCCCTAACTGCGCAGCCACACGCCACGCCCACTTCGTGATGGATGGCAGTGGTCCGGTGTATCTGGATCCGCCATCACTGGATCT
Source organism: Burkholderiales bacterium (assembly GCA_043746005.1). Taxonomy (GTDB): domain Bacteria; phylum Pseudomonadota; class Gammaproteobacteria; order Burkholderiales; family Burkholderiaceae_C; genus Allorhodoferax. The sequence continues at coordinate 8,027 of JAYTRR010000213.1, forward strand.
GTGGCCCAACGTCAACTGGACGCCCGATTATGTGCAGAGTAAAAAAGTGGACCTGAACACCCTGACCAAAAAAGAAGTCGCCAGCTGGAAACCCGGGCAGACCCTGCTACTCAACGGCAAAATGCTCACTGGCCGCGATGCCGCGCACAAGCGCATCAAGGACATGCTGGCCAAGGGTGAAAAGCTGCCCGTCGACTTCACCAACCGCGTGATTTACTACGTTGGCCCGGTTGACCCCGTCAAAGGCGAGGCGGTCGGCCCGGCTGGCCCCACTACCGCAACCCGCATGGACGGTTTTACCGAGATGATGTTGAGCCAGACCGGCCTGATCTCCATGATTGGCAAAGCCGAGCGCGGACCGGTCGCCATCGAGGCCATCAAGAAGCACAAAAGCGCTTACCTGATGGCGGTAGGCGGCGCCGCCTACCTGGTCAGCAAGGCCATCAAGCATGCCAACGTGGTGGGCTTTGCCGATCTCGGCATGGAAGCGATTTACGAATTTGACGTCGTGGACATGCCCGTCACGGTGGCAGTGGACTCTGGCGGCACCAGCGCCCACATCACGGGACCCGCCGAATGGCAGAAGAAGATTGCCACGGGCGAGTTCAAGACCATCCCGGTGCACTCTGCCTGATTTGCTAGCGCACCTCCCAGCAACCCAGGCCATTGGCGTCTTCGATAGCGGCGTCGGCGGCCTGAGCGTGCTGCGGGCGTTGCAAACCGAGCTGCCACTGGAGCGCTTTGTCTACATCTCCGACAGCGGCCATGCCCCCTACGGGGAACGGGACGATGCCCATGTGATTGCCCGCTCTCACGCCATAACCCGTTACCTGCTCAACCAACACTCCATCAAAGCCCTTGTGGTGGCATGCAATACCGCAACGGCAGTCGCTATAAAACTACTGCGCCAGGACTATCCGAACCTGCCCATCGTCGGCATCGAGCCAGCACTCAAGCCGGCGGCAAGCGTGAGTCAGACCAAGCACATCGGCGTCATGGCCACGCGAGGCACGCTCAACAGCGAGAAATTTCGCGCGTTGCTGGAGTCTCTGCACGGCCAAGCCACCTTCGTGCTGCAACCCTGCGACGGTCTGGCGGATGCAATTGAACGCGCAGATGCTACAAAAATAATAGGTTCCTGCGCATATTACACGGGGGCTATGGGCCGATTTGGCACTAAACCGGGAGAGATGGACACGCTGGTGCTGGGCTGCACCCACTATCCGTTTGCCGCTGACACACTGCGTCTTTCAGTCGGAGAAACAACGACCTTCCTAGAAGGTGGGGCGCCCGTGGCACGCCAGACCCGGCGCCTTTTGGCGGATCGCGACTGGCTGGCGCAAGCGTCCACGCCAACTCGGATAGAGCCTCTAGCCCTGAGCTTCTGCACGACCGGCAGCGCAGACTCCCTACAGTCGGCCGTACAGCGGTGGCTGCAACTGCAGATTGACGTGCAGTCACACGACATTCAATAGCACTTCAGCGCACAGTCAGGTTTTCGCCGCCCGATCGATCCGGCATCATCGCCCCGTGAGTGGCCTGTCCGGAGGGGATCGAACCCCCGACCCTCAGCTTAGAAGGCTGATGCTCTATCCAACTGAGCTACGGACAGAATGCTAGGGTTTGTAGTAACCCTGAAAAAAATAAGCCAGAGACTTTGCTCTGGCTAAAATGATGGTCGGGGCGAAAGGATTCGAACCTTCGACCCTCTGGTCCCAAACCAGATGCGCTACCAGGCTGCGCTACGCCCCGACAGCAAGTATTCTAACCGCTCGAACGCCCTCTCTATCCTGAGGTGCAATATATTTATAGTCCAGTTCACTTACAGCAACCCTTTTGTCAAACAACGCTATTTCCCTACCTTGGCTGGAGCCTGGTCTCGCCTTTCCGTCCGTGGAGCACGCGTGGGGCGCCAAATCTGATGCACCGGGTCTGCTAGCTGCAGGAGGCGACCTGACGGTCCACACTTTGCGGGCAGCCTATTCCAGCGGAGTTTTTCCTTGGTTCAGCGAGGGCCAGCCGAACCTCTGGTGGAGCCCGGACCCACGCATGGTGTTGAAGGTATCGGATTTTCGACTGCACCGATCCTTCAGAAAGACGCTAGCCCGATTCAGAAACGATGCCCGCTGTGAAATTCGCTTTGATACCGCCTTTTCCGATGTCATCCAGTCGTGCGCCAGCGTATCAAGGCATGGTCAACCGGGAACCTGGATTCTGCCGGCCATGGTGCAGGCCTACACGCGTCTTCATGAAGCAGGCGACGCACATAGCGTCGAGACCTGGATTGATGGCAAGCTGGCAGGGGGGCTTTACTGCGTTGCCTTGGGACGAGCGGTTTTTGGGGAATCGATGTTTGCCAACATGCATGATGCGTCCAAAATCGGCTTGGCTGCGCTGGTGGTCTTCTGCCGCGCAAATTCCATCACCCTGATTGACTGTCAACAAAACACGGCGCACCTGACCTCGCTCGGGGCTTCGGATATTCCGCGTAGCGACTTTTTGAAGCAGGTTCATATGGCTATCAAAGAACCCAGCGTGGACTGGCATTTCTCCCCCCTATACTGGAACCACATTTCCCCGGACTGACGCATTCACCGTGACAGACCTCAAAGACCTCCCGCTGCAAATACTGCAGTTCTACGCGACAGCGCCTTATGAGTGCAGTTATCTGCCAAATCGGCAAGCTCGCTCCCAAGTCGCGACACCCAGCCACCTGATCAACAACGCAACCTATTCTGAGTTGGTCACCAAAGGATTTCGCCGCAGCGGTATGTTCACTTACCGGCCCTACTGCGACGGCTGCCAGGCCTGCACTCCGTTGCGTGTGGTCGTTGATCAGTTCAAACCCGGCAGAAGCCAGCGCCGTGCGTGGACACAACACCAGACCTTATCGATTCGCGTACTCAAGCTCGGCTTCGTACCAGAGCATTACGCACTCTACCTGCGCTACCAAAATAGTCGGCATGCCGGCGGCGGCATGGACGAAGACAGCATTGACCAATACACCCAGTTTCTGCTGCAAAGTCGCGTTAATTCCAGGCTGGTTGAGTTCCGATCGCCTTCGAACGATGGAATACCCGGGGCCCTGAAAATGGTCTCCATACTGGACGTTCTGGATGATGGTCTTTCGGCGGTTTACACATTTTTTGAGCCTGAAGAAAAATCCAGCTTTGGAACCTTCAACGTACTGTGGCAAATTGAACAAGCCAAACTCCTGGGGCTTGCCTTTGTGTATTTGGGGTACTGGATACAGGAAAGCCCGAAGATGAGCTACAAAGCCCGTTTTGCCCCCATGCAACTATTGATTGACAGTCAATGGTCCACATTCTCCAGCACGACCCCAGCCCCAGGCTAAGTTGTTCAACGCACCGCTTGTCAATGGATTTGGTGTCGTGGTCACACGATAAGATAGGGGCAAAGAAAGCACCATGGCAAAAAAAGACCCCGACATTCCCAGTGTTCCCGCCGTTCAGGTACTTGAACGCATGTTTACACTGATCGACGTACTCGCGTCGCGTGAGGAAGCCATCTCGCTGAAGGAAATCAGCGAAAAAGCAGGACTCCATCCATCAACTACCCACCGCATCCTGAATGATCTGGCGATAGGCCGTTTTGTAGATCGTCCCCAGGCTGGCAGTTACAGGCTAGGAATGCGACTGCTTGAATTAGGAAACTTGGTCAAAGGACGGCTCAACGTCCGTGATGCGGCCGTAGCTCCGATGAGAGAGCTTCACAAGCTCACCCAGCAACCCGTCAATTTAAGCATGCGCCAAGGAGACGAAATCATTTACGTTGAGCGCGCCTACAGTGAACGGTCCGGAATGCAGGTCGTGCGAGCCATTGGAGGACGTGCCCCCTTGCACCTCACGTCGGTCGGCAAGCTGTTTCTTGCAGCAGATGATCCCCAGCGGATTCGCGCCTATGCCGCTCGCACAGGTTTACAAGGGCACACCAAAAATAGCATTACGCAATTGGAAGATCTGGAGCGGGAACTGTCCAAGGTCCGCCAATATGGCCAAGCAAATGACAACGAAGAGTTGGAGCTCGGGGTGCGCTGCATGGCGGCAGGAGTCTACGATGATCAGAACAAATTGGTAGCCGGGCTTTCCATTTCAGCCCCCTCGGGGCGAATGGAAGACAGCTGGCTACCCAAACTCAAAGAAACCGCACGGCTTATTTCCGAAGCACTGGGACACAAGCCGAGCACGGTTCGGTAATTCGCGAATGATCAGTTGGAAATAACTGGGTGGTCTGGGTGAATGCTGGCCACAGGAGAGGTCTTGCTCGCTACCGCGGGAATGGATTCAACCCAGCGCTTGACTCGCTCCGCATCACCCAGGCGACTGAGCTTTCCAGCTGAATCCAGAAATACCATGATGATTTTTCGGCCCGCTACTTTGGCTTGCATGACAAGACACTGGCCAGCCTCGTTGATGTAACCCGTCTTTTGCAGCCCGATGTCCCAAGCCGGGTTTTTTACCAGCCGGTTGGTATTGTTGTATTGCAGAGTTCGATGCCCTACCGCAACCTGGTAACCGGTAGACGTCGACAATTCACGCAAGGTCGGATCACCATAGGCGAAATTCACCAACGTCGCCAGATCTCGCGCGCTCGACTGATTTTTGCTCGACAGACCGGTGGGCTCAACATAGCTGGTGTCATTCATTCCAAGCGTTTTGGCCCGCGTATTCATCAGCCCTACAAACATTGGCAGTCCGCCTGGGTAGCTGCGCCCCAACGCGTGTGCCGCTCGGTTTTCACTGGACATCAACGCCAGATGCAACAACTCCCCTCGGGTCAACGTAGTGCCAACCCTCAGGCGAGAGGAGCTTCCTTTTTCAAGATCCACGTCGGCCTGGGTGATTTCTATCACTTCATCCATGGGCAACTTGGCTTCGCTGATTAGCAAGCCAGTCATGAGCTTGGTGATGGAAGCAATAGGAAGTACCGCCAACTCATTCTTACGAAACAGCACTTCTTTTGTATCCTGGTCGACCACAAACGCGACACTGGACTTCAAATCCAGTGCATCACGCCCGCCATGCAACCCGGCCAACTCCCCGAATGACGGCGCCTTTGGTACCGCCGCAATGCGCACAGCCACCCGCTTTCGCACCAGCTGACCCTTCGCTACAGTGCGTTTCATGACCCGCGGTTTCTCTGCGCCCGCTTGGTGTTGAGATGTGACTGCATACACAGGCGTCATGCCCATCAAAGACAGTACAGCAAGCAGCCCCAGCCGGGAAAAGAGTTGATTCATGGTGTTTTCCAACGCTGCAGCAAGGCGAATCGCCAGAAATCTGGCCAACAGCCTCACCGTCTAATGAGAGTTTAATCAGAAAAGTCGCGCAAGATCAACTACTTGCGCGACAAACTTCAACAAATTAGTAAGCAATTGGGGTTGACCCTAACCCTGCGCGGCTACGCGATCCGCTTTGCTATGCAATTTATTGAGTGCACTCAGGTATGCTTTTGCGGAAGCGACCACGATATCGGGATCCGACCCGACGCCATTGACCACCCTTCCGCTATTTTGCAGACGCACGGTCACCTCGCCCTGACTCTCTGTGGAGCCACTGATCGCATTGACAGAATAGAGCACCATTTCGGCGCCGCTTTTAACGTGACCCTCAATAGCTTTTAGCGAAGCGTCCACAGGCCCATTGCCTTCGGAGGAGCCTTTGACTTCTTTGCCGTCTACGGTAAATACTATGCTGGCTTGTGGCCGCTCGCCGGTCTCGCTGTGCTGCGACAAGGAGACAAAGCCGTACTGCTCCTTGACGTGCGTCACGCTCTCATCACTCACCAAGGCAAGTATGTCTTCATCGAAAATTTCACTCTTGCGATCTGCGAGTTCCTTGAATCTCGTAAACGCGGCATTGATGTCTGCTTCACTTTCCATCTGAACGCCCAGCTCTTGCAAGCGTTGCTTGAACGCATTTCGACCGCTCAACTTTCCCAGAACAATCTTGTTGGCTGTCCACCCCACATCCTCGGCTCGCATGATTTCATAGGTATCGCGCGCCTTGAGCACACCATCCTGGTGAATGCCGGAGGCGTGGGCAAATGCATTGGCACCCACCACCGCCTTATTGGGCTGCACAACAAAGCCTGTGGTTTGGCTGACCATGCGGCTGGCCGCCAGAATGTGCCGGGTATCGATTCCCAATTCCAGTCCGAAATAGTCCTGCCGGGTCTTGATGGCCATCACAACCTCTTCCAGACTGCAGTTGCCGGCACGCTCTCCCAGACCGTTTATGGTGCACTCCACCTGACGTGCCCCGCCAATCTTGACCCCTGCCAAAGAATTCGCCACAGCCATGCCCAAATCATTGTGGCAATGAACAGACCAAATTACCTTATCGGAATTGGGGATTCGCTCACGAAGAGTCTTGATGAAGTTGCCGTACAACTCAGGTATCGCATATCCCACCGTATCGGGGACGTTGATGGTCGTGGCGCCTTCATTGATGACGGCTTCCAGGATCCGGCACAAAAAGTCGACATCACTGCGATAGCCATCCTCCGGACTGAATTCAACATCCGCAACCAGATTCCGGGCAAATCGCACCGCCTGCTTGGCCTGCTCAAACACCTGGTCAGGTGTCATGCGCAGCTTCTTCTCCATGTGCAATGGCGAGGTAGCAATGAATGTATGAATGCGAGCGTTATTTGCACCCTTGAGCGCTTCAGCTGCGCGCGAAATGTCGTGGTCATTGGCACGTGACAACGAGCAAATTGTGGCACCCCTGATGGTATTGGCTATCAGTTGGACTGCTTCAAAGTCTCCGTTTGAACTTGCCGCAAAACCAGCCTCAATGACATCCACCTTCAATCGCTCTAGCTGACGGGCAATACGCAGCTTCTCATCGCGCGTCATCGAAGCACCCGGCGACTGTTCACCATCACGCAAAGTGGTGTCAAAAATGATTAGTTTGTCAGCCAATTCAAAACTCCTTTTGTTCGTTTGATGCCCGTCACCCGATTTACTTGTGCAGTCCACGTTCATCTGGCTCGTCGGTTGACGTACTGATCAAACTGGTCTGAACGCCCTTGGCTTTCCGCCATCCGTAGACAGCATATCCACTCAAACCATAAATAACAAAAATGCCAAACATGACAGTGGGTGGATCAACGTTCACAACGGCTATTCCAAGTGCAATCAGCACAATGACGACGAAGGGTACGCTTCGTTTCATACTCACATCCTTGAAACTGTAAAAAGGCACGTTGGTCACCATTGTCAATCCGGCATACAGTGCCAAAAAGAACACGGCCCAAGCGACGGCTGGGCCTTTGATGCCAAGATCCGTACACAGCCATATAAAACCAGCCACCAGCGCTGCAGCGGCAGGAGAAGGAAGCCCCTGAAAAAATCGCTTGTCCACCACGGTCGTATTCACATTGAACCGAGCCAAACGCAAAGCTGCACAAGCACAATAGACAAAAGCCGCAAACCAGCCCCACCGACCCAAGCCCCTGAGTGCCCATTCGTAAGAAATAAGTGCAGGCGCAGCACCGAAGGAAACCATGTCAGAGAGGGAGTCCATCTGCTCCCCAAAGGCGCTCTGGGTATTGGTCATACGCGCCACCCGCCCGTCCAGACTATCGAGAACCATGGCACAAAATACACCTACGGCAGCCAAGTCAAACCGGCCATCCATCGCCATCACGATGGAGTAAAAACCTCCAAAGAGCGCCGCCAATGTAAACAGATTGGGCAACACGTAGATGCCTTTGCGCCGCTTGCGCACCAAGACCGCATCATTGTCGGTAATGCCAGAATCTGTTCCATCATGCATAAATTCTCCTTGCCAAGCCGGTCCGGCAGCGCGCCAAACGTCGAAGTGTAAGCCAGTCACAGGTGGATTTCCCTGCAACATGTATGGGTCAAAAATAAAGGCCACCGAGGTGGCCTTTATCGAAACGCCTTACTGGCGTTAATTGCGAGTCTGATCGACCAGCTTGTTCTTTTTGATCCAGGGCATCATTGCGCGCAAGGTTTCACCGACTTGCTCAATTTGGTGCTCTGAGGTCAAACGACGACGGCTCAGCAATGTAGGAGCGCCGGCCTTGTTCTCCAGAATGAAGCTTTTGGCGTATTCGCCGGTCTGAATATCCTTCAGGCACTGACGCATCGCGTCTTTGGTAGCGCTGGTCACGATGCGCGGGCCAGTGACGTACTCGCCGTACTCGGCGTTGTTGGAGATCGAATAATTCATGTTGGCGATGCCGCCTTCATAGATCATGTCAACAATCAGCTTGAGTTCATGCAGGCACTCAAAATAGGCCATTTCTGGCGCGTACCCGGCTTCGACCAAAGTTTCGAAGCCCGCTTTGATCAATTCGACCGTACCACCGCACAAAACAGCCTGCTCACCGAACAGATCCGTCTCGGTTTCTTCACGGAAATTAGTCTCAATGATGCCGGCCTTACCGCCACCGTTTGCCATGGAATAGCTCAGCGCCAAATCGCGGCTGCGCCCCGATTTATCCTGATGCACTGCAATCAGATGGGGGACTCCGCCACCCTGGGCATACGTTCCGCGCACAGTGTGCCCAGGAGCCTTGGGAGCGACCATCCAGACATCCAGGTCAGCACGGGGCGTAACCAGACCGTAATGCACGTTGAAACCGTGAGCAAACACGAGCGAAGCACCCTGCTTGATGTTGGGCTCAATGTCATTGGTATAGACAGACCCAATTTGCTCGTCCGGCAGCAGAATCATGACCACATCGGCCGATTTCACGGCTTCGCCCACTTCAGCAACCTTCAAGCCAGCTTTCTCAACCTTGGGCCAGGAGGCTCCGCCTTTACGCAAACCGACCACCACTTTCACGCCGCTGTCGTTCAAATTTTGCGCGTGGGCATGCCCTTGGCTTCCGTAGCCAATGATGGCAACGGTCTTGCCCTTGATGAGACTCAGGTCGCAATCCTTGTCATAAAAAACTTTCATCTTCTCTCCGAAATAAATAGTGGCGAAAGGCGCCTGGTTGCTAAAAACTATCCAAACTTACGTAAAAAAAATTACACGCGCAAAATGCGCTCACCTCGTCCGATGCCACTTGAGCCGGTTCGTACGGTCTCAAGGATTGCAGCGTGCTCAAGCGCTTCCAGAAAGGCGTCGTTCTTGGACTGGTCGCCTGTCAGTTCAATGGTGTAGCTCTTGTCCGTTACATCGATGATCCGCCCGCGAAAAATATCCGCCATGCGTTTCATCTCTTCGCGCTCTTTGCCAACCGCTCGTACCTTGACCATCATGAGCTCACGCTCAATGTAGGCACCCTCGGTCAAGTCCACTACTTTAACCACTTCGATAAGGCGGTTCAGGTGCTTGGTGATTTGTTCAATAACGTCGTCAGAACCCGTGGTCTGAATAGTCATGCGGGACAGACTGGGATCCTCTGTCGGCGCCACGGTCAACGATTCAATGTTATAGCCACGGGCCGAAAACAACCCGACGACCCGCGAAAGAGCCCCTGGCTCATTTTCCAGTAATACAGCGATTATGTGTTTCATATTGATAGATTCCTCTTTTCGCTGCCCTCCCCCCGATGCGGTAACACCGGGGCTCGGCAGACAATAGATTCGTCAAATAAAGTTCAAGAAAAATGCGGCCAATTACAGGTCTTCTGACCCGAGCAACATCTCGGTAATACCCTTGCCAGCTTGAACCATGGGGAACACGTTCTCGGTCGGATCGGTTCTGAAGTCCATGAAGACCGTTCGGTCTTTCAACTTGCGGGCTTCGCGCAAAGCAGGCTCAACATCTTGCGGCTTTTCGATCAGCATGCCCACATGCCCATAGGCCTCTGCCAGCTTGACAAAATTAGGGAGCGCATCCATGTAACTGTGACTGTAGCGGCCCTCGTATTCGACCTCCTGCCACTGGCGAACCATGCCGAGGAAACGATTGTTCAGCGACACAATTTTGATGGGCGTGTTGTATTGCAGACAGGTTGATAGTTCCTGAATACACATTTGCACGGAACCCTCTCCCGTGATGCAAAAAACCTCGCTGTCGGGCTTGGCCAACTTGACGCCCATAGCGTAAGGAATACCCACGCCCATGGTGCCAAGACCGCCTGAGTTGATCCAGCGGCGAGGTTCATCAAACTTGTAGTACTGCGCCGCCCACATTTGATGCTGCCCCACATCGGACGTGATGTAAGTGTCTGCGTCCTTGGTCATGTTCCAAAGCGTCTCCACAACATACTGCGGCTTGATCACGTCGCCCTTGCCCAGACTGTATTTCATGCAGTCGCGCTTGCGCCAAGCTTCGATCGTATCCCACCACGCACCCAGTGCTTCCGCATCGGGTTTGATTGTGCTCTCCTTAATCATGGAGATCATTTCGCTGAGCACGTCTTTCACATCGCCCACAATGGGAATGTCAACCTTCACGCGCTTGGAAATGCTCGACGGATCAATGTCGATATGGATAATTTTTCGCTCATTCTGGGCGAAATGCTTGGGATTGCCGATGACACGGTCATCAAAGCGAGCACCCACCGCGAGCAGAACATCACAGTTCTGCATGGCATTGTTGGCCTCAACCGTTCCGTGCATGCCCAGCATACCCAAAAACTTGCGATCGCTTGCCGGATAGGCACCCAAGCCCATCAGCGTATTGGTACAGGGATATCCCAGCATATCGACCAAAGTGCGCAACTCCGCGGATGCGTTGCTTAGCAGAACCCCACCGCCGGTATAAATGTAGGGACGCTTGGCTGCGAGCAGCAACTGCAGAGCTTTGCGAATCTGTCCACCGTGCCCCTTGCGCACTGGGTTGTAAGAACGCATCTCGACCGAAGTGGGATAACCCGTGTAAGGCACCTTCTTGAAGGAGACATCCTTCGGGATATCCACAACGACCGGGCCCGGCCGGCCGCTGCGGGCAATGTGAAACGCCTTCTTCATCGTTTCAGCGATGTCGCGCGCATCTTTCACAAGAAAATTGTGTTTAACGATTGGACGGGTGATGCCGACGGTATCGCACTCCTGGAACGCATCCAGGCCAATCGCATGCGTTGGCACCTGTCCCGTGATGATGACCATGGGAATGCTGTCCATGTAGGCAGTAGCAATGCCCGTGACCGCATTGGTCACACCAGGACCTGAAGTGACCAGCGCCACGCCCACATCTCCGGTTGCCCGGGCATATCCATCGGCAGCGTGCACAGCCGCCTGCTCGTGGCGCACCAAAATATGCTGGATCGAATCCTGCTTGTAAAAAGCGTCGTATATGTGCAGTACGGCTCCGCCTGGGTACCCCCAGATGTACTTGACGTTTTCAGCCTGAAGCGCCTTGACCAGGACTTCAGCACCACGGAGTTCTTGCGATGCGGGTGAAACACCCTGTGTTTTGACTGTGGCGGACGCGGCAGCAGCCGACGCGATTTCGGATTTGGAAATTTCCATGATGAACCTTTGTGAATTTCTCTGACGAAAAACCTTGGGTGCCCCTTCGCAAACACTTGTGGAGTCGCGTCGGAACTTAAGATTAGGGCCATGGGCACATTGAATATTGCGCCGGACCAAAACCCGTTTGCCTTTTGATTGCAACCGATATTATCGCACTGAGTCGCCGTATTTTCAAAAATACGCCAGCGATATCAACGAAGCGGGTGCCATAATTCCGCCAAGTAGCAGAACGTGGAGACCCTTTTTGTCTCGGCGTTTCTGTACAACATTCCTTTTTTCGTTGGCTTGTCACAATTGGCATCTGAACTCGAACTTTCCGAATTTCTGAAAAGCGTAGAAAAGCGCGCTTTTAAACGATCGGTGTATCACGTTCGCAACGAGGAATCCGCTCTGGACATCGTTCAGGAAAGCATGATGAAGCTGGCTGAGCATTACGGACATAAGCCGGCTGAAGAGCTGCCAATGCTCTTTCACCGAATTTTGTCCAACTGCACACTGGACTGGTTCCGCAGGCAAAAGACACAAAACGCCCTGTTTACCAATATGGGAGATTTTGAATCCTCCAACGAAGATGGGGATTTCGACCTACTGGAAACATTGCACGCGTCAAACAACCCTGAGCAGAACGAAAGTACCGAAACTCAGACTGAACGGGCACAAACCTTGCGTGAGATCGAAATTGAGATCCAGCGACTACCTGCGCGTCAACGAGAAGCTTTCTTGATGCGTTACTGGGAAGAGTTGGATGTGGCAGAAACTGCCGCGGCAATGGGTTGTTCCCAGGGGAGTGTCAAAACGCACTGTTCCAGGGCTGTTCATGCTCTCGCAAAAGCTTTGAGCGCAAAGGGATTAAAACTATGAACAATATGCACTTGGTCTTACAAGACAACTTTGAGGACAAATTCGGGAGTCGTATCGCGGCCCGCCTGTCAGAATCAACCGTGAGCTTGCCTAACGACATCTCAGAACGTCTTAAGGCTGCGCGGATGCAAGCACTATCAATGCGAAAGGTAGTCAAACTCCAAGTTGCGTCTGGTGTCTCCCACAATGGTGGGGTAGCGGCTTTACACATGGGCGGAGACGATCGCAGCCTATGGAACCGGATAGCTTCACTGGTCCCTTTGTTTGCATTGATTGCGGGTCTGCTGACCATCGCCGTCCTTCAGGATCAAAAACGCGCGAGTGAAATCGCGGCTGTCGACGTTGAGTTGCTCACCGACGATCTTCCTCCTGCGGCTTACACCGATCCGGGTTTTTTGCATTTTCTGAACCTGAATCGCCGCGACTGACGGTTACTGATACGCCATGTTGTTTGTTGATTCACTCTCGCGTATTCTTTTCCGCCAATCGCTGCAACGTTCATTTGCCGTATTGACGCTGATGGCGACCGGACTGGTCACTACAACTTCCATGACCTGGTCGCAAACCGGGGGGAACAACAGTGCCTCAGTTGCGCTCAAGGTACAGTCATCTGCCCCTCAAACCGTCGTCAAGCCTTCCGGTCCTCAATGGCGGGAACTGAGCGGCGCGCAGCAGCAGACGCTTCGTCCGCTGGCGGGTACTTGGGATTCACTAAGTGAAGGGCACAAGGGTAAATGGATTGCGCTTGCGCAAAATTACCCCTCACTTGCACCGGCAGAGCAAGGAAAACTGCAAGGCCGCATGGCGGAGTGGGCTGCGCTCAAACCCCGCGAGCGCGAACAGGCACGGCTTAACTTTGCCGAAACCAAGAAGCTGTCCCCATCCGAGCGCTCGGCCGACTGGGAGACTTACCAGGCACTCAGCCCGGAAGAAAAGAAGAAATTGGCGGCTGAAGCCAGCGAAAAGCCAAAAGGTGCCGCAATCAGGATTAAACCGGTGCAATCGGAACGACTGACAACGGTTCCCATTACCCGCCACACACCTGCGGAAGAACGTACCCAACTGGCACCCAAGCAAACCCTGGATCGCAACACCTTGCTGCCGCAGCCAACGCGTCAAGCCCCCGGTACGTCTCCCGCTACGTCTGCTACCCAGAACTGATTCCGGACCGCTTTCAAACTAGGCCGCGGCAGGGCGGGACCTGCAAACGTCCGCCTACAATCAGGCGTCAATTGACTCTCATCCTGATGCAAAACACCTTTGAAACTCCCGGCTTGTGGCGCCGAATGGCATGCTGGACCTATGAAGGCATGCTCATGTTCGGCGTGGTTTTTTTGGCCGGATACCTCTTTGGTACCTTGAGCCAAACACGCAACGCAATGGACAACCGCAATGCCTTGCAGGCATTTTTGTTCGTTATTTTTGGCATTTATTTTGTTTGGTTCTGGGCAAAAGGGCAAACCCTTGCAATGAAAACCTGGCATATCCGGCTGGTCGATCGCCATGGGCGTGCTGTGTCGCAAGCCAGGGCATTGGGTCGCTATTGCCTGAGCTGGCTCTGGTTTTTGCCGCCGCTGATCGCTATTTCACCTTTTCATCTCAGCGGACCAAAATCAGCTGTCATTTTTCTTGGGTGGGTCGTTTTTTGGGCGTTACTCAGCCGGTTGCAGCCACAGGGGCAGTTCTGGCACGATGCGTGGGCGGGCACCCGCCTGGTTTCTTCCGAACCTCTCAGCCGCTGATATTTATGCACCCTGCTAACGTTAAACCAGCCACTGCCAGCGTGCCCGCAAACCCTCAAAAAGACCGCGTTGGGCTGAGCCGGATGCGGCATGCCACAGGCTATTCAATGGCAGGCTTGCGTGCGGGATGGGGGGAAACCGCATTTCGCCAAGAGGCATTGGCTGCATTGGTGATGCTGCCACTGTCATTTTGGCTGGGCAACAACTGGGTGGAAACCGCTTTACTGGCCGCCTGTGTAGTGCTGGTGCTGGTGGTAGAGTTGCTCAACACGGCAGTAGAAACTGCCATTGACCGTATTGGCCCCGAGTGGCACGACTTGTCCAAGCGGGCCAAGGATATGGGCAGCGCCGCGGTGCTGCTGAGCCTGGTACTGTGTGCAGGCATCTGGGCAGCAGCGGCGCTTCACCGCTTCACATAGCCACTCTTCGCAACAATCAGACTGCGGACTCGTCCTGCTCACCGGTGCGTATGCGAACGACGCGTTCCACGCTGGTGACGAAAATCTTTCCATCACCAATCTTGCCGGTACGGGCGGCCTTGACGATGGCATCCACGCAACGCTCAACATCCTCGGTTTTCACCACGACTTCAACTTTGACCTTGGGCAGAAAATCGACCACATACTCAGCCCCACGGTACAGCTCCGTATGCCCTTTCTGGCGGCCAAACCCTTTGACTTCGGTCACGGTGAGGCCGGTCACACCACATTCAGCCAGCGCTTCACGCACTTCTTCTAATTTGAATGGCTTGACGATGGCGGTAATTTGTTTCATTTTTTTCCAATCAGTTGAGGACGGCAACACCGACTGTCCCACAAAATATTAATTCACGCGCGAAAACGATTGGTAATAGGATAACGCCAATCCTTGCCAAAGCTGCGGTGCGTCACCCGGATCCCAATCGGAGCCTGACGTCGCTTGTATTCATTGAGCTTGATGAGGTGTGTCACCTTCTCGACATCAGCCCGTGCAAATCCGGCTGCAACAATGGTTTCGATGCTTTGGTCGTTTTCCATATAGCGATCCACGATGGCATCCAGTATCTCGTAGGGTGGCAGACTATCCTGATCGGTCTGATCGGGGCGCAACTCGGCGCTGGGGGGGCGCGTAATAATGCGCTCCGGAATCGGGTTGCTGCCGGTACCGTAGGGGTCGTGGACATTGCGCCAGTGCGCCATTTTGAACACCAGTGTCTTAGCCAAATCCTTGATCACGGCAAAACCACCCGCCATGTCGCCATACAGGGTGCAATAGCCTGTGGCCATCTCGGACTTGTTGCCGGTGGTGAGCACCATGCTGCCCAGTTTGTTGCTCAGCGCCATCAGCAAGGTGCCACGAATGCGGGCCTGGATATTTTCTTCGGTTGCGTCTTCGGCCAAGCCCGCAAACTCTTTGGCCAAGGAGGACTTGAAGGCTTCGAACTGCGGAACAATGGAAATCTCGTCATAGCGCACGCCCATGCGCGCAGCCATTTCACGGGCGTCCAGCCAACTGATGTCTGCGGTATAGGGCGATGGCATCATTACGGTGCGCACCTTGTCGGCTCCCAGCGCATCCACGGCAATCGCCAGTACCAATGCAGAGTCAATTCCGCCGGACAGCCCCAAAATCACACCTGGAAAGCCGTTTTTGCCTACGTAGTCCCGCACACCGAGCACCAGCGCGTCCCACAAATCCTGCTCGGGGGTGCGTATCGGCTCCACCATTGCTATGATATTCATAGCTGCTTGCACTGATTCCACAAAGGCTACGAATATATTCTCTTTAAAACTGGGCGCACGACCTGCAACGGAGCCGTTGGCATTCAAGGCAAACGAGTGGCCCTCAAACACCACTTCATCCTGCCCACCGACCAGATGGGCATAAATCAGCGGCAAGCCGGTTGCGCGGGCACGGATCGCCATGGTGTCTTCGCGCTCATAGCCTTTGCCCACATGAAACGGGGAGGCATTGATGACGGCCAGCATCTGGGCACCAGCCTCCTGGGCCAGCCGGGCGGGTTCATCAAACCAGGCGTCTTCGCAGATCAGCAGTCCGACACGGATTTGCTCGCCTGGCGTGCCGGCTTCAAACACGCAAACACCGTTACCAGGCGTGAAATAGCGGCGTTCGTCAAAGACCTGGTAATTGGGCAACTCGCGCTTGGCATAGGTGGCCACAACCTGTCCTTCCCGCAGCACACTGGCCGAATTGAAGCGGTTTTGCACCGCCACCGAACGCGTGCGGCTATCGCCTCCGGTGGGGTGGCCCACCACCACGGTCATGTCTTTTAGCCCGGCTAGCGCCCGGGCCACTGCTTTCACGGCATCATCGCAGGCATGAATAAATGCAGGACGCAAGAAGAGGTCTTCGGCCGCATAGCCGCAAATCGACAACTCGGGAGTCAGCAGCAGCCGCGCACCATCCGCGTGCGCCTGTTGCGCTGCCGCGATGATTTTTTGGGCGTTGCCGTCCAGGTCGCCCACGATGAAATTAAGTTGCGCAACGCACAGTTTGAGAGTCATGAACCAGTACCGTTTCGTTAATGGCCGCGCTGCGTTCGCAGTACCCATGCAAGGGCAGCAACATGGCTCGCGTTGATTATGTCATCCGGGTACGGACTTCGCCTCTGGAGTTGAATTCCCAAGCCTGGGACGAGCTGCTGCAGGCGCAGCCAGAGCCCAGCCCCTTCATGCGCCACGCTTACCTGGCGGCGCTGCATGCCAGCGGCAGTGCCACGCCCGTCACGGGCTGGGCGCCCCACTTCATCACCCTGGACGCCGGCGGTCAACTGGAGGCTGCCTGCGTCGTGTACGCAAAAAACCATTCCTATGGTGAGTATGTTTTTGACTGGGCCTGGGCCAACGCCTACCAGCAGCATGGCTTGGCCTACTACCCCAAAGCCGTGGTCGCAGTGCCTTTCACACCCGTGCCGGGTGCCCGCCTGCTGGCGCGCAACGACCACGCCCGCGCCGCATTGGTGCAGACGCTGGTGCAGTGGTGCAAACGAAGCGGCATGTCGTCCCTTCACCTGCTGTTTGCAGGGGATGCCGACATAGCTGCCTGCGCCACCGCTGGGCTGATGTTGCGGCACACCGTGCAGTTTCACTGGACCAACACGTCACCGGGATACGCAGACTTCGACGCGTTCCTGGGGTCGCTCTCACAAGAGAAGCGAAAGAAAATACGGCAGGAGCGCCGCAAGGTGCGGGGCGCTGGCATCACGTTTCGCCCGATCCAGGGCGTTGATATTTCCAGTGCAGACTGGGATTTTTTCTACCATTGCTATGAACGCACATACCTTGAGCACGGCAATGCCCCGTACCTGAATCGCGACTTCTTTCAGCGTATGGCCGACACCATGCCGCAGCACTGGCTACTCTTCATTGCCGAGCGCGACGGCCAGCCCATTGCTAGCAGTTTGATAGCTATTGACGCACATTCCACGGGGGCTACAGGCAATATTGACTCAAGAAATCCAAGCCGGGTCGCCTACGGCCGCTACTGGGGCGCTCTGGAGCGTGTGGACTGCCTTCACTTCGAGGCCTGCTATTACCAGCCCCTCCAATGGTGTATTGACAACGGCTACCTCCGCTTTGAAGGCGGCGCACAGGGCGAGCACAAAATGGCGCGAGCCCTGCTACCGGTCAAAACGACCAGTGCGCATTGGCTGGCACATCCAGGGTTTGCCGATGCGGTTGCCCGATTTCTGGAGCGTGAAGACCAGGGAATCAGCAACTACCTGGACGACCTGACGGAGAGAAGCCCCTTCAGACAAGGGGCCTGAAAACCAGGGCTGGCAACCGCTCAAAATGACTCCCAATCGTCTCCAGGGGCTGTACTGGCTTTGACGCTGACTCTCGGTGCGGGTGCAGCGCGCTGCGCTGGACTACCCGTCACGCCAGCAGCCCGGCGCTCCACACCCTTGAAAGGCGTCGTCTTGGGTACGCTGGAGCGTACCGCCGCCTTGGGAGGCGAAAAACCCGGTGCACTTGAATGGCTGCCATCTGCGAGCTTGAACGCCGCAACCACTTCCACCAGATCATGTGCCTGGCTTTTGAGGCTGCTCGCCGCCGCCGCCATCTCCTCCACAAGGGCCGCGTTTTGCTGGGTGGCCTGGTCCATCTGGGTTACGGCTTCACCGACTTGTGCTACACCCAGGGCTTGCTCATTGCTAGCCGCACTGATCTCGCCCATGATGTCGGTGACCCGCTTGATGCTGCTCACCACCTCGCTCATCGTGACACCCGCTTGATCCACCAGTGTCGTTCCCTGCTCTACACGCTCCACGCTGGCGCCAATCAGCGTTTTGATCTCTTTGGCGGCTTCGGCACTGCGCCCGGCCAGTGAGCGAACTTCCGAGGCTACTACCGCAAAACCACGACCCTGTTCACCCGCACGTGCCGCTTCCACCGCAGCGTTCAGGGCCAGGATGTTGGTCTGAAAGGCAATGCCGTCGATGACGCTGATGATGTCGGCAATTTTGCGGGAGGACTCGTTGATCCCTTTCATGGTCTCGACGACCTGACTCACCACTTCACCGCCCCTGATCGCTACAGTGGACGCATTCAAGGCCAACTGGTTGGCCTGACGGGCACTGTCAGCGTTCTGCTTGACAGTGGAGCCGAGTTCTTCCATGGAGGCCGCCGTTTGTTCAAGCGCGCTTGCCTGATGCTCCGTGCGGGCAGACAGATCGTGGTTGCCTTGCGCAATTTCGGCGCTGGCGGTCGCAACGCCTTCCGATCCCTGTCGCACGTTCGATACGACTTTGGCCAAAGCAAGCCGCATCGACTCCAGTGCGTGCAGCAGCTGCGCAGGCTCGTCAGAGCCTTGGGGATGCAGAGCGTGCGTCAAATTGCCACCGGCAAATTCTTTGGCAGCGCCCACGGCAAACTCAATGGGTTTGGTAATCTGGCGGGTGATCCAGACCGCCATCGCAGCAGCCAACCCAACGGCCAGCGCCACTATGAGCAAGACGCCATACCGGGAAGCAGAATAGGTTTTTTGCGAGCCCGCATAAGCGGCCTCTGCGCCCTGTGAGCTCAGAACATCCATCTCCTGGATATCCTTCAAGACAGTTAAAAATGCAGCGCGGGAAGCGCCGCCCATGTAGGCAGCGCTCGCCTGCGCTTCAGCAGGTCCGATATCGGACAATGCCAACAAATGGGTATCCGTCGCGTAGTAAGCACTGAGATTTTTCCCATACTTCTCCAAAACCTGAAGTGCAGCGGGGGAATCGAACAAGACCTGAAGCTTGGTGCCGATATCCTTGAGCTTGGCTTTGTCAGCCGCGATGCGGTCGGCCTCAGGGTTTTTTTCCTCGCCGATGACAGCCATGACATGCTGCAGCTCAGCTTGACGAACGTCACTGAGCAAGCCCCGTATTTGGCCCACATATTTGATGCTTTCCAACCGGTTTTTTGCCATGTCCTCCGTATTGGCATTGATGCGTGCCAACTGCACCAAGGCAAAGCTACCGATTGCAACGGTCAGAAGCACCATCACAAAAAATGCGAGGCCTAACTTGACACTTATTTTGATATTAGAAAAATTCATGTGTAACCGTTCCAAAGACAAACAAAAATAGCGATTCGCCTCAAACCGGATGGGTTGAAAAAAGTCCCATCTCGGCGCTGCTGACCAATGCCTCGATGTTCATGACAATCAGCATGCGATCACCAACGCTGGCCAGCCCCACAATAAAGCGCGCTTCAATCGGCGATTCAAACTGTGGCGCAGGCTTGATGGTTTTTGAGTCCAGCGTCACCACATCGGACACGGCATCAACGACGACCCCAATCACCGAGCCACGCACGTTGAGAATAATGACGACTGTGAACTCGTTGTATTCAACCTTCGCGATGCTCAGCTTCAGCCGCAAATCAACAATCGGAACAATAACGCCGCGCAAGTTCACCACGCCCTTGATGAAGCTCGGGGAGTTGACCATTCTGGTGGGCTCTTCATACGAGCGGATCTCCTGAACCCGGAGAATGTCGATGGCGTACCCCTCATCACCCAGACGCAAGGTCAGGTACTGCCCGGAATCGACAATCGGCTGATTCGGGGTTGCTGCCAGACGGTCCAGAGAAGAAGATGCTTGCATAGTTTCCATCGATTTTCCTTGAAGGCGACGATGCGCGGTGTGCAGCAACGAGGCCGAATGATCATACACGGCGACCCTCCCAGTCACCCATGTGACCCTAATCCTGATAAGACCCCGGATTGCACGCCTGATACCCGGATGGGCGATATCAATCCCTGCTAATGTGTTGTTCAGTACCACTTCCCGCTCGCCCTCACAGGCTAATACCAGTTCATGGCAAATGTGCGAAAACAAGATAGCAGTGACCACCACACCCCGCCCAGCGCATTGCTGGTTGCGCTGGAGCTTCGTGCCGCCTTCGAATTCTGGACGGTGCTACCGAGCTGGCCTGCCCTAATGCGTGCTCCGACCGGAGACGGTCATTCGGTCATTGTTTTTCCCGGGCTGTCGGCCAGTGATGGCTCCACAGCGCCGCTTCGCGGCTATCTGCAAAGCCTCGGTTACGACGTGTCCGGCTGGAACCAGGGGCACAACTTTGGCCCGCGTGCCGGCATTCTGGAAACGGCCAAACGACAGGTTATTGACACGTTTGAATCCACCGGAAACAAAATCAGTCTGATTGGCTGGAGTCTGGGCGGCATCTACGCCCGGGAACTGGCCAAGGAGTTGCCCCATTGTGTGCGTAGCGTGATCACGATGGGAACGCCTTTTTCCGGTTCGCACAGACGCACCAACGCATGGCGATTCTTCGAGTTGGCCAGCGGGCAAGACATCATGGCAGCAACCCAGAAATTTGATCTGCCGGCTGCACCGCCCATGCCGACCACGTCCATCTACTCTCGAACCGATGGGGTCGTGGCGTGGTCAGCCAGCATCCAGCAGCCCTGCAAGCGAAACCCCCATACCGAAAATGTGGAGGTTTTTGCCAGTCACGTCGGCCTGGGAGTGAACCCCAGCGCCTGGTGGGCTGTCGCCGATCGATTGGCGCAACACCCCAAACAATGGAAGCAGTTTGACCGCACCGCCGGCCTGCAGCGGCTGATTTATCCAGACCCCAAGCGCTAGACGCCTCGCGCACAAACAAAAATAGCGCCTGACGGACTTCGCAGGCGCTATGTTTTTGATAGCTGTTTACGCAGCATTCAC
>JAYTRR010000214.1:0-10683 GCA_043746005.1 Burkholderiales bacterium
CTCGACGGCTTGACCATGGGTTGCCCAAAAATCCGAAGGCAGCGCAAGAGAGCCGGAATACAGCAGATCGCCATCTTCGAGGGTTTTGTCGTTCTGGTAGTCGTCGGTCGCCAATCCCAGCGCGCGCGCCTTGACGCGCATGTTGATGTCCTTGGACACCAGCACCACCTCACGCGGTGCAAATTTCTGTCGCAGTGCCTCGACCACACCCAGAATCTGGTTGTCGGCCTTGCCTTGGGGCAGGCTGGTGGGCAGGGTGTAGTTGAGCGGCTGGGTCTGAAACAGGAGTTTCCCGCGTGCTTCGCGGTGCCCGGTGCTTGCCAACTGGAATCCGGCGGTAATGTCCGCTCCCGGTGTGCCCGCCAATGCGTCCAGCGTTCGGCTGGTCTGGCGGGCGTTGCGGGCCACCTCGGTCATGCCCTTTTTGTGGCCGTCCAGTTCTTCCAGAACGATCATGGGTAAATAGATGTCGTGTTCCTCAAAGCGGAACAGGCACATCGGGTCGTGCATCAGCACATTGGTATCGAGAACAAACAGCTTCGTCGGACCGGTGGTGCGCGCCGACTTCTTCGAGCGCACCGCGCTCCGGGCCGCAGCTGGTTCGCTGATTGGGGAGGGGACGGTGGCCTTGGCAGCCGACGTTGCCACCGGCTCTTTCAGCAGTGCCGGCATCGAATGGCGGGGGGTTTCTCGAACAGGAGCCTTGTCCGTGACAGCACGGGCGGCCGGCGCTTGCTTTGACGCGACGGGTTCAGGCTTGGTCGTCGGCCTGACGGCGCTGCGCGCAATGGCCTCAAACGCTTTGGGAGAAAGCCGGTCAGCGGGTTTGGTAGGTGCGGGGGGCAATGGCATAGGTTGAGGCTCGTGGGATGGAAATGGGGAGTGCTGTGGACACAAAGAATGGAATCGCAAAAGCAAAAAAGCCGCCTTGAGCCAAGGCGGCTTTTTGTAGGAGCGCGGTTGCGATGTTCAACAGCATGGAATCATTATGCATGAGCCAAGTGACACCGCCGGATCAGCGTGCGTCAAAACAACGCAACCCTGTCAGGCGACTTTCTTGAGTCCCTTGACTGCCTTCAGAACGTCGTCCACATGGCCGGGGACCTTGAGGCCGCGCCATTCTTCCTTGACCAGACCGTCTGTACCAATCAAAAAAGTGCTGCGCTCAATGCCCTTAACCTTTTTGCCGTACATGATCTTGTTCTTGACCACGCCAAACATATGGCACATTTTTTCTTCCGTGTCGGCGATCAATTCAAACGGGAGTTCCAGTTTGGTCTTGAACTCGTCGTGCGACTTCATGTTGTCGCGCGAAACGCCAAAAACAGTTGCGCCAGCTTTCACGAAGTCCTTGTACTTGTCGCGAAACTGCATGGCTTCGGTTGTACAGCCAGGTGTGTTGTCTTTGGGGTAAAAAAACAAAACCATGGTTTTCCCGAGGTGGGTGGTGTTGCTTACCTTGATGCCACCTGTTGCATTGGCTTCAAATTCGGGTAGTGGTTTGTTGACAACGATCGCCATATGGTACTTTTAGTCTCGCGTGCTGGATGTGTCAGTCAAAGCAGAGGGCTGGAAACGTGACAGCGTTACGTCACCCTCGACTGCAACCCATGATTTTACTCTGAAATGAGCGACCTAGGTCCCAAGGGTCTTCCCGGGCTCCAACAAAAGCGCGGCAACCACTTTACGGCCTTCCGCGGCCAAAAAGTTGTAGGTCCGGCAGGCGGCTTGCGTATCCATGGTTTCCAGGCCGATACCCCGGGCATAAAGCGATTGCAGCCACTGCGGTTGCGGGAAACGGATGCGGTCACCGCTGCCAAAAATGATCAGCTCCGCATCCATCTCGGCCAACAGTTCAAAGTGGCTGGCTTGCAGCTCTTCAAAATGGGCGCAGTTCCAGGCAAAACGCGGACCTGCGGCGCTGATGACCAGGCTGGAGCTGAATTTTTCGCCGTTGACGGCAACCCACCCCGTTCCATATTCGTTGATGGAGGGCCCCTGAATGGCGTCTGGTTGGAGTTTCATGGCGTTATTCGGGTGAAATTTGAATGCTGCACCGCATCAGGTCGATACGGAACTGTGGTCAAATTATAGGTTTCACCCTGTGCTGCTGACTCCCGGAGGGACTTTGAGAACCATTCAAAAATCTGCCAAGCTGGCCAACGTCTGTTACGACATCCGCGGCCCCATCATGGACCGCGCCCGGCAGATGGAAGAAGAAGGCCAAAAGATCATCAAGCTCAACATCGGCAATCTGGCCGTGTTTGGCTTTGATTCGCCTGAGGAAATCCAGCAGGACATGATTCGCAACCTGCCCAACTCGGCGGGTTACTCGGACAGCAAAGGCATTTTTGCGGCCCGCAAGGCAGTTATGCACGAGACGCAGAAGCAGGGCGTAAAGGGTGTCACGCTGGACGATATCTATCTGGGCAACGGCGCCAGTGAACTGATCGTGATGGCCACCAATGGTTTGCTTGACGATGGGGATGAGTTGTTGTTGCCAGCGCCCGACTACCCCTTATGGACCGCTGCGGTCAGCCTCTCCGGTGGCACGCCAGTGCATTACCTGTGCGACGAAGCCAATTGCTGGATGCCCAGCCTGGATGACATTCGCGCCAAAATTACGCCGCGCACCAAGGGCATCGTGGTCATCAACCCCAACAACCCCACCGGTGCGCTGTATTCGGATGCCTTGTTGCTGGCTATTGTGGAGATTGCCCGCGAGCACGGTCTGGTGATTTTTGCCGACGAGGTGTACGACAAGGTGCTGTATGACGGCGTGAAGCACACTGCCATTGGGTCGCTCAGTGATGACGTGCTGACGCTAACCTTCAATTCGCTGTCCAAGAGCTACCGCTCCTGCGGTTACCGGGCGGGTTGGATGGTGGTGTCGGGCGACAAGCGCCCGGCGCGCGACTACATCGAAGGCCTGAACATGCTGTCCAACATGCGGTTGTGTTCCAACGTGCCGGGCCAGTGGGCCATTCAGACTGCGTTGGGTGGCCACCAGAGCATTAATGAGCTGGTGGGCGAGGGCGGGCGCCTGCGCCGCCAGCGCGATTTGGCCTATGAGCTCATTACTGCCATTCCGGGAGTCACTTGTGTGAAGCCATCGGCGGCGCTCTACATGTTCCCCAAGCTGGATCCCACGATGTACCCGATCGTGGACGACCAGCAGTTCTTTCTGGAGTTGCTGCAGGAGACCCGCGTGATGCTGGTGCAGGGCACAGGCTTCAACTGGGCCGCGCCGGATCATTTCCGCATCGTGTTCCTGCCGCATGAAGATGATTTGCGAGAAGCCATTGGCCGCATGGCCCGGTTCCTGGAAAGCTACCGCAAGCAGCACAGCAACTGATTTACTATTGATTTGATAGCAGCTCACGCACTGTTTGCGGGGGCTAAATGCATAAAACCTGAAGATATATATGAAACCGATTCAAGTAGGCCTTCTCGGCATTGGCGTGGTAGGCGCAGGCACTTTCAACGTACTCAAGCGCAATCAGGAAGAAATCCAGCGCCGCGCCGGTCGCGGTATCGAAATCACCATGGTGGCCGATCTGGATGTGGCCCGTGCCCAATCTATCGTCGGTGATGGTGTGAAAGTCGTCAACGACGCCCGCGCCATCATTGACAATCCCGATATCGACATCGTGATCGAACTGATTGGCGGCTACGGCATTGCCAAAACGCTGGTGCTCGAAGCCATTGCGGCTGGTAAACATGTGGTTACCGCCAACAAGGCGCTGCTGGCCGTGCACGGCACCGAGATCTTTGCCGCAGCGTCCGACAAGGGCGTGATGGTGGCGTTTGAAGCGGCCGTGGCCGGTGGCATTCCCATCATCAAGGCGCTGCGCGAAGGCCTGACGGCCAACCGCATCCAGTGGATTGCCGGCATCATCAATGGCACCACCAACTTCATCCTGTCCGAGATGCGTGATAAGGGCTTGGACTTTGGTGTGGTGCTCCAGGAAGCGCAGCGTCTGGGCTACGCCGAAGCCGACCCCACTTTTGACATCGAAGGCGTGGATGCTGCGCACAAGGTCACCCTCATGTCGGCCATTGCGTTCGGCATTCCTGTGCAGTTTGACAAGGCCTATGTGGAGGGCATCACCCAACTGGGCGCGGCTGACATCCAGTACGCTGAGCAACTGGGCTACCGCATCAAGCTGCTGGGCATTACCAAGCGCACCGACAAAGGCATCGAGCTGCGCGTGCACCCGAGCCTGGTGCCGGCCAAGCGCCTGATTGCCAACGTCGAAGGCGCCATGAACGCCGTGATGGTGCAAGGCGACGCCGTCGGCACCACGCTGTACTACGGCAAGGGGGCCGGTGCGGAACCGACGGCCAGTGCTGTGATTGCGGATCT
The DNA here is from genome assembly GCA_043746005.1 of Burkholderiales bacterium. GTDB lineage: Bacteria > Pseudomonadota > Gammaproteobacteria > Burkholderiales > Burkholderiaceae_C > Allorhodoferax. The sequence goes on from JAYTRR010000214.1 coordinate 4,367, forward strand.
GGTGGACATCGCCCGCCTGCACACTGCCGACGCGGCCCATCGTGTGCCACATCTGGCATTTCAGCCGCACGCCATGAGCAGCACCCCCGTGTTGTCCATGGGGGACGTGGTCACCAGCTACTACCTTCGCCTGCGCGTAGCCGATCAGGCCGGCGTGCTGGCCAAGGTAACCGGTTTGCTGGCCGATGCGGGTATCAGCATCGACGCCGTGTTGCAACGCGAGGCCGATGAGGTGGGTGGCGAGGGCAGTACCCAGACCGACCTGATCATCCTCACGCATGATTGTCAGGAAGCAAAAATGAATGGCGCATTGGCGGCCATGCAAGCACTTCCCACCGTGCTCCAACCCATTACCCGTATCCGCAAGGAAGAGTTGGCTTAAGCTTTGTCGCTTGTCTATCGATGGCTTAAAAGAGAAATTCCTCATGAAAATCGAATCTATTCGCCTTAAGAATTTCAAGGTTTTTCGTGATGTTCATCTCACTGACATGCCATCATTCTTGGTGGTTGTAGGTGCGAATGGTGCGGGAAAGACAACGCTGTTTGATGTTTTTGGCTTTTTGCACGATTGCCTCAAAAGCAATGTGCGGCAGGCTTTGGACAGTCGGGGGCGATTCAAGGAAGTGCTCAGCAGAGACAGCCTAGATGACACCATACTCATTGAAATTCAGTACCGAATGCCCATTGCAGGCATAGATCGGTTGGTTACCTACTCTCTGGAAATTGGCGAGAAAGCAAACGTTCCTTATGTCAAGCGCGAGGTATTGCGTTACAAGCGTGGGCGTTATGGAAGTCCCTTTCGATTTCTGGATTTCACGAACGGTCAGGGGTTTGCGATTACCAACGAGGAGGAATTCAATAAGCCGGACGAGGACCTAGAGCGGGAGTTTCAAACGGTCGCGCCTGACACGTTGGCGATCAAAGGGCTGGGGCAGTTTGAGCGTTTCAAGGCCGCAAATGCTTTTCGGCAACTCATGGAATCTTGGCATGTGTCTGACTTCCATATCAATGCTGCGCGTGGACGAAAAGAAGCGGCAGGTGATTCAGAGCACCTTTCAGAAACCGGTGACAACCTGCCTCTCGTTGCACGCTTTTTTTTTGAGCAGCATCCGAAGGACTTTAAGAATATTCTGGACACAATGGCCCGGCGTGTGCCTGGTGTGCATGCTATTGAACCCAAGCTCATGGACGACGGTTACTTGACGTTACGTTTTCAGGATGGTTCATTTAAAACGCCGTTCCTTGATCGCTACGTGTCTGATGGAACCATCAAGATGTTTGCCTATCTGGTGTTGTTGCACGACCCCAAGCCCCATCCGCTGCTATGTGTGGAAGAGCCTGAAAACCAGCTGTATCCCAAGTTGATGACTGAATTGGCCGAAGAATTTCGTCTGTACGCCCAGCGTGGAGGGCAAGTACTGGTTTCTACGCACTCACCAGACTTTTTGAATGCAGTGGAACTTGATGAGGTGTATTGGCTCGTCAAAGAGGGAGGGGCTACCCAGATACGCCGGGCGAAAGACGATGCGCAGATTTCAGCGTACATGGCCGATGGTGACAAGATGGGCTACTTGTGGAATCAGGGATTCTTTGAAGGGGCCGACCCAGCATGACCGAGCTGGTTTTTTGCTTGGAAGAAGAATCTGCGAGGGTGATGTTGGAGGGCGTACTCCCTCGACTTTTGCCGTCGAATCAATTTGTTTTCAGATACATGGTCTTCCAGGGTAAGCAGGATTTAGAGAAGCAATTGCCGCGGAAGCTCAGGTGCTATTCCAACCCCCAGGCACGCTTTCTTGTTCTCAGAGACCAGGACTCGCATCCCAGCTGTATGGATGTCAAGGCGCGGCTTGTTGACTTGTGCGGCAAGGCTGGAAAACCACATGCGCTGGTGCGCATTGCATGCAGAGAACTTGAATCCTTCTATTTGGCTGATCTAGCGGCTGTTCAGCTAGGACTCGAAGTCACGGGCTTAGTGAAGTCTCAATTGACAAAAAAATTTCGTAGCCCCGATTACTTGGAATCGCCCTCGCGTGAATTGTCCATCCTGACAAAGGGAAAATATCAGAAGGTCGGAGGATCGCGCTCAATTGGGGTTCATCTCCAACTGGACAATGCGCGCTCTGACAGCTTTCGCAATCTTTTGGCCGGCATTCTTCGCCTTGTGCAGTGATCGAACAACCTTTCCGGGAAATTATGAAATACATCAGCACCCGTGGCAACTCCACACGCCGCCAGTTTTGCGAAATCCTGCTCGAAGGACTGGCGCCTGATGGCGGCTTGTATCTGCCGGAGTCGTATCCCCAGGTCAGCGACGCCCTGCTTTCGCGCTGGCGTACCGTGTACCACAGCCAAGGCTATGCCGAGTTGGCATTCGAAGTGCTGTCGCTGTATATCGACGATATTCCGGCAGCCGACCTCCGAGCCATTTGCCGCAAGACCTACACCACCGAGGTGTTTGGCACCAGCGAGATCGTGCCCCTGCGCGAACTGGACGATGCTCTGTACCTTGAAGCCTTGTCCAACGGCCCCACGCTGGCCTTCAAGGACATGGCCATGCAGCTGCTGGGCAACCTGTTCGAATACGAATTGGCACGCCGTGGCGAAGAGCTCAACATTCTGGGGGCCACCAGCGGCGACACCGGCAGCGCGGCCGAGTACGCCATGCGGGGCAAGAAGGGCGTGCGCGTCTTCATGACCAGCCCGTTTGGGCGCATGAGCGCCTTCCAGCAGGCGCAGATGTTCAGCCTGATGGATGCCAACATCTACAACATCGCCGTCAAGGGTGTGTTTGACGATTGCCAGGACATGGTCAAGGCCGTGTCCAACGACCTGGAGTTCAAGCGCAAGTACCGCATCGGAACCGTCAACTCCATCAACTGGGCGCGCCTGATGGCCCAAGTGGTGTACTACTTTGCGGGCTATTTCCAAGCGACCTCCGGTCGCGTCCAGGCCGCGCCAGAGAAAGTCAGCTTCACCGTGCCCAGCGGCAACTTTGGCAACGTCTGCGCGGGCCATGTGGCCCGCATGATGGGCCTGCCGATCGACAAACTGGTGGTCGCCACCAACGAAAACGATGTGCTCGACGAGTTCTTTCGGACTGGTGTGTACCGGGTGCGCTTGAGCGCCGATACGCACGAGACCTCCAGCCCGTCCATGGACATTTCCAAGGCGTCCAACTTCGAGCGTTTTGTGTTCGACCTTCTGGGGCGCGACGGCGCGCGCACGGCCGACTTGTTTGGCCCGCATCTGGCCAAGGCAGGACGTTTCGACCTCAGCGCGGATCCGGCTTTCGTGCACTGTGCCGAGCGCTACGGTTTTGTCAGCGGCAAAAGCACCCACGCCAACCGTCTGGACACCATTCGAGACACGTGGGCTCGCCACCATGTGATGATCGACACCCACACCGCTGATGGGTTGAAGGTGGCGCGCGAGCACCTTACCCCCGGCGTGCCGATGTTGGTGCTGGAGACAGCTTTGCCCATCAAGTTTGCCGAAACGATTGTCGAAGCGCTGGGCTGTGAGCCCGATCGGCCATCCAAGTTTGACGGTATTGAAGCACTCCCCAAGCGGGTGTCCGTAATGGACGCCGATGTGGATGCCATCAAGGCGCTGATCGCCCGGGAATGTGCGCAGTCCGTCTAACGAGATTATTCCGATGACCCAGCCGCAGCGATCACCACTTTTGCCCCTGGACGAGGCGCTGCGCCAGCTCTTGTCGCATGCCCGTCCATTGCCAGATACCGAGCGGGTGCTCACCATGGAGGCCGACGGGCGCGTGCTGGCACTGGACGTGGTGTCAGCCCTGCATGTGCCGCCGCATGACAACAGTTCCATGGACGGCTACGCACTGCGATGTGCCGATGCCCTCATACCCGGCGCACAGTTGGCGGTTTCGCAGCGCATTGCCGCGGGTACGAGTGGCAATGCGCTGGAGCTTGGAACCGCAGCGCGTATCTTCACAGGTGCCCCGGTTCCCGACGGGGCAGACGCGGTGGTCATGCAGGAAGAATGCACCGCGCTGCCCGATGCCGCCGAATGGCCCCGCGTGCAGGTCAATATCGCGCCCAAGCCAGGCCAGAACATTCGCCGGGCGGGGGAAGACGTAACCCGGGGTGACGTGGTGCTGGCCAAAGGTCGTCGCCTGGGGCCCGCCGAGCTGGGTCTGGCCGCCAGCATTGGCATGGACCATTTGGACGTCATCCGCCGCCCCCGCGTGGCCCTGTTCTCTACCGGAGACGAACTGGTCATGCCCGGTGCCGTGGCGCCGCAGGACATGCCCCCAGGTGCCATCTACAACTCCAACCGGTTTTTCCTGAATGCGCTGCTTCGCCGCATGGGTTGCGATGTGACCGACCTGGGTATCGTGCCCGACCAGCGCGAGGCCACCATCCAGGCGTTGAAGGATGCGGCCGCTTCACACGATGTCATCCTGACCAGCGGTGGCGTGTCGGTGGGCGAAGAAGACCACATCAAGCCCGCTGTGCAGGCGCTGGGCGCGCTTGATTTGTGGCAAATCGCCATCAAGCCAGGCAAACCCTTTGCTTATGGTCGCATTGGCCCTGCGCACTTCCTGGGGCTTCCAGGTAACCCCGTTTCAAGCTTTATCACGTTCTTGCTGCTGGTGAGGCCCTTTCTGCTGTGCCTGCAGGGACAGGAAGATGTTGCTATTAAAACAGTAGCTGCCCGCGCAGACTTTACCTGGGCCAGAGCCGATAAACGCCGTGAGTTTTTGCGCGTACGGCGCAACGACGACGGCGGACTGGACTTGTTTGCCAACCAGAGTTCGGGCGTACTCACCTCTGCCGTGTGGGGCGACGGGCTGGTTGACAACCCGCCCAGTGGCACCGTTGCATCGGGAGACATCGTGCGGTTTGTTTCTTTTGCGGAGTTGCTGGCATGAAAGTGCATCTGAAATACTTTGCCTCGATTCGCGAGACCCTGGGCACCGGTGGTGAAACCATCGACACCCCCGCCACCACCCTGGCCGCGTTGCGTGACGAGTTGATTGCCCGCAGCGACGACTTCGCGGATGCTCTGGCGCGTGGCAAGTCCGTGCGCATGGCATTGAACCAGACGCTGAGTGACGAATCGGCGCTGCTGGTTGAGGGCGCTGAAGTGGCGTTCTTTCCACCGGTGACGGGCGGCTGAAGCATGCAACCACCTGTGCGTGTTTCCATCCAGACGGCTGACTTCGATGTAGCGGCCGAAATTGCGGCCTTGCGGGCGGGTGATCACCGCGTCGGCGCTGTCTGCAGTTTTATTGGCACGGTGCGGGACCGGAATATGGCCCCCACGCTTGTCGCTTCGCGTACTGCGATGCCCCCCGAGGGGGCCCTTTCGCCTTGGGGCGGCTCTGCGGCGAAAGAGCCGCCCATTCTATCCATGGAACTGGAGCACTATCCCGGCATGACCGAGAAGTCCATTGAGGCCATGATTGACGAGGCGTTTGTCCGCTTTGACATTTTCGGGGCTCGCATCATCCACCGTGTGGGCCTGCTGCAACCGCCCGACCAGATTGTCATGGTGGCGGTGACCTCCGCGCACCGGGGTGAGAGTTTCAAGGCCTGTGAGTTTTTGATGGACTACCTCAAAACACAGGCCCCGTTCTGGAAGAAAGAGCAAACGCCCACCGGTGCGCAGTGGGTGGATGCACGGGTGAGCGATGACGAGGCGCTGGCCAAATGGGGCATCGCCGCTAAAAACGCCTGAGGGCGGCCGCCGGATCTTGATATAAATCAGGTTCCCCGTTGTCTGGGCTTGCTTCAAAGCCGAATCGCACTTGAAATGACCGGTGTAGTCCCCAAGCTTGAGGACAACTAAAGGGATCTTTATGCGAATCGAAAAACTCACTACCAAATTTCAGGAAGCCTTGGGAGAGGCACAAACACTGGCACTGGGCAATGACAACCAGTACATAGAGCCTGCCCACGTGCTGCTGGCGATGCTGCGCCAAGAAGACGGCCCCAAGTCGCTGTTGCAACGCGCGGGCGTGAACGTGCCTGGCCTCACCGCCGGTGCTGAGACCGCCATGAAGAAGCTGCCGCAAGTGCAGGGGCACGAGCAGGTGCAGGTGGGCCGTGAGATGGTCTCGCTGCTGCAGGCGGCCGAGAAGGAATCCATCAAGCGTGGCGACCAATTTGTAGCGGGCGAACTCTTTCTCCTGGCCCTGGCGGACAGCAAGGCCGACATTGGCAACGTGGTGCGTGCCAACGGCCTGACCCGCAAGAGCCTGGAGACCGCCATTGACGCCGTGCGCGGTGGCCAGAATGTGGACAGCGCAGATGCCGAAGACCAACGCGAATCTCTCAAGAAATACT